>JAFECU010000268.1 GCA_018242005.1 Pseudomonadota bacterium | reverse complement strand
CCACGCCACGCGCCAGCAGCACGGCCAGCAGAGGCACGACGACCATCAGGTGCGCCGCCCACATCACCAGGCGCCGGGTGGCGCGCAGCTCGTGCTCGGCGGGCATGCCGGCGCCCGCGTCCAGCGCGTCGCGCCACCGGCGGTAGCGCCGCCCGGCCGCCAGGGCCAGCGCCAGCATCATGAGCAGCAGCGCAAGCTTGGCATGCAGCAGCGGCTGCGACCAATACCAGCCGGGACCCTTGACGCCCCACCAGGTGCGCGCCAGTCCCGTGAGCAGCACCAGCAGACCCGACACCAGGGTCAGCAGGTTCACCCACACGAGGCGGTGCACCACGGCGGAGTTGATCCAGTCCTTGCGGCACAGCGCCGTCTCGCTGGTCATGAAGGTGGCCAGCATCAGGAAGGCCATGATGTGGGCGTAGGCCAACAGGGCTTCAAGGATCACGATTCATTCCTTTGCATCGGAAACGACGGCATGCAGGTTGCTGCGCCCCCAGAACTCGGGCTGCGCATAGTGGTACTTGAGATATTCGATCCACAGCCGCACGCGCAGCGGCAGGTGCTTGCGCTGCGGAAACACCACGTAGATGCCGTTGGGCGGCGCGGCAAACTCCTCCAGCACCGCGACCAGGTGGCCGGCGGCGATTTCGGACTCCACCTCCCAGGTGCTGCGCCAGGCGATGCCCCAGCCGCCCAGGCACCAATCGTGCAGCACCTGACCGTCGGAGCAGTCGAGCGGGCCACCGGGCTTGAAATGCACGACCTCGGTAGCGCCGCCGCCATCGGCCAGTGGCACGCGAAACGCCCAGCCGCGCGTCTGCGAGGCGTCGCTGGACAGGGTCAGGCAGTCGTGCTGCGCGAGCTCGGCCGGGTGCCTGGGCGTGCCGCGCCGCTGAAGGTACTCGCGCGTGGCCACGCACAGGCGCCGGTTGTCGGCCATGCGCACGCTGACCAGGGAGGAGTCCGGCAGGTCGCCCACGCGCACGGCACAGTCGTAGCCCTCGCCCGCCATGTCCACCACCCGGTCGCTCAGGTTCAGCGAGATCGTCACGTCCGGGTGCAGGTCGCGAAACCGCGGCACCAGGGGCGCGACATGGCGCCGGCCAAAGCCCGCTGGCGCCGTCACGCGCAAATGCCCCGTGGCCTTGACGCCGCCGGCTGACACGCTGGCCTCGGCGTTGGCCACGTCGGCCAGCAGGCGCTGGCAGTCGTCCAGGAAGGCGCTGCCCTCGTGCGTGAGGCTGATGCGCCGCGTGGTGCGGACCAGCAGCTTGACCCCCAGGTGCTCCTCCAACGCGTCCAGGCGCCGGCCCATGATGGCGGGCGCCACCCCCTCGGCCCTGGCGGCCGCCGTGAGGCTGCCCCGGGTGGCCACGGAGACAAAGGAGTCGAACGCTTTGAGTTTGTCCATGAATGCAAGTCCAATCGACCTGAAACACCTATCCAATCGGCGCAAGCAGCTATCAATTTTATGAGGCCCTGCCGTCTCTTGACGGCGCGCACGCCAGTGTGACCAATACTTACCAAAAAGTCATTGGTTTTGAGATATTGACGCGATTTATTAACGGAAATATTTGTAATACAGTGGCAGACAAGGATCCGCATTGCGCGGCACGACTTCGTCACATCATTGCCAGGGGGTTTCTCATGAGCGCACGTACCCAAGTCCACGGCCTGCAGGTGGCCAACGAACTGCACGCCTTCATCAACGAGCAGGTGCTGCCCGGCACTGGCGTCGATCCAGCCGCATTCTGGAAGGGTTTTGATGCCATCGTCGCCGATCTCGCACCCAAGAACGCCGCACTGCTGGCCGAGCGCGACCGCCTGCAGAAGGAGCTCGACACCTGGCACAAGGCCAACCCCGGCCCCATCGGCGACATGGCGGGCTTTCGTGCCTTCCTGACTCGCATCGGCTACCTGGTGGAGCCGCCCAAGGGAGCCAAGGCCAGCACCACGAATGTGGATGCCGAGCTGGCCATACAGGCGGGCCCCCAGCTGGTGGTGCCCATCCTGAACGCGCGCTACGCGCTCAACGCGGCCAATGCGCGCTGGGGCTCGCTCTACGACGCGCTTTATGGCACAGACGTGATCGCCGAGGACGGCGGCGCCGAGAAGGGCAAGGGCTACAACCCGGTGCGCGGCGCCAGGGTGATTGCCTTTGCGCGCGACTTTCTGGATCAGGCAGCGCCACTGGCGGCCGGCTCGCACAAGGACGCCACGGCCTACACGGTCGGCGGCGGCAAGCTGGCCGTCACGCTCAAGGACGGCAGCGTCACCGGCCTGAAGAATGCCGCGCAGTTTGTCGGCCACCAGGGTGACGCCGCCGCGCCATCGGCCGTGCTGCTGCTGAACAATGGCCTGCATATCGACATCCGCATCGACCGCGCCACCCCCATCGGCAAGAGCGACGCCGCCGGCGTGGCCGACGTGGTGGTCGAGGCCGCCCTGTCCACCATCCTGGACCTGGAGGATTCCGTGGCCGCCGTGGACGCCGAGGACAAGGTGCTGGGCTACAGCAATTGGCTGGGCATCCTGAAGGGCACGCTGACCGAGACCTTCGACAAGGGCGGCAAGCCCATGACGCGCGGCCTCAACCCCGACCGCGAGTATGTCGGCGCCGACGGCAGGAGCGTGAGGCTGCACGGCCGCTCGCTGATGTTCGTGCGCAATGTTGGCCACCTGATGACCAACCCCGCCATCCTGTGGGGCAGCGCGGGCCAGGAAATTCCCGAAGGCATGCTGGACGCCGTGGTCACCACGGCCATCGCTTTGCACGACCTCAAGGGCCTGGGCGCCAACGGCATCCGCAACAGCCGCACGGGCAGCGTCTACATTGTCAAGCCCAAGATGCACGGCCCGGCCGAGGTGGCATTTGCCAACGAACTGTTCGGCCGCGTCGAACGCCTGTTGGGCCTTCCGGACAGCACCGTCAAGCTCGGCATCATGGACGAGGAGCGCCGCACCTCGGTCAACCTCCAGGCCTGCATTGCCGCGGCAAGCAGCCGCGTGGCCTTCATCAACACCGGCTTTCTGGACCGCACGGGTGACGAGATGCACACCGCCATGCACGCCGGCCCCATGATCCGCAAGGGCGACATGAAGACCAGCGCCTGGATTCAGGCCTACGAGAAGAACAACGTGCTCGTCGGCCTGTCCATGGGTCTGCGCGGCAAGGCGCAGATCGGCAAGGGCATGTGGGCCATGCCCGACCTCATGCGCGCCATGCTCGAGCAGAAGATCGCCCATCCCAAGGCCGGCGCCAACACCGCCTGGGTGCCCAGCCCCACGGGCGCCACGCTGCACGCCCTGCACTACCACCAGGTCAACGTCGCCGCCATCCAGCAGGAACTGGAAAAGACCAGCGCCGATGCCGAACGCGACAATCTGCTGACCGGGCTGCTCACCGTGCCGGTCTCGGCAAATCCCAACTGGAGCGAGCTGGAGAAGCAGCAGGAGCTGGACAACAACATCCAGGGCATCCTGGGCTATGTGGTGCGCTGGGTGGACCAGGGCGTGGGCTGCTCCAAGGTGCCCGACATCAACGACATCGGCCTCATGGAAGACCGCGCCACGCTGCGTATCAGCAGCCAACATGTCGCCAACTGGCTGCTGCACGGCATCGTCAGCGAGGGCCAGGTCCGCGCCACCTTCGAGCGCATGGCCGCCAAGGTGGACCAGCAGAACGCCGGCGATCCGCTGTACCAGCGCATGCATGGCCGTTTCCACGAGTCCATGGCCTATCAGGCCGCCTGTGACCTGGTCTTCAAGGGCGTGGAGCAGCCGAGCGGCTACACCGAGCCGCTGCTGCACGCCTGGCGCCTGAAGGTCAAGTCCAGCGGCCGCTGATTTCATAAAAATGGTAGCGCGCTGTGCTTGATACGCGGGCGCTACAGCGCTATTTGAGCAATGGCGGCACCCCTGGGTGCCGTCGTTGCTTCTACACTGCCGCCATGAACGCGACCGACAGCTCCCAATGCCCCTTGTGCGGCCAGTCCAACGAATGCGCGATGGCGGCCGGCCGGTCACCCGCGCAATGCTGGTGCATGGCCCGGCCCGTGGCAGCGGACGCGTTGCAGCGGCTGCCCGCCGAACAGCGCGGCCTGGCCTGCATCTGCCCGCAATGCGCCCGTCCCATACCATATGCACAGGAGGCGCAGCCGATATGATGAATCTCCAATTTATCTAAGGATCCCCATGCCCACCTACCACATCGAAATGATGGAAGGCCGCACCGTCGAGCAAAAGCGCAAGCTGGCCGAAGAAATCACCCGGGTCTCGGTCGAAATCCTGGGCGGATCGCCCGAGTCCGTGGACATCCTGATCACTGACGTGAAGCGCGAAAACTGGGCAACGGGCGGCAAGCTCTGGCTCGATCGGCAATAGGCCCCCTCCACGGCCGACCGGCCCAGGCTCGCCATGTGCCAATTGCTCGGCATGAATGCCAATACCCCGACCGATGTGACCTTTAGCTTCACCGGCTTTGCCCAGCGTGCCGGTCACACAGCGGATCACACCGACGGCTGGGGCATCGCCTTTTTCGAGGGACGGGGCCTGCGCCATTTCGTGGACCATGAACGGGCCTTGGATTCACCCGTGGCCGAGCTGATCCGTCGCTACCCGATCAAGAGCCGCAACGTCATCGCCCATATCCGCAAGGCCACGCAGGGCGTGGTCAGCCTGGAAAACTGCCACCCCTTTGTGCGCGAACTCTGGGGACGTTACTGGGTGTTTGCGCACAATGGTGATCTGAAGGATTTTCGACCACGCCTGCACGCCCATTTCCATCCCGTGGGCAGCACGGACAGCGAGCACGTGTTTTGCTGGCTGATGCAGGAGCTTTCCAAGTCGCACGCCGGCATGCCCAGCATTCAGGAACTCACGCTCACCCTGCGCGAATTGGCGGCGCGCATCGCGCTGCACGGTACGTTCAACTTCCTGCTCTCCAACGGCCAGGCCCTGTGGGCCCATGCCTCCACCCAGCTGCACTACATCGAGCGCCGCCACCCGTTCTCGCAGGCCCAGCTGTGCGACGAAGACCTGCGCATTGATTTCTCGGCCCACACCACACCCGCCGACAAGGTGGCCGTCGTGGTTACGGCGCCGCTGACTTCCAATGAGCAATGGACGCCATTTCAATCTGGCGAGCTGCGGGTATTTGTCGAAGGCGAGTGCCTGTCGATCTGAGGCCCGACGCCGGCAAAACGATTCTGGGCGTCCGGCCACCCCACCTACACGCTTGGCATGGGGGCCGTAAAGATGACGTCCATCGCAATGCAGCACGCCGGAACAAGCATCCGCATGCACCCTCGTCGGCATCTTCTTGTGCCGCTCAAAAAACGCGGCGCCTGCGGGCGGCCGCGAAACCGCCGGGCTGCCTTGGCGCTTGCAGCGACCGGGCCCGCAGTGCTGCCAGCGCCATCAATTCGCCCCTGCCGGCGTGCCTTGCCGCGCAGGCCAAAGCGCTGCTTTACATCGTTGCCCAAGTTCACGCCCCCCCTTCGCGCAGCAGTTCGGCCTCGGCCTTTTCGGCCATGTGCACGAGCTTGCGCGCCATGCTCCAGCGGTGCACCTCGCTCGGGCCGTCGTAGATGCGAAAGGCGCGCATGTCGGTGAAGATGCGCATCACCGGCGTCTCGCCCGTCACGCCCTGGCCACCCAGGATCTGCACGCTGCGGTCCACCACGCGCCATTCGGCCTCGGAGCACACGACCTTGGCGCGGCTCGACTCGAAGTTGCCCTTCTCGCCCCGGTCCAGCAGCCAGGCCGTGTGCCAGATGTGCAGGCGCGCGGTGTGCAGGTCCATGTCGTTGTCGGCCAGCATGAAGCCCACGCCCTCGTGCTCGGCCAGCTGCCTTCCGAAGGCCTGGCGCTTGCGGGCGTAGGCCAGGGCCGTGTCGTGCGCGCGCCGCGCCTGGCCCAGCCAGCGCATGCAGTGCGTGAGACGCGCCGGCGCCAGGCGCACCTGGGCGTAACGAAAGCCTTTGCCGATCTCGCCGAGCACGTCGCTTGCTGGCACGCGCAGCTTGTCAAAGCGCAGCACGCCGTGGCCGCCGGCAAAGCACGCGTCCATGGCGTCCATGTTGCGTTCCAGCACGATCCCGGGCCGGTCCATGTCGGTGAGGAACATCGTCGCCGAGCCGTCCTCCATGCGCGCCATGACGATGGCGTAGTGCGCCCCGTCGGCGCCGGTGATGAACCACTTGCGGCCGTTGATCACGTAATCGTCGCCGTCGCGCACGGCCGTGGTCTGCAGCATCGAAGGATCGGCCCCGGCGCCGGGCGCGGGCTCGGTCATGGCAAAGCACGATCGCCACTGCCCGGCCACCTGGCCGCGCAGCCAGCGTTGCTTCTGCGCGGGCGTGGCGACCTCCTCCATGAGGTGGATGTTGCCCTCGTCGGGCGCATGGATGTTGAGCGCCGTCGGGCCGAGCCACGAGTAGCCGGCCTCCTCGAACACCACGGCCTTCTCGATGTGCGTGAGACCCAGGCCGCCCATCTCGCGCGAGGCGTGCGGCGTGAGCAGGCCGGCCGCCCTGGCGCGCGCCACCAGCTCGTTGCGCAGCGCCGCGTCCGGGCCGTGGTGCGACTGGCGCGCGTCGCCCTCCAGCGGAATCACCTGCTCGGCAATGAATTGCCGCACCTTGTCGCGCAATGCGCGCAGTTCGGGCGAAAGAGAGAAGTCCATGCAGCACCTCGTCAAACGGATTCACCAGAACACCTGGCGCATTGCAGATCATATTGTCAGACAATATTGACAACAACCCCGCTGTGCTGTGCTAACGTTCAGCTTCTCTTGCCGACCTGCCACGCCCCATGCCTGCCACACCGACGCCCGAGCCTGCCGCCGACACCCCGGAATCCGCCGCCGACACGGTGTTCCACGGCATCGTGCAGGGGCTGGCCGAGCAGCGTTTCGTGCCGGGCCAGCGCCTGGTGGAACTGGACCTGGCCGCGCAATTCGGCGTCAGCCGCGCCTCGGTGCGCGAGGCGCTGCAGCGCCTGGCGGCCCAGGGCCTGGTGGAGCTGTTTCGCAACAAGGGCGCGGCGATACGCACGCTGTCGGTGCAGGAGACGCTGGACGTGCTGGACGTGGCCGAGCGCATGACCGGCCTGCTGGCGCGCAGCGCCGCGCGCGCGCTCGCCGCCGGCGCGCCATCCGCGCCCATCCGGGACGCGCTCGCACGCCTGCATGAGGCCGACCGCGGCCAGGACCAGGACGCCTTCGCGGGCGCGCGCCGCGCTTTGTACCGCGCCCTGCTGGCCGCCAGCGGCAGCCGCGAGCTGCGCCGCCTGCTGCCCTCCATCCACATGCCCATCGTCTACGCCCAGCATCGCCCGGCCACGCTGCAGCAGGTGCGCATGCGCGACTACCAGGCCATGTGCCAGGCCATCCTGGCCGGTGACGAGGAGGCCGCGGACCGGGCGGGCATGGCGCATGTGCGCAATGTGCGCGCGGCCATAGCCCCCCGGCTGCAGGGCTGAAGGCGGCAGGCGCCCGCGCCCGCAGGCCTGAGACAATCGCCCCCATGCTCCACTACCTCACGATCCCCGTCACCGCCTTTCAGCAGAACTGCTCCCTCGTCTGGTGCGACCAGACCATGGAGGCCGCCGTCATCGACCCGGGCGGCGACCTGGACATGCTGCTCGCCGCGGTCCGGCAGCGGGGGCTGACGCTCAAGGCCATCTGGCTCACGCACGCGCACATCGACCACGCGGGCGGCACGGGCGAGCTGGCGCAGCGCCTCTCGCTGCCCATCATCGGCCCGCACGAGGGCGACCAGTTCTGGATCGACGGCCTGCCGCAGCAAAGCGCCATGTTCGGCTTTCCGCCTGCGCTGGCGTTCGCGCCCACGCGCTGGCTGCACGACGGCGACCAGGTCACCATCGGCAAGGAGACATTGAACGTGCGCCACTGCCCCGGCCACACACCCGGCCATGTGGTGTTCCACGCGCCGCAGATCGACCGCTGCTTCGTGGGCGACGTGCTGTTTGCGGGCAGCATTGGCCGCACCGACTTTCCCGGCGGCAACCACCAGCAGCTGATCGACAGCATCACAGAGCGACTGTGGCCCATGGGCGACCAGACGGTATTCATTCCCGGCCACGGGCCGGAGAGCACCTTTGGGCGCGAGCGGCGCAGCAATCCCTACGTGGGCAATACCTGATTTCTCGAAAATCGCCTGAAGCACACGGCCACAAAGCGCTGGCAGCTCACTTTTTTGATATTCAACGCTGCCGCGCCTGCTGGTAGAGGCCCTCGACACGCGGCACGTTGGCTTCAAGCTCGCGGATGCGGTCCGGCCCCGTGGGATGGGTGGACAGGAAGCCGATGCCGCCATTGCCCGTGGCCTCGCCCATCTTGCGCCACAGGCTCACGGCGGCCTGGGGGTTGTAGCCGGCGCGCGCGGCCAGCTCCAGGCCAACCAGGTCGGCCTCGGTCTCGTCGCCACGGCTGTACTTGAGCGTGAGCAGCTGCGTGCCGAGGTTGGCCGCCACATTGCCGAGCTCTCCCAGGCCCAGCAGCTGCGCGCCCAGCGACAGGCCGATGCTGGTCGCCTGGCTCTTGGCAATGCGCGAGCGCGCATGCTCGCGCAGGGCGTGTGCCATCTCATGGCCCATGACCATGGCGATCTCATCGTCGGTGAGCTGAAGGCGATCGAGGATGCCGGTATAGAACGCAATCTTGCCGCCGGGCATGCAGAAGGCGTTGATCTCCTTGCTGCCGATCAGATTGACCTCCCAGCGCCACTGCGCGACGCGCGGGTTCCACTGCGCCGCAAACGGGATGAGGCGCCGCGCAATGGCGCGCAGCTTCACGAGTTGCGGGTGATCGTCGGGCGCCAGCGCGCGCTGCGCCCTGGCCTGGGCCAGCAGCTGGCCATATTGCTGCGTGGCCGATGTCTCCAGTTGCTCGGCCGGCACCAGCCGGCGCATGCCCGAGGCACCCCCCACGTCCACCTGCGCCGCGGCCGGCCACGCGGCCGCGCCGGCAGCAGCCAGCACGAAGGCTCGGCGCGCCGGCCAGATTCCGCCGCGTGCGGCGCAGCAGTGGCAACCCACTTCCGGGCGCAGTGGAGGCGTGGGGTGGTCGGTAGTGCGAAGGCTCATGCCCCAAGTCTAGGGCCTGTTAACGCTATGCAAGAGGTCGCGAAGCTCGGCACAGCACGCCCATCAAGGCGCGCGACGCTGTGCGTACGTCGCTACGCACAAGGAGCGCAACGCCGAGGGGTGGGCTGTGCCGAACTTCCCTTCGGGTTGCGCCGCAAAGGGATCCCGTTGCATCGCGTTAACAGGCCCCAGACCAGCGTGCAGCCAGAGGCTGAGCTCTTGGGTCGTACCCGACAGGCATATCAACAATCAAAACGCGTTCGATTGGGCTGCGCGAGCACAGCCAGAACCGGGGCCATGCCGGGCATCTGCAACGAAAAGCGGGGCGCGTTTGGGTGTGCAGGGCGGGCATAGATAGGCAAAAGAGTCGGCCTCAATCGTCGTGGTCATCCCGCTCGCGGCGCCAGCGCCGGTGTTCCTTGTACTCGTGCCTACGCCATTTCCTCCACTCATCGTGGTCATCGTCGTCGCCGCGCCAGCGCGGCGCGTACATGGGCTGCGGCGCCACCATCACGGGGCGCGGCGCATACACGGCGCCGGGCACGACGTAAGCCGGAGGCGGCGCATACACGGCCACCGGCGGTGCATAGACCAGGCCCGGAAGGCCTATGCCCACGCTTACGTTCACCTCGGCGAGGGCGCTGGTACCAGCCATACCCAGAAGCACGGCAAGTGCAAGCCTTTTGATCATCATGGATTTCTTCTGCATCTTTAAAACAAACTTCCGCCAGCCAACGGCCGCCCGGGAATTCTGGTTGACGCTTGATTGCAAGCAGACGCACACAAATGCAAAACAAGGCTTCACCGATCGATGGCTACCCGTCCTCGGCAAATCGAATTTTCATTACACAGATTTACAGACGGCGCCAATTCTTTTGGCTATACAAATAACCACGATGCCATCCATGATTCACCGGAACTTCTGGTCAGCATCAAGTTATTCGCCATGGTTTTGCAAGCCGGACGACATTCAACCGAAAGGAGTACACCGCCAACCAGCCAACACACTGTTTTGTCTGAGAACAACGCCAGAAGAACCCATATCCGTACCGGTCATTTGACTCACACCCCGAGGAGAATAGCCATGAGCACCAAGCACAGCACAAGACCCGAAGCGCATCGCATCTGCAATCTTGTGAGTTCTCACAAGACAGAAACCGACTGGGGCATGGAACATGCGATTGCTTCGGCCGCCATCGCCGCGCCGCCGGCGGCCCCACCCGCCAGCGTCGATCTGCGTGCCAGCTGGTGGCAGATCGGCAACCAGGAAAATACCGGCTCCTGCGTCGGCTGGGCATCGACCGACGGCGTGGTGCGCTACCACATGGTCAAGGCCGGCCGAATTGCCAGCCCCGGCCTGCTGTCGCCGCGCTGCACCTGGATGGCCTCCAAGGAAACCGACGAATACACGAGCCGCCCGGAAACCTTCATCGAAGAAGCCGGCACCAGCCTCAAGGCCGCGATGGATATTCTGCGCAAATATGGCGCCGTGCCGGAGTCCATGCTGCCATTTCATATTGGCAATGCCATGTACACGGGCAATGAAAACACGTTTTACGCCACCGCCGCCACCCGGCGCATTGCATCGTATTTCAACCTGGCCAAGAATCTCGGCGACTGGCGCGCCTGGCTTGCCGCGCATGGCCCCATTCTGGCGGGCCTGAGTGTGGATGCCACCTGGGATAATGCCACGGCAACCCATGGAAAACTCGACACCTTCCAGCCCAAGACCGTGCGCGGCGGGCATGCGGTGTGCATCGTGGGTTATACGGCCGACCAGCGCTTCATCATTCGCAACAGCTGGGGCACGACCTGGGGCGACCACGGCTTCGCCTACGCCAGCGAGGCCTATATCAATGCCGGTTTCTTCAACGAGAGCTACGGCGCGACGCTCTGAACGCCTCTTGGGTTACGCTGCGTGATCGGGATCTCGTCCATGCCGTTGCTCGCTGCCGCCGTGCTGGTGGCGGCATGCAACAGTCCCGCCGCCAGCGCGGGGGACGAGGCCTACTCCACAAAGGAGCCACCACGCATGCTATCCATCACAGAGACTGAAAATGGCCGGACCGTGGACATCCGCCTGGGCGAGTCGGTACGCATCAACCTGCCAGAGAACGCCACCAGCGGCTACCGCTGGGCCATCGACCATTTCAACAAGAGCGTCCTGGAGCCAGTGGCGGCCGAACCCCAGTACCAGGCCAGCGGCGTGGGCTCGGGCGGGCTCGTGGCCTTTGTCTTCAAGGGCAAGAAGGCCGGCTCGGGTGAGGTCACACTGAAGTACTGGCGCCACTGGGAGGGCGACGCCTCGGTGATCAACCGCTTTCACATCCGTCTGCACGTACAGCCATAGGGGCCGGCCATGCCGGCCATCAATGCACCGGCGTTTGCGCACGCAGCTCGGCCCACACCACCAGCAGCAGGCCCGCCAGCACCGCGCCCAGCCCCAGCCAGGCCAGCGCCAGCTGCGGCTCGCCCACCACCCACACCGCCAGCACGAAGGCCGTCACCGGCTCGCCCAGCGCCAGCGTGACCCCCGTGGCGCCCGAGACATGGCGCAGCCCGCTGGAAAACAGCAGGTAGGACACGCCGGTGCTCACCAGCCCCAGGAACAGCACCACGCCCCAGGCGCCGGCACCCGCCTGCAGCGCCCCGCCCAGCGCCCAGGCCCAGGGAACGGACAGCAGCGCCGCGCCGGCAAACACCGCCAGGTTGGCACGCGCCGGGCCCAGCGCCAGCACCAGATGCTTGTTGGCCAGCGTATAGACGGCATACGACAGCCCCGCCAGCAGGCACAGCCCCACACCCAAGCCGCTCAGGTGCAGGCCGCCGCCCTGGCCCAGCGCCATGGCCGCGCCGCCGGCCACGCTCACCAGCGTGCCCAGCCACCACAGCAGGGGCGGCAGGCGCCGCTGCTGCCAGGTCTGCAGCAGCCCGGCCCAGATCGGGCCGCTGCCGATGGCGATCGCCGTGCCCAGGGCGACGCCGCTTTGCCTGACGCCGGCAAAGAAGCTCAGGTTGTAGGCCGCGATGCAGCCCCCCGCGAGCAGCACGCGCGCCCAGGGCCAGTGGCCGGTGCGCGCCGGCGCGCCCCAGGCCAGCAGCGCAAAAAAGCCGCTGGCGATGACCAGGCGCAGCGCCCCCACCCAGTAGGGCGAGAGCTGGGCCGGCGCCATGCTTTGCGCCGTCCCCGTCGTGCCCCAGAGCATGGCGGCCAGCAGCACCAGCGCGATGCCGCGGGCGGAATGTCGTGCAGTGTTCATGCGGCAATGGTGCGGGCTGCGGGGCGGCCAACTATCGAGCAACGCGCGTAGTGCGGGCTGTGCGCCCTCGCCCCCTTGGGGGAGAGGGTGGGGGTGTAGGGGCACACGGGCGTGGTGCCCACCACGGCCCACCCTCACCCCTGCCCTCTCCCGCATGCGGGAGAGGGAGAAACAGTCCAAAACGCTCGCCCCGCAAGCACCTTCGACTATCTATTCAATAGCATTCAAGCGCCGCAGATCGCGTGCGCCCACGCCGCGCTCGCGCCGCAGGGCGTAGGCCAGGGCGCTGGCGCTGGCGTAGCCGCAGGCCAGGGCCGTGGTCTCCAGCGGCTGGCCGCGCGCGAGCAGCTGCGCCGCGCGGGTAAGGCGCAGGTCGCGCAGCCAGGCCTGGGGCGTGCGGCCGGTCAGCTCCACCAGGCGCGCGTGAAAGCGCTGCGCGCTCAGGTGGCACAGCGCGGCCAGGCGGGCCGTGGGCCAGTCCTGGTGCAGGGCCGGCTGCACCTGCTCGGCAAGGCGCGGCAGGTCGATGCGCCGGCGCGCCAGCAGGCCCGGCGCCTGCAGCACGGCGGCCACGCACGCCGCCACGGCCTGCGGCGCCGGCGCCTGCCCGCGCCAGTGCGGGGGCACGGCAAAGCGGCGCATGCGCGACAGGCCCGGTTGCTCGGGCGCGTCGATGACCAGAATGCGCGCGCTGCGCTCGGCGCAGTAGCCGTGGTCCACCCCTGCGGGGATGACGATGCCGCTGGCGCCGTCCACCAGGGCCGCGCGCCCGGCGATGTCCAGCTCCATGCTGCCGTCGAGCGCATAGAGGATTTGCGCAAAGCCATGCTCGTGCGCGCCGCGCTCGCCGTTGTAGCGGCGCACGGAGCAGCTGGGTTCGACGAGGGAGGGGGCGACGCGGGCCATGGCGCAATGGTAGGGCCGCAGCGTCGCCAGGGCGCGGGGGCCGGATAATCCCAGCGCCCGCAAGCGCCCCTTCCCATGCCCGACAAGACCGTCACCCCCGCCTCATCCACCCCTGCCCCTGCCGCACCCGCCGCCCGCCGCTCCTGGCTCGCGGCCTGGCGCGTGTACCTGGAGCCCGCCAGCCTGCGCATGCTGGCGCTGGGCTTCTCCGCCGGCCTGCCGCTCTTGCTGGTGCTGGGCACGCTGAGCTTTCGCCTGCGCGAGGCGGGCATCGACCGCACGACCATCGGCTATCTCTCCTGGGTGGGCCTGGCCTATGCGTTCAAGTGGGTCTGGTCGCCCCTCGTCGATCGCCTGCCGCTGCCGCTCATCACGCGCTGGCTCGGGCGGCGGCGCAGCTGGCTGCTGCTGGCGCAGGCGCTGGTGATCGCCGGCCTCGTCGGCATGGCGCTGACCGACCCGCGCCAGGGGCTCGACACGATGGTCTGGTACGCGCTGCTGGTGGCCTTTGGCTCGGCCACGCAGGACATTGCGCTCGACGCCTTTCGCATCGAGTCGGCCAGCGCCGTGCGCCAGGCGGCGCTGGCCGCCACCTACCAGACGGGCTACCGCCTGGCCATGATCTGGGCCGGCGCGGGCGTGCTGTGGATCGCCGCGCGCGCCGAGGTCGATGGCGCGTCCGGCTACCAGGCCGGCGCCTGGGCCACGGCCTATCTGGTCATGGCGGCGTCCATGCTGGTGGGCACGGCCACCGTGCTGCTCTCGCCCGAGCCCCAGCCCCGGCCGCTGGCGCCCGCGCGCGGCCTGGGCGAATGGCTCAGGGGCGCGGTGGTCGATCCGTTTGCCGACTTCATCGCCCGCTACCGCTGGCAGGCGGCGCTGATCCTGGCGCTCATCGCCGTCTACCGCATCAGCGATGTGGTCATGGGCATCATGGCCAACCCCTTCTACGTGGACATGGGCTACAGCAAGGACGAGGTGGCCGCCGTCACCAAGGTCTTCGGCGTGGTCATGACGCTGGCCGGCGCCTTCGTCGGCGGCGTGCTGTCCATGCGCCTGGGCGTGATGCGCGTGCTGATGCTGGGCGCCGTGCTCTCCGCCCTGTCCAACCTGCTGTTTGCCTGGCTGGGCCAGCATGGCCATGACGTGCGTGCACTGGTGCTGGTGGTCAGCGCCGACAACCTGGCCGGCGGCATTGCCTCGGCGGCCTTCATCGCCTATCTGTCGGGCCTGACCAATGTGCAGTACTCGGCCACGCAGTACGCGCTGTTCAGCTCCATGATGCTGCTCGCGCCCAAGTGGCTGGCGGGCTTCTCGGGCCAGTTCGTGGACGCGCACGGCTACGGCGCGTTCTTCACCGGCACGGCGCTGCTGGGGCTGCCGGTGCTGCTGCTGGTGTGGCTGGCTTCGAGGGCAAGAACCGCCTCAAGCAGTTGATACACAAGCGTAAATAGCTATCGAATTTGCATTTACACAAGCTTTACCTGTAGTTCAACACAACCCGACAGCCCCAAGCCAAGATGCCCGCCATGAACTCGCAACTGCTCATGATCGAAGACGACCACCGCCTCGCGCAGATGGTGGGCGAGTACCTGGGCCAGTCCGGGTTGCACGTCACGCACATGGCCGATGGCGCGAGCGGCCTGGCGCAGCTGCAGGACAACGATCTGCCCCACCTGGTGATCCTGGACCCGATGCTGCCCGACATGGACGGCCTGGAGGTGTGCCGGCGCATACGCGCGCTGCAGGGACCCGCGGCCCAGGTACCGGTGCTGATGCTGACCGCCAAGGGCGACCCCATGGACCGCGTGATCGGCCTGGAGATAGGCGCAGACGACTACCTGCCCAAGCCCTTCGAGCCGCGCGAGCTGCTGGCGCGCATTCGCGCCATATTGCGCCGGCGCGAGGCCGGGGTCCAACCCGCCGCGGCCACGCTGCTGCGCTTTGGCAGCCTGGAGATAGACCGCGACGCGCGCACCATCAGCGTGGCGGGTGAGCCGGCGGAGTTGACGTCCTACCAGTTCGACCTGCTGGTCGCCATGGCCGAACGCGCGGGCCGTGTGCTCACGCGCGACCAGATCATGGAGGCCGTGCGCGGCCGCGAGCTCGAGGCCTTCGACCGCAGCATCGACGTGCACATGGGCCGCATCCGTGCCGCCATCGAGCAGGACCCCAAGAGCCCGCGGCGCATCCTCACCGTGCGCGGCGTGGGCTATGTGTTTGCGAAGCAGCAAGACTGACCGCGCAAGAGGCGCCCTCGCATGTCGCTGCTCAGCCCCTTTTCCCGGCGCCTGTACCTGCGCATCTGGCTGGCCGTGGTGGGCGGCGTGCTGGTGTTCGCCTTTGCCGTCGGTTTTGCCTGGCGCTGGGCGGCCGAGCAGAACCAAAACCAGAACCAGCACCAGCTGCCCACGCGCGACATTCTGATCACCGACAGCCTGGGCCGCACGCTGGTCGATGGCGTGGCCGTGCGCCAGCGGGGCAATCCGCGCGAGGGCATCCTCTATCGCATCGAGGCCGACAACGGCACGGCCTACGAGCTGTACCTGTCGCCGCGCACGCACCGCATGCGCCCCGATGAGCGCGGCCCGGCAGCGTGGTTCCGCCCGCCTTTGGGCTTTCTGTGGATTCTGGCCCTGGTGGGCATGGCCGTCACCGTGGGCGTCTTCCCCATCATCCGCCGCCTGCTGCAGCGACTGGAGCTGTTGCAGCGCAGCGTGCAACGCTTTGGCGAGGGCGATCTGTCGGTGCGCGCGGCCGAACAGGGCCAGGACGAGGTGGCCGACCTGGCGCACCAGTTCAACGCCGCCGCGGCGCGCATCGAGGCCCTGGTGCAGTCGCACAAGTCACTGCTGGCCAACGCCTCGCACGAGCTGCGCTCGCCGCTCACGCGCATACGCATGGGGCTGGAGCTGATGCAGGACGGCACGCCCTCGCCTGCGTTCCGCGCCGAGATCGAGCGCAACATCGCCGAGCTCGACCAACTCGTGGACGAGATTCTGCTGGCCAGCCGGCTCGACTCGGGCGCGGCCGAGGTCGGCACCTTCGAACCCGTGGACCTGGTGGGCCTGGCGGTGGAGGAAGGCGTGCGCGTCGATGCGGAGCTGCAGGTGGGCGACGGCGCCGCCATCGAGGTGCCGGCCATCGCCAAGCTGCTGCGCCGCGCAGTGCGCAACCTGCTGGAGAATGCGCGCCGCTACAGCCATGGCGAGATCACGCTGACCATCCGGCGCGAGGCCAATGATGCGGTGCTGAGCGTGTGCGACCACGGCCCCGGCGTGCCCTTGGAGCAGCGCGAGCGCATCTTCGAGCCCTTCTACCGCCTGCCCGGCGCGAGCGAGCGCTCCGGCGGCGTGGGCCTGGGGCTGGCCCTGGTGCGCTCCATCGCCACACGCCATGGCGGCAGCGTTCACTGCGAGGACCGGGCCGACGGCAAGACCGGCGCCTGTTTCGTGCTGCGCCTGCCGATCACTCGCCAATCCTGAGGCCCCACTCACCACAGGCCGCATGGACGTCTGCGCCATCCACGGCGCCTGCCAATTGCAGGAAAGTGGCAAGGCGCGTCCGGCGTGGTCTGGATGACGATATTGGTTCTCTGCCCGCAGACCCGGAATGGATCCGGCACTTGATCGAGTCCGTCGATCGACGGCGGATGGACCCGGCGCACGAAGCGGTGCCCGCCCTTGGCGCGTTGGCAGCCGACGACCTGCGGCAGTGAACGCGCGGGTTCCGCGAATCGGCCTGGCGCAGGTCCGGCACCCGCACATTGCGCTGTTCGCGCCGCAGCTCCGACGATCGAACCTCAAAACGGCAGTTGGCCGCTTGCCATCTTCTGGTGCGTCGCACGGATACTGAGTTTGACCGCTTCGTCTGCGGTCACCCGATGGGTGAGCACGCTAGGCGCACGACCGTGCCGCCCGGCAGGGCATTCGGGCGGTGGCTCCCATTCATCTGCTAAAACCCATGGCTTCGCATTGCCCACAAGGAACAAGCCATGAGCACAGCCGACATCGGCACCCTGCACCGCACGGCGACGGGTTTTGAAGGGCGGCTGGCGCGCCGGTTCGGCCGCGAAGCTGAGCGCCCGATGCGCTGGGAACTGGCGCCCGCTGGCGCCGGCGCCACGCCGACGCTGACGCTTCAGATCCCCGCTAGCGAGGACGCGGCCAAGGCCGGCGCGGGCCTCGAGGGTCATCTTGACATGCTGGAAACCGCGTGGGAGGGGGTGCCCATCGAGTGCCCATTCCAGCGTTTTCCGACGGCCCGCAGTGCCCATGGTGCGCAGCTGACCCGGTAGGCAGGCATGGCCAGCGACTACCGCCCCGCCGCGCCGCCGCTGCAGGTGGCGCAATGGTTCAACACGCGCGAGCCGATCACGCTGGAGGGCCTGCGCGGGCGCGTCGTCGTGCTGCACGCCTTTCAGATGCTGTGCCCCGGGTGCGTGGAAAAAGGCATTCCACAGGCGCAGCGCGTGCACGAGGCGTTTTCGCAGGACCAGGTGGTGGTCATAGGCCTGCACACGGTGTTCGAGCACCACGCAGTCCAGGGCACGCCCGCTGCGCTTCAGGCCTTCATCCACGAGTACCGGCTGCGCTTTCCCATCGCACTGGATCAACCGCACGCCACGCGCGGTATTCCGCTCTCCATGGAAGCACTCATGCTGCAGGGCACGCCCAGCCTGGTGGTGCTGGACAAGGAGGGCCGCATGCGCCTGCACCATTTCGGCCATCTGGACGACCTGCGCCTGGGCGCGCTGCTGGGCCAGCTGCTGACCGAGCCCGCGCTGCCAGCCACCACGACGCAGCCCCGCGCCAACGACAGCGACAGTGGCTGCGACGCGCAGGGCTGCCCACGCCCCGACATGCCAACGCCATGAATACCACGCCCCTGCAGTCCATCGCCCAGCTGCGCGCCGTACTCACCGGCCGCGCGCTGGCCTACACCCGCCCCGGCAGCCGCAGCGGCATCGACAAACACGTGCTGAACGGATCGGTCCGCGTAGGCCCGCTGGGCCTGGAGGGCGACGAGCAGGGCGACCCGCGCGTGCATGGCGGTCCCGACAAGGCCGTGCACTGCTACGCCTGGCCGCGGTACCTGCCCTGGCGTCAGGAGCTTGCAGATCACGCACAGGCGCAGGCCTTGCTGGAAAAACCGGGCGCGTTTGGTGAAAACTTCAGCCTGGACGGCATCGACGAAACCCAGGTCTGCATAGGCGACCAGTGGCAGGTGGGCAGCGCCCGCTTCGAGGTCAGCCAGGGCCGCCAGCCCTGCTGGAAGCTCAACGACCGCTTTGCGGTGCCCGACATGGCGCTGCGCGTGCAGACCAGCCTGCGCGCCGGCTGGTATCTGCGCGTGCTGCAACCCGGCCAGGTGCGGGCCGGCGACGACGTCGTGCTGCGGCATCGGCCGCACCCTGACTGGACCATCGCCCGGCTGTTGCAGGTGATCGCCGAACGCGACTGCACGCCCGATACCCTGCGCCAGATCCTCACGCTGCCGCTGCCGCCCTCATGGCACAGGCTGTTCAGCCGGCGGCTGGAGAACACCAGCGCCGAGGACTGGAGCTCTCGGCTGGTTGGCAAGTCGTCCTGAGAGCAGGTTCGCAATCCGGGATTCAGCGCCGTGGCGGCCAGCGCCAGGCCGACGCCGCGTACATCACGCCCCCCGCCACCAGCGCCGCCGCCGCCAGCGCCAGCGCCTGGGCAAAACCCTGGGCCTGGGTGCCGCGCGCGAGCAGCCAGGCCACCATGGGCGGGCCCATGATCTGGCCCAGGCCGTAGACGGCCGTGATCAGGCTCGCAAAGCTGTCGCCCGACGCCGGCCACAGCCGCCGCGCCTCCTGCAGGCCGTAGAAGGTGATGGCCGTGAACGGCAGGCCCAGCAGCACGCTGCTTGCCGCAAAGCCCGCCGGCGTGGGCCACCACAGCCCCACGGCGATGCCCAGCGCCTGCATGGCGTAGGCGGCCACGAGCAGCCAGCGCCGGTCCCAGGTCATGGGCGCGCGCGTGCTCAGCGCCGCGCCCACGGCCACGCCGGCGCCGAACATGGGCCAGAACAGATCGGGCCAGGGCGAGCCCGCCGGCAGCGCGCCGCGCGCGATCACCGGCAGAAAGGTGGCGGTGACGATGTAGCCCAGCCCCGCCAGCCCATAGGCCAGCGCATGGACGCCGCGCGCCAGCGCCGTGCCGCCCCCCTGGGCATGGGCCGCAGCCGCCGGGTGCGGCGCGCCCGCCCTGGCGGCGCGGCCGCGCACCACGGGCCAGACCAGCGCGCACAACAGCACCGACAGCAGGCCAAACACGAGCCAGCCCGATGCCGCACGCCATTGCGCCGCCACCATGGCACTGGCGGCCAGGCCGGTGAGCGCAATACCCACGCCCGGCCCACAGAAGATCAGCCCGCCCATGGCCGGCCGCCCCAGCACCGCCAGGCGCACCATGCACCAGGCCGACACGTTGAGCAGCACGAAGGCGCTGGCCACGCCCGCGGCAAAGCGCAGCAGGGGCCAGGTGGCGGGCAGCGGCAGGGCCATGGCCACGGTCAGCAGCACCGTGGCCACGAGCCCAGCGCGCGCCAGCCGCGCCGGGTGCCAGAGCGCGTACAGGCCGGGCGTCACCCAGGGCAGGGCCATGCAGGCCAGCGCGCCCACGAGGTAGCCGATGTAGTTGGCCGTGGCCAGCCAGCTGCCCGCGGCCAGCGTGAGCACGCCGTCGTGCAGCATCATGGGCAGGAGCGGCGTGAAGGCAAAACGCCCCACGCCCATGGCCACGGCCAGCGCCAGCAGGCCGGCCAGGGCGATGGCCGCGGGCCGGTCGGACCAGGGCTTGGGCGCGTCAGGAGTCGCAGTCATAGAATCTGTTTTTGATATTGATTTTTTGCAAATCATCTCACAAGCAGATTTCATGGACCTGCTCGCACTGGACATCTTTCGCGCCATAGCCCAGGAGGGCGGCGTCACCCGCGCCGCCGAGCGGCTTGGCCGCGCCCAGTCCAATGTGACCACGCGCCTGCAGCAGCTCGAGGAGCAGCTGGGCTGCGCGCTCTTCCTGCGCGAGGGCCGGGGCATGGTGCTCACCCCCGCGGGTCAGACCCTGCTGACCTATGCCGAGCGCCTGCTGGCCCTGGCCGAAGAGGCGCGCCAGGCGCTGCGGCCTGGGGAACCCACGGGTCGGCTGCGCCTGGGCTCGATGGAGAGCACGGCCGCCACGCGCCTGCCCGCGCCGCTGGCGCGGCTGCATGCGCGCTGGCCGGCCCTGGTGCTGGAGCTGCGCACGGGAGCGTCACGCCAGCTGGTGGAGCAGGTGCTGGCGCACCAGCTCGACTGCGCCCTGGTCGCCTGGCCGCCGCCGGGGCTGGAAGAGGACACGCCCGTGGCGCGCCAGCGGGTGTGCACCGAGTCGCTGCTGCTGGCCCTGCCCGCGAGCCACCCGCCCGTGCAAACCCCGGCCGACCTGCGCCTGCACCTGCTGGCCGCGTTCGCCCAGGGCTGCAGCTACCGGCGCATCGGCGAGGACTGGATGCGCCAGGCCGGCGCCCCGGTCGAAGTGCTGGAGCTCGCCTCCTACCCCGCCATCCTGGCCTGCGTGGCCGCCGGCCGCTGCGCCGGCGTGGTGCCGCAGTCGGTGCTGGACCTGCTGCGCGAGCCGCCGGCGCTGCAATGGGTGGCGCTGGGCCCCTGCGATACCGTGCTGGTGCACCGCCCCGGCTACGCCACGCCGGCGCTCGTCGCGCTGCGTGAGGCGCTGCAGAACATCGTTGAACCCCCATCCCGGAGCTGACCCATGAACCGCCTGCTGCAACGCCTGGACATCACCCTGCCTATCATCCAGGGGCCCATGACGGGATCGGACACGCCGCAGCTCGCGGCCGCCGTGTCGGCCGCGGGGGGCCTGGGCCTTCTGGGCTGCGGCATGCGCTCGCCCCAGGCCATGCGGGAGGCCGCTGCCGCCGTGCGCGCCGCCACCGACAGACCCTTTGGCATGAACCTGTTCGTGCTGGAGCAGCCCCACCCCGACGCCGCCGAGGTGGCCGCGGCGCTGGAGCGCCTCGCGCCCCTCTATGCGCGCTTTGGCCTGGCGCCCAGCCTGCCGGCGCGCTGGTGCGAGGACTTCGGCGCGCAGTTCGAGGCGCTGATCGCCGCCCGCCCGGCGGTCGCCAGCTTCACCTTCGGCATCCTGAACGCGGCCCAGGTGCAGCGCCTGAAGGACGAGGCCGGCAGCTACGTCATCGGCACCGCCACCACCGTGGCCGAGGCGCTGGCCTGGCAGCAGGTGGGCGCAGACGCCGTGGTCGCCAGCGGCATGGAGGCCGGCGGCCACCGCGGCACCTTTCTGGGCGACTGGGACGGCAGCCAGATCGGCACCCTGTCACTGGTGCCGGCCTGCGTGGATGCGCTGACCATCCCCGTGATCGCCGCCGGCGGCATCATGGACGGGCGCGCCATCGCCGCCGCCCATGCCCTGGGCGCGCAGGCGGTGCAGATGGGAACAGCCTTCCTGGCGTGCCCCGAGTCGGCCATCGTCCCCGCGCAGCGTGCCGCCATGGCCAGCGCCCGGGCCACGGACACGCGCCTGACGCGCATCTTCTCGGGCCGTCCGGCGCGCGGCATCCTGAACGAGGCGATGCGCACGCTGCAGCCGCACGAGGCCGACATCCCCGCCTACCCGGTGCAGAACGCGCTCATGGGCCCGATACGCCGCGCCGCCGCACAGGCCGGCGACGCCGACCACATCGCGCTGTGGGCCGGCCAGGGCGTGGGGGCGGCGCGGGCATTGCCGGCCGGCGAGTTGGTGGCGCTGCTGGCGCGGGAGTGGCGGGACGCCTGCAATAAGCTATCAATCAAATAGCTTCACGCACTTGAAAGCAGGGTGCTACGGGCCTGTTTTGCAGTGACTTCGGGCCGACGCGCACCCTCGCTCATCGAGCAGGCAGGGCATGGAACCAGCGCAGAAACCTGCGCCGGCGCAACCACCAGCCGCGACGCAGATAGGCAAGCGCCAGCGCCTCGGGGGCCAGCGGCGAGGTGGCCCGAAAGTTCTGCCGCAGGCGCTCGGCCAGGACGGATGGCTGCTGCTGCCCATCGCCCGGCTGGCATTGGCAGACATGGCGCATGGCCCCCCCAAGGGCCCGCGCGGCCTGGTGCGCGAGGGCCAGGCGCAGCGCGTGCTGCTGCAGCTCCGGCCGGCCCTGCAGGGCGCGCGCCAGGGGCAGCAGTGCGGCCGACTGGTCCAGCGCCTTGGGCGTGGTCATGGTGGCCAGGATGCTGCTGCCGCGCTGCCGGTAGGCCACCCAGGGACGGGGTTCATAGAAGAAGCTGTCGGCGCGCAGCGCCATGAGGGGCATGGTGGCCATGTCCTCGAAATAGCGGCCCACGGGAAAGCGCAGGCCGTCCGCATCGGCAGCGCCCCAGAGCGCGCGGCGCGAGATCTTGGACCAGGCGTGCAGCTCGCCGGTCATGAGCATGCCCGCCAGCAGCCGGCCAGGCTCATGCACCAGGCGCCCGGCCGGGCCGTCGAAGCTGCGCCGATGGCCCTCGCCACGCAGCCGGTGCTTGAGCCGCAGCCGCTCGCGCCAGACCCGGAAGTCGCACAGCACCACGTCGGGCGCATGCCGGTTCACGATGGCCTGCAGGCCGGCGATGGCGCCGGGCAGCAGCTTGTCGTCGGAGTCCAGGAACCACAGGTAGTCGCCCGTGGCGGCATCGATCATGGTGTTGCGCGCCGCGCTCAAACCGCCGTTGCGTTCATGGCGCAGCAGCTGCAGGCGGCCGGGCCAGCGCGCATCCAGCCGCTGCATCAGCGCCCAGGAGCCGTCGGTGGAGCAGTCGTCGAGCACCAGCACCTGCACCCCGCCATCGGCCGGCAGCTGTTCCACCACGGAGCACAGGCATTCCTCCAGATAGTCCTGGACGTTGTAGACGGGCACCAGAACGCTGAGCCAAGTCATCCCTTCGTCCGGCTCAACGATGGGACGCCACGCTCCAGGCCACGCAGCGCCGCCCACAGCACGATGGTGTAGAACACAAACACCATGATCCCGCTGTTGTGGTTGAAGAAGGGCTGCGACATGCCGAACATCAGGAACGTCACCGGCATCAGGCTGCCCATGACGCGCAGGGCCAGGGCCATGTGCCAGTCGGCAGAATCCTCGGGCCACGGCCGCAGGCGCCCGGGGCTGGGCCAGAAGAGGTACAGCACATAGGCGAACAGCGCCGCCTGCAACAACACACCCAGGATGCCGACCTTGACCCAGACATCGAGAAAGTCATTGTGAATCTGCGGGTAGTGCAGCATCGTCTGCGGATACTCGCCATTGGCGACGCGCCGCTGCATCTCCTCCACAAAACCATGAGCGCCCCAACCGAACCAGGGTTTCTGCGGAATCATCTGCCATACCAGGCGGTATTGGTCCAGGCGGTTGCCCACCGACGTCGTTCCATTCCCCGAATTCAGATAACCCTGGATCTCGGTTTCCGCGAGCAGGACTCTTTCGTTCAGGCTGGGGGTGAGCAGTACCACCGCGCCGATCACGGCCAGCAGGCCCAGCGAGGCCAGCAGCAGGCGGCTAAACATGCGCGGCCGAATCTGACGGGCCTGCCACAGCAACACCGGAAACACCAGGCCCAAGGCCAACCAGCCACCGCGCGACTGCGACAGCAGCGAGGCCGTCATGCCCGCCACCGCGGCCAGACACATCACGAGCCGCCACGGCCAGGCGCGCCGGCGCCAGAACACGGCCGCACACACCATGGCCATGCAGGCCAGCAACAGGGCCGCGTTGCCCCATTGGATGGCATTGGTGAACCCGGTGGCGCGCTCAAGCCCCTGGCCCCAGGTCTGCCAAAGGGCCAGCCCTCCCATGCCGATACAACCGATGGGCAGCCCGGCAACGAAAGCCCGCGGCTGCGGGGGATAGGCGACGATGAAAAACAGGCAGGGCACGCCAAGCAACCACTTGCTGCCCTTGTCCCAGCGCGCAACGCCCAGGTCCAGCGACAGCAAGAACCACATGCAGCCCATGCCAGCCAGCAATAGCGCCAGCCACATGGTTGCCGGTTCGGGGCGCTGGCGCAGCCAGCGCGGCGCAAAGCACAGCGCACCCAGCAGCAGCAGCAAGGCGCCATAGGAGTAGCCAGAGGGCACCCACACGGCCAACGCCGCCAGCAAAAAGGCGGCCAGCGTTGTAATGGCTGCGGGAATACGGGTGTTTTCTGTCATCAATCCTGTGCTCCAGGCACTTTTAGCAGCGCACGATAGCGCTGCCACATGAGGTCACGCCCGTGGACGGCCAGGGCGCGGCTGCGGGCCGCCTGCCCCAGCCGGCTTGCCAGCGCCGGGTCTTGCAAGAGCTGTTGCAGGGCATCGGCGAGCGCAGCGGCATCGGCGTGGGGCACCAAGAGGCCGGTGCGGCCATGCTCGATCACCTCACGCACGCCCAGAACCTGCGAAGCGACACAGGCACAACCGGCCGCCATCGCCTCGACCAAGGCCAGCGGCATGCCCTCCCAATGGGTGGACAGCACGAACACCTGGGTGGCGGCCAGGCGCTGCGGCAGGTCGGCGACATTGCCCAGGAAGCGTACCTGCTGCTGCAGGCCCAGCTGGCGCACCAGTGCCTCGGCCTTGCGCCGCAGGCGAGCGCTGCCGGCGCCGGCCAGGTACAGCACTGGTCTCGCGCCGCGCTCACGCAGCAGGGCCAGGGCCTCAATCAGCGTGGCATGGTCCTTTTGCCGGGCAAAGCGCGAGGCCATGAGGATGGCCGCCTCGCGCTGTTCCCAGCGCGGCGGCAGCAGGTTGTCTGGAAAGCGCTCCAACGCGATGCCATTGGGAATCGCCACGCAGCGATCGGGCGCAAAGCCACGCTCCACCAACGCCGTGCGCACGCCCTCTGACACGCCTATGCTGGCCTGGGTATGGGGCTGCAGCGCCAGCGCCTGGCGCAGGCGCCGCGGCGTGTAGCGCTCCCGTGCGTTGTGCTCGACGTGGTAGATGCGTGCCACGCCCTCGGCCACTGCGGCGCTGCGGCCCCAGATATGGTCGCTGAAGCCGTGGGCAAAGACCACGTCGGGGCGCCAGGTGCGGATGATCCTGCGCAGCTCCCAAACGGTGAGCGCATGCAGCCAGTTGGATACGACCTGCACCTGCAGGCCCTGGTCGCGCAGCGCCTGCACGCGCGCCGCCGAGGTATTGCGCTTGCGCCTGAGCACCAGCAGGGTCTGCATGCCGGGCTCGTCCTGCGCCGCCAGACACAGATCGACCGCCACCTGGGTGGCGCCGGAGAAGCCGCCGGTGACGAAGTGCAGCACCCTCAGGGGGCGCTGCGCCATGGCTTGCGCCTGCATGGTTCTGGGGTGCAAATAGACTGGGGCGGCAGCCCGGCAGTCGCCCGGCAAACGATCAATGCCCGCCCTTGAGCACCTCGCCCGCCTTGAGCCGGTACAGCGTGCCGCAATACGGGCACTGTGCCTGGCCCTGGTGGGCGATTTCCAGGAAGACGCGCGGGTGGCCGTTCCACAGCTTCATGTCGGCCTTGGGGTTGGGGCAGTGCACGCCGCCGTTGCCATCCAGGTCCTTGGCGAGCAGTTCAACGATTGCTTGAGGCATGGCGTGTTCAGACCTTGGTGAGCCAGTGGGCGTACTTGGGGTTGCGGCCGTTGACGATGTCGAAGAAGGCCGTCTGGATGTTCTCGGTCAGCGGACCGCGGCTGCCGCTGCCGATCGTGACGCGGTCGAGCTCGCGGATCGGCGTGATCTCGGCGGCCGTGCCGCTGAAGAAGGCCTCGTCGGCGATGTAGACCTCGTCGCGCGTGATGCGCTTTTGCACCAGCTCCAGGCCCAGGTCCTTGCAGATGTGCAGCACGGTGTTGCGCGTGATGCCGTTCAAGGCGCCGGCCGAGAGGTCGGGCGTGTAGACCACGCCGTCCTTGATGATGAACACGTTCTCGCCCGAGCCCTCGGAGACGAAGCCGGCGCTGTCGAGCAGCAGGGCCTCGTCGTAGCCGTCGTCCGTGGCCTCCATGTTGGCCAGGATGGAGTTGGTGTAGTTGCTCGATGCCTTGGCCTGCGTCATCGTGATGTTGACGTGGTGGCGCGTGAAGCTGCTGGTCTTGACGCGGATGCCGCGCTGCATGCCCTCCTCGCCCAGATAGGCGCCCCAGGCCCAGGCCGCCACGATCAGATGGATCTTGTTGCCCTTGGGCGAGACGCCGAGTTTTTCCGAGCCGATCCAGGTGAGCGGGCGCAGGTAGCAGGATTCGAGCTGGTTGGCGCGCACCACGGCGCGCTGGGCCTCGTTCACCTCGTCCTTGGTGAACGGCAGCTTCATGCGCAGGATCTTGGCGCTGTTGAACAGGCGGTCGGTGTGCTCCTGCAGGCGGAAGATGGCCGTGCCCTGCTCGGTCTTGTAGGCGCGCACGCCCTCGAAGGCGCCGCAGCCGTAATGCAGCGAGTGGGTCAGCACGTGGATCTTGGCATCGCGCCAGTCCACCATCTGGCCATCCATCCAGATCTTGCCGTCACGGTCGGCCATGGAGGGAACAACGGGGCTCATGGTGATCCTTTAGAGAACTGAGAAGGTCGCAAAGCCGGACATTTTACGATTCGCCAGCCGGCGCGCCGGACTCGGCGGCACTCTCCTGAGGCGGCGCTGGACGCACCAACTCCCAGCGCAGCAGACGGCCATTGACAAATTCGCAGGTCACATGCGACTGCGTGCCGTCGGTCCAGCGGTAGATCTCGGGGTCCTGACCCTCGGCCGACAGCTGCTCGCCCAGCGCGCGCGTCATGGCGATCACATGCATCAGGTTCACGCCGGGTTTGAGCTTGGCGTTCAGCATCACGGCGCTGCCCACATAGCCGATGGGGCTGTGCCGCGCCTTTTGCATCACGTTCATGAGGCGCGTGTAGTGCAGCAGCGCCCACATGACCAGGCCACCGCTCACCGTGAGAATGCCCTGCGGGCCATAGGCGCGGTAGGCGGCAAACACGAGGGCGACGATGCCCAGCGGGATGAGGATCTTGCGCAAATTCATGGGCGCATTGTGCTATGCGTGAGCCAAGGCACGGCTGTGGATCGTGCGTAGTTGCAATCCCGTGATCAGCCCAGGCCGCGCACCACATCCATGGCGTCGTCAACGCGCTCCACGGCGTGGATCGTGAGGCCGGCAATGGGCTTCTTTGGCGCATTCGCCTTGGGCACCACGGCGATGGTGAAGCCGAGCTTGGCGGCCTCCTTCAGGCGCTCCTGGCCGCGCGGCGCGGGGCGCACCTCGCCGGCCAGGCCCACCTCGCCAAAGGCGATGAAGCCCTTCGGTAATGCGCGGCCACGCAGGCTGCTGGTGATGGACAGCATCACCGCCAGGTCGGCCGCGGGCTCGCTGATGCGCACGCCGCCCACGGCGTTGACGAACACGTCCTGGTCCGCGCAGGCCACACCCGCGTGGCGATGCAGCACCGCGAGCAGCATGGCCAGGCGGTCGCGCTCCAGTCCCACGGACAGGCGCCGCGGGCTGGGGCCGCCGCCGTCGACCAGGGCCTGGATCTCGACGAGCAGCGGGCGCGTGCCCTCGAGGGTGACGAGCACACAGCTGCCGGGCACGGGCTCGCTGTGCTGCGACAGAAAGATGGCGCTCGGGTTGGCCACGCCCTTGAGGCCCTTCTCGGTCATGGCGAACACACCGATCTCGTTGACGGCGCCAAAGCGGTTCTTGATGGCGCGCACCAGGCGAAAGCTGCTGTGCGTGTCGCCCTCGAAGTACAGCACCGTGTCCACCATGTGCTCGAGCACGCGCGGGCCGGCCAGCGCCCCCTCCTTGGTCACATGGCCCACCAGCACCACGGCAATGCCCGTGGCCTTGGCCAGGCGCGTGAGGTGCGCCGCGCATTCGCGCACCTGGGCCACGCTGCCCGGTGCGCTCGTGAGCTGGTCGGAGTAGATGGTCTGTATGGAGTCGATCACGCACACGGCGGGCTGTGTGCTCTCGACGGTGGCGAGGATTTTCTCGAGCTGGATCTCGGCCAGCACGTTGACCTGGCTGGCGTCCAGCCCCAGGCGGCGCGAGCGCAGCGCCACCTGGGCGCCGCTTTCCTCGCCCGTCACGTACAGCGTGGGCAGGCCGATGCGCTGCAGCGCGTCCATGGCCTGCAAGAGCAGCGTGGACTTGCCTATGCCCGGGTCGCCGCCGATGAGCACCACCGCGCCCTCGACCACGCCGCCGCCGAGCACGCGGTCGAGCTCCTCGATGCCGCTGGCCGTGCGCGCGACCTCGGTGGCCTCGATGGCGGCCAGCGGCATCACGGCCTGCGCCTGGGCCAGGCCCGCATACTGGCCGGCGCCGCTCAGGCGGTTCTTGCCGGGGCCGGCCTCGGGCACGGATTCGATGAGCGTGTTCCAGGCGCCGCAGGACGGACATTTGCCGAGCCAGCGCGGGCTGCTGCCGCCGCATTCGGTGCAGGTGAAGAAGGTTTTTTCTTTGGCCATGTGGACAGGGGTGATGAAGGAGCGCCGCTCCCGCTTTTGCGGGCAGCAGCCTACCATTGCGCCTTTCACCCCATCATCACACCCCTGCCATGTCATCCCTGACGTTCTACTTCGCCCCCGGCACCTGCGCCCAGGCCGTGCGCATCGCGCTGGAGGAGGCGCAAGCTCCCTACCGCCTGGTCCGCGTGGACTTTGCCAGCGGGCAGCAGCGCTCGCCCGACTACCTGTCCGTCAATCCCAAGGGCCGCGTGCCGGCCCTGGTGACCGAACAGGGCACGCTGACCGAGACCCTGGCGTTGCTGACCTATGTGGCGCAGTGCTTTCCCGCGGCGCAGCTCGCGCCCACGGACGCCTTCGGCCTGGCACGCATGCAGGAGTTCAACAGCTACCTGGCCTCCACCGTGCACATCGCCCACGCGCACCGCCCACGCGCCGCGCGCTGGGCCGACGAGCCCGAGGCCCAGGCCGCGATGCAGCGCAAGGTGCCGGCCAACATGACCGAGTGCTTCCAGCTGATCGAGCACCACTACCTGGGCGACCAGCCCTGGGTGCTGGGCGAGCAGTACAGCGTGGCCGACGGCTACCTGTTCACCATGGCCGGTTGGCTCAAGAGCGATGGCGTGGACATGGCGCAGTTCCCGAAGGTGGCGGCGCACCACGCGCGCATGGCACAGCGTCCGGCCGTGCAGCGGGCGCTGGCCTGATAGCCTTCTTAGGCCGGCAGGCTGCCGGCACTCCCATGCCGCCAGCCGCGCGGGGAGCCCGCGGCGGTCAATCCTGCACTGCCACCGGCACGCGCTGCGCCAGCGCGCACATGAGTTCGTAGCCCACCGTGCCCGCGGCCCGGGCCACCTCGTCGATGGGCAGCAAGGCGCCGTTGCCGGCGCGGCCCCAGAGCGTGACCTCAGACCCCAGGCCGGCAGCGGGCACGGGCGTCAGGTCCACGGTGATCATGTCCATGCTCACGCGGCCCACGGTGCGCGTGCGCACGCCGTCCACCAGCACCGGCGTGCCGGTGTCGCAGTGACGAGGGTAGCCGTCGGCATAGCCGCAGGCCACCACGCCTATGGTCATGGGCGCATCGGCCGTGAAGCGCGATCCATAGCCCACGCTGTCGCCCGCCTGCAGCCGCTGCACGGCGATGAGGCGCGAGGACAGGGTCATGGTTGGCTGCAAATCCCAATCGGCCGCCGTGCGCTCTGGATAGTCGGGCGCGCTGCCATAGAGCACGATGCCGGCGCGCACCCAATCGAGGCGCACCTCGGCCTCGCCGCCATGGCGCAGGATGGCGGCGCTGTTGGCGATGCAGCGCTCGCCCGGCAGATCCTCGGTGGCGCGGTGAAAGGCCTGCACCTGGTGGGCGATGCCGCGCGCGCCGTCCGCGTCGGAAAAATGCGTCATGAAGGAGATCTCGTCCACCTGCGGCAGGGCATTGAGGCGCGCCCAGGCGCTGCGGTAGCGCTCGGGCGTGAAGCCCAGGCGGTTCATGCCGCTGTTCATCTTCAGGAACACGCGGTGCGGCGCCTGGGTCTTGTGCGCTGCCAGCCAGTCGATCTGCGCGTCGCAATGCACGGCGTGCCAGAGCGACAGGCGCGAGCACAGCTCCAGGTCGCGCGGCTCGAACACGCCCTCGAGCAGCAGGATGGGGCCGCGCCAGCCGAGCTGGCGCACGCGCTCGGCTTCGGACAGATCCAGGAGCGCAATGCCGTCGGCCGAGCGCAGCCCTTCGAGCACACGCTCGATGCCATGGCCGTAGGCGTTGGCCTTGACCACGGCCCACAGGCGTGCATCGGGTGCGGCGCGGCGCGCGCGCTCCAGGTTGTGCTGCACGGCGGCGGGGTGGACGGTGGCGAGTATCGGGCGCGGCATGGGGCTGGTGTTTCTACGGAGCGCAGGGGGGCCATTCTGGCACCGGGTCCACGGTAGCGCGTGATATAACCGCCCGTCGCTCCGCGGAGTGTTTCGAATTCTCACATTTCATCGGCCCAGCCGATGGAGCCACCAGCCATCCGATGAAGCGCGGTTTTTACACCATCATGTCGGCGCAGTTTTTCAGCTCGCTGGCCGACAACGCCTTGTTCGTGACTGCGGTGGAACTGCTGCGCACCGACGGCGCGCCCGAATGGCAGCGCACGGCCCTGGTGCCCATGTTCGCGCTGTTCTACGTGGTGCTGGCGCCCTGGGTGGGGGCGTTTGCCGATTCCATGCCCAAGGGACGCGTGATGTTCATCAGCAACGCCATCAAGGTGGTGGGCTGCCTGATGATGCTGTTCGGCTCGCACCCGCTGCTGGCCTATGGCGTGGTGGGCCTGGGCGCCGCGGCGTACTCGCCGGCCAAGTACGGCATCCTGACCGAGCTGCTGCCGGCCTCGCAGCTGGTCAAGGCCAATGGCTGGATCGAGGGGCTGACCATCACCTCCATCATCCTGGGCGTGCTGCTGGGCGGCCAGCTCGTGGCGCCGCATATCGCCGGCGTGCTGCTGGGTTTTGACATGCCGGGCCTGGACCTGGGCATAGACCTGCCGGCCGAGGCGGCCATCATGGCCCTGGTGCCCGTTTATGCGCTGGCGGCGGCCATCAACCTGCGCATACCGCTCACGGGCGTGGACATGCGCCCCATGCCGCGCAACCCGATGGCGCTACTGCCCGACTTCCGGGCCTGCAACCGGCGCCTGTGGCGCGACCGGCTGGGGCAGATCTCGCTGTCCACCACCACGCTGTTCTGGGGTGTGTCGGGCAATCTGCGCTACATCGTGCTGGCCTGGAGCGCCGTGGCCCTGGGCTATGGCACCACGCAGGCCTCTGCGCTGGTGGGCGTGGTGGCCATTGGCACGGCGGCCGGTGCGGTGCTGGCGTCCCTGCGCATGCGCCTGGAGCATGCCGCGCGCGTGATTCCACTGGGCATCGCCATGGGTGTGCTGGTGGTGATGATGAACGCCATCCACAGCATCTGGCTGGCCGTGCCTTTTCTGATCGTGCTCGGCGGCCTGGGCGGCTTTCTGGTCGTGCCCATGAACGCGCTGCTGCAGCACCGTGGCCACAACCTCATGGGCTCGGGCCGCTCCATCGCGGTGCAGAACTTCAACGAACAGGCGGCCATCCTGGGCATGGGCGTGCTCTACAGCCTGTTCACCAAGATGGGGCTGTCGGCCTATGGCGCCATCGCGGCCTTCGGCCTTCTGGTGGCGCTGGTGATGCTGGCCATACTGCGCTGGCATGTGCACAACGTGCGCCGCCACCCCAAGGAAATGGTGCAGCTGCGCAGAATGGCGCGCCGCGACCATCATTGATATTCATTTTTGATAGCTTTTCGCGCTTGACAGACGGGCGCTGCAAGCCTTTTTCGCATGCAATCTCCGCTTCCAGCCCTTGCACTGCTGTTCAATGCCTTCGTCTGGGGCCTGTCCTGGTGGCCGTTTCGCCAGATGCAGGGCGCGGGCCTGCATCCGCTGTGGGCCACGGCCGTGATGTACTGCGCCATCCTGCTGGCCATGCTGGTGCTGCGCCCCGCCGTTCTGGCCCAGCTGCGCGCCCACCCGGGCCTGTGGCTGCTGGCGCTGAGCTCGGGGCTCAACAACGTGGCCTTCAACTGGGCCATCACCATCGGCGACGTGGTGCGCGTGATCCTGCTGTTCTACCTGATGCCCGCCTGGGCCGTGCTGCTGGCCTGGCGCATCCTGGGCGAGCGGCCCACGCCGCAGGCACTGGCACGGCTGCTGCTGGCGTTCTGCGGTGTGCTGCTGGTGCTGTGGCCGGCCGAGGGCGGCATGCGGCGCCTGCTGGCCGCGCTGACGCTGGCCGACGCGCTGGCGCTGCTGGGCGGCTTCATGTTTGCGCTCACCAACGTCACGCTGCGCCGCCTGCATGCCGTGCCCGGGCAGGCGCGCATGTTCGCCATGTTCGGCGGCTGCCTGCTGCTGGCGCTGCTGGCCGCGGGCATGGGGCAGTCTCTCGGCCTGGTGACGGCGTTTCCGCCACCCAACGCCACCTGGATCACGGTGGCCGCGCTGCTGGCGCTGCTGCTGATGGCGGGCAACTGGGCGCTGCAGTTTGGCGCGGCACGCCTGGCGGCGGGCACGACGGCCGTGGTCATGCTGTCGGAGGTGGTGTTTGCCAGCGGCTCCTCGGTGCTGCTGGGTGCGGCCCGGCTCACGGCCGGCACCCTGGCCGGCGGCGCACTCATCCTGCTGGCGGCCGCCTGGTCGGCCTGGCGTCCGCGCGCGGTGCGGCACGCGGCCTGAGCACGCCCTGGGGGATGGCCGCCCCATCGGTCAATCGGTCAATCGGTCAATCGGTGGGAGTGGTTTCATCTCCCTCCTTCGACCCGCGCTGGGCCGCCGTGGCGGTGCTGGTCGGCGCAACCGAGTTGCACGAGCGCCCGCTGGCAGGGGGTGTGCTGATCGTGCTGGCCGTGCAGCGGGCAAGCCTGGAAAAACCTTGCCGACATCGAGGAGCGCGCCAAGGCAGAAAGGCCGCAAGACTGCGGCCTATGGTTCGCGCCACCGCCCCGAAATGCCAGGGCGGCACGCCCGCGCCTCGAATCAGGCAGTCTTCTTCTGACGCTGGCGTGCGGCGATCAGCCCTGTAAAGCCAAGCCCCAGAAGGGCCAGCGAGCCGGGCTCTGGAACGTCATTGGGCGGAACGACGGCGCCGAAGCCATCCAGATAGACATAACCGGCGTGGCCGCCATATGGGCAGTCCGAAGCCAGCAGCGAAAGCGTGAAATCATGCCCAACCGCATTCAATGCCGCCAGATCGATCTGCTCCACCACCCAGCCGGAGGAGAACCAATTACCGTAGTTGGTCCAGGTCACGCCCGAGGTTCCCGAGCCAATGGCCCCTGCCGAGCTATAGGACCGATTCACCAAGTTAACACCCGCCGTGTCATCCCTCAGGGTAAGCGAGAAATAATCTGAGTCTGTCAAGCCGTGAGAAGCCTCCAGCACCGCATTCCAGGCAAAGAAGATGTTGTTGTCGGTGTAGTTGCTCACCGACTGGCTCAGTGTCGAAACCGAGTAATCGTTGATGCTGTCGTTCACCCGCACCGAGTAGTTGCCGGTATAGACCCGGTTTGCCCCCGTGTAGGGGTCAGTGCCGCCACTCATGATGGTGTTGTTGGGCGTGCCACCGTTATAGACAGTCGGGTTGACCGGTGCTGCGGGAACCCCCATCCACTTACCGCCGCCACCGGTCCAGCCATTGAGGTTGCCGTCTTCGAAGCCTCCATTGACGAAGCTAGCCGCGTAGGCTGATGAGCCGAGCGTCATCAAAACCGCCGTGGCCATTGAAACAAGTCTCTTGGTCATATCGATTCCTTTCAGGTGACGTTGACAATTGATTGACACCCGAAGACAAATCAGCAAAATTCGCGCCAGAAAAAACAGCGTTGATTTCATTGAACTTTTTTACATTGACACGTAATTTCTCGACCGCGTTGTAAAAATTCCCGACAATTTGCTACGCGCGCATCACCGTTGATGCGTTGATGCGATTACCGGAGCTGACACGCAGGCTGTACTGCGATCGCTGCACCCACCCGGATGCACTCAAGGCGTCGTCCGCTCAAAGCTGACATGGCGCCTGAGAAGCGCCCGGTGTCGCGCCCGCACGCTAGCAGCAGCCAAAACAGCGTCCACAGCAGGGCCCAGGCAACCCGGTTGACGTCCATCCGCCAAACCATCGGCGCTCGCGCTTCGGCCACGGTTGCCAGCGCCACGGGCACAGAGGTGATGATCACGAACAGGCTGAACCAGCCCAGACTACGGCCCGTCAGCGTCACTGAAGCGATTGGCCGCCACCCACAGGTAGGTGAAGGCGAGCCGCATCGCGAGCGCGCCCCTCACGGTCAGCAATCTGTCCGCTCATCCACCGGTCATTCAGGCACAGCGCCACGCCGTCGTAAACAGCGATACGCCCAGCGACATGGTGCCGCCTCTCAGCCCTATCGCTGGCGGCGTGCACGCGCCAGGGCCTGCGTGACGGTGCGACGGTCCATGCCGTACATGTCGGCAAACTGCTCGGGCGTGGCGCCACTGGCCTCGAAGGCGCGCGCCAGGGCCTCGGCCTTGGCATCGCGCTCGGCGACCTCGGCAAAGGCCTCGTCGAGCAGGGCGTTGGCGCGCTCGTCGCGGCCGCGCACCAGCGCGTCGTAGGCCTCGCGCGAGAGGCCCGATGCCTCATAGGCCTGGGCGATGCGGCGGCGCAGCTTGTCCTGCAGATCCTCGCCGTCGCGCGGCTTGCGGCGGCGGAACACCTCCAGCAGCGCGTGGTGCACATGCTCGGGCGCCATGTCCTCCACGGGCTGGCCCTGCAGGTCGTGGCGCTTCAGGCCCTGGGCCACGGCGTTCAGGTAGCGCGTGGAGCGCGTATGGATGGACAGCGCGAGCTTGAGCGCATCCTTGTCGAGGTCCGAGCCATGCGCGGCCATCAGGTCATGGAAGATGCCGCGCTTGAGCGGCAGGAACTGGGCGCCAAAGAGCTGCGGATACCAGCCCGCGAGCCGCTCGAGCAGCGGGTGCGTGCGCCGCGGCTGGGGCTTGCCGGTGGTGCCGTCGTGAGCCGAATCGGCTGCGGCGGGGGCGGCCTGCGCGGCCGGTTCACGGCGCTCGCCGCCACGGCGGCGGCCACCGCGACCGCCACGGCGAGCGGGCGTTGCGGCACCCGTCTCGGCTTGGGCAACAGGGGCTGCAAGGGCGGGCGATGCGGCTTCTGCAGAGGGCGTCTGTGCGACGTGGTCGGGAGTGACGTTGTCGGTATCGTTCATGCTCAAAAACGCGCGGCATGAAGCATGCGGCGCGGCGGGTCAAAACCCGCGATCATGCCAGCAATGCCTCGTCCAGCAATTCGACCCAGTGGCGCACGGGAATATCGGTGCCGCTTTGCAGGTGCGTGATGCAGCCCATGTTGGCCGACAGAATGGCCGCGGGCGGCTGGTCGGCGAAGGCCTCGCCCAGCACGCCCAGCTTGCGGTCGCGCAGCTGGTGGGAGATCTCGGGGTTGAGCACCGAATAGGTGCCGGCCGAGCCGCAGCACAGGTGCGATTCGGTGCGCGCCAGGCGCAGCTCGAAGCCCAGGGCGGCCATGTGCCGCTCCACGCCGCCGCGCAGCTTCTGGCCATGCTGCAGCGTGCAGGGCGGGTGGTAGGCAAAGGCGCGGCCTGCGGGGCGCACGCGATCTTTCAGCAGCGGCACCAGGTCGGGCAGCAGCTCCGACAGGTCGCGCGTCAGGCCGCTCACGCGCGCGGCCTTGTCGGCGTATTGCGGGTCCAGGCGCAGCAGGTGGCCGTATTCCTTGACCGTGACGCCGCAGCCCGAGGCGTTCATGACGATGCATTCGACCTCGCCGCGCTCGATGTGGGGCCACCAGGCGTCGATGTTGGCGCGCATCTGGGCCAGCCCGCCTTCCTGGTCGTTCAGGTGGAACTTGACGGCGCCGCAGCAGCCGGCCTCACGCGCGATCACGGTCTCGATGCCTGCGGCGTCGAGCACGCGCGCCGTCGCATGGTTGATGTTGGGCGCCATGGAGGGCTGCACGCAGCCCTCGAGCATCAGCACCTTGCGCGCATGCGTGCGTGTGGGCCAGCTGCCCGGATCCTGGTGCGGTGGCACCTTGTCGCGCAGGCGCTCGTGCAGCAGGCCGCGCACGCTGCGCCCCAGCTTCATGGCCGGCGCGAACAGCGGCGAGGGCAGACCCTCCTTGAGCACCCAGCGCACCGCACGCTCGGCGAGCGGGCGCGGCACCTTGTCTTCGACGATCTTGCGGCCTATGTCCACCAGATGGCCGTACTGCACGCCGCTCGGGCAGGTGCTCTCGCAGTTGCGGCAGGTAAGACACCGGTCCAGGTGCTGCTGGGTCTTGCGCGTGGGCTCCTGGCCTTCGAGCACCTGCTTGATGAGGTAGATGCGCCCGCGCGGGCCGTCGAGCTCGTCGCCCAGCAGCTGGTAGGTGGGGCAGGTGGCGGTGCAAAAGCCACAGTGCACGCACTTGCGCAGGATGGCCTCGGCCTCCTGACCTTCGGGTGTGCCTTGGAATTCGGGGGCAAGTTGGGTCTGCATGATGTCTTTTCTTTCGTGATGGGGCCGACTCAGCGGTCATGCCCTGCGTGATCGTGGGAATGGCTCCTGCGCCAGGCCAGGGCCAGGCGGTCGAAGTCGGCCGTCAGCGGCGGCAGCGACAGCACCAGCAGCACCGTGGCCAATGGCACCACCCAGATGAAGCCCACATACTTGAAGCCCGCCGCGCCCACCACGCCGCCGGCCATGAACATGAGCAGCAGGCTGGCAAACAGTCGCAGCCGCCGCTGGTTGGCGCGCACCTGCTCGCGCGCGGGCTTGCCACTGCGGTTCCAGTACAAGGCCTTGCCGAGTTCGATGCCGATGTCGGTGCAGATGCCGGTCATGTGCGTGGTGCGGATCTCGGCCGACGACATCTTGGTGATGACGGCGTTCTGCAACCCCATGAGGTAGGCCAGCAGCAGCACCGTGAGCGGCACGGCAAACGGCGTGTGCCAGGTGAGCGTGATGGCGCCCATCAGGCCGAACAGCAGCATCAGCACGGCTTCGAGCAGCAGCGGCAGCGCAAAGGTGCCGCGCAGGCGCTGGTGGCGCGCCCAGTTGACCAGGATGGCGGTGCTGCCTGCCCCCGACATGAAGGCCCATAGCGTGCCCAAGGCGCCCAGCACCAGCGCCAGCTGGCCCAGCACCAGGTTGTCGCCCACGCTGGAGACGATGCCCGTCATGTGCGAGGTATACATGCCCACCACCAGAAAGCCGCCCGCGTTGACCGCCCCCGCATTGAAGGCCAGCAGCAGGCCCAGCGTGCGATTGGTGACCGGCGTGCGATGCCGCCCCGTGAGGTGGCGCAGCAGGCGCATGCTTACAGCAGCCGGCCGGGGTTGAGGATGCCGGCCGGGTCGAACGCCTGCTTGAGCCGCTGGTGGATCGTCAGCAGTGCCGCAGAATTTGCATTAAAAGCGGCTCCAGCGCCCTTTCCATCAGTGTCAGCAGCTACAAAAAGAGAGGCACTACCGCCTGCCTGCGCGGCCAGCGTGCGCAGCGCGGCGCCGTGCTCGGGCCGCGCCTGCACCCAGCGCAGGCCACCGTGCCATTCGACCAGCGGCTCTGCCACGCCCGCCGGCAGCGCCAGCGTGGGCGCCGTCTGCGGCACGGACAGGCGCCACAGCGCATGGCCCGGCGCGCGCGCCGTGAACCAGGGCAGGCGCTGGTCGCGGCAGGCCTGCCAGTCGTCCTGCACGCTGGGGGCGTCCTGCACCGCCCCGCCCATGCCGCGGCAGGCGGCCTCGACGGCCGCGCGCGCGCCGCGCAGGCGCACATGGAGCCGGCCTGCGCTGCCGTCCTCCACCCAGCAGCTGGCGTTGAGCGGCAGCGGCTTGCCGCCCCAGGCGTTCAGTCGCGCAAGCGCCTCGGCCTGGTCGCAGTCAAAGCGCAACGTGGCCTCGGCCGGCGGCACGGGCAGCACCTTGAGGCTGACCTCGGTGATCACGCCCAGCTGGCCCCAGCTGCCGGCCATGAGGCGCGAGACGTCGTAGCCGGCCACGTTCTTCATCACCTGGCCGCCAAAGCGCAGCAGCTCGCCACGGCCGTTGATGATCTCCACGCCCAGCACATAGTCGCGCACCGCGCCCACGCTGGCGCGCGCCGGGCCCGACAGGCCGGCCGCGACCATGCCGCCCACGGTGCCCACGGACATGCCGCCCGCGCCAAAGCGCGGCGGCTCGAAGGGCAGGCATTGGCCATGCCGGGCGAGCAGCGCCTCCAGCTCGGCCAGCGGCGTGCCGGCCAGGGCGGTGATGACGAGCTCGCTGGGCTCGTAGCTCACGATGCCGGCCAGCGGCCGCATGTCCAGCGGCTCGCCCGCATGGTGCGGCGCGCCGGGGCCATGAAAGTCCTTGGTGCCGCCGCCGCAGATGCGCAGCGGGGCCTGGCGTGCGGCGCTGTCGCGCACGCGGTCGATGATCTGGCTGAGGGCGGCTTGCATGGGTGGCGATGGTACTGCCGCACCCCTCAAAGGTGTCTCCGTGCGGGCGTGATTTTTTTGAACGCGCGGCGTGAGATTGCGCCAAGAAGCGGTGCGGCCCGGCCTTTCAGGGCGCCATCGCTGCGATTTCATCATCGCCCAGGCCGCGCAACACCACACGCTGCATCTTGCCGCTGGGCGTCTTGGGCAGGGCGGTCACCACATGCACCTTGCGCGGGTAGCCGTGCGCGCCGTACTGGTTGCGCACCAGCTCCTGCAGGCGCGCAGCGACATCCTCGGCGCCGGCGCCGGGGCGGAGCACGACAAAGGCCTCGATCACCTCGCCGCTAACGGCATCGGCATGCCGGCGCCCGACGACGGCCACCTCGGAGACGGCGGGGTCCTTGGCCAGGATGCTCTCGATGTCGAAGGGCGAGATGCGGTAGCCCGAGGCCAGAATCACGTCGTCGTCGCGCGAGGCAAAGAAGAAGTCGCTGCCATCGCAGCGCCCGGCGTCGCCGGTCAGGTACCACTGGCCATCGGGCGTGAAGCGCTCGCGCGTCTTCTCGGGATCGTCGACGTAGCCGCCAAACCACATCAGCGGGCTGTGCCGCGTCGAGAGCACGATGGCCGTGTCCAGCGTGCCGGCGACGAAGCCGGGCATGGCCTGGCCCATGGAGCCCGCCTGCACCGGGCGCTGCAGGCGCGGGTCCCAGGCGTTGACGATGGCCATGCCGTGCTCGGTCTGGCCCCAGTGGTCGCGCACCATGCAGCCCAGCGCCTCGGGCGACCAGGCCGTGATGTCGGGCGTGAGCGGTTCGCCCGCGGACGACGCCGCGCGCAGCCGGCGGGCAAAGCGCACGCCGTCGCGGCGCAGCGCCCGGTACGCGGTGGGTGCGGAGGCAAAGTTGGTCACGCCCTGCGTGTCCACCACCTGCTGCACCACGGCCGGCGAGAAGGCCGAGGCCAGCAGCACATTGGGCCGGCCGATCGCCAGCGGGCCCACGATGGCGTAATACAGGCCATAGGCCCAGCCGGGGTCGGCGCCGTTCCAGAACACGTCCTGCGCCGTCACACCAAAGCCGTAGCGCATGTAGGCGATGAAGGAGGCGATGGCAAACGCCGGCACGGCCACGCCCTTGGGCGCGCCGGTGGTGCCCGAGGTGTAGAGCTGAATGAACACGCCGTCGCGCCCGATGCGCTCCTTGTGCGCGCTCGGCGCGTGCGCCGCCATCAGTGCATCCAGCGTGGCGCCGGTCTGCAGCACCTCAATCGCCAGGCCATCGAGCTTGCCCACTTGGTCAGGGTCGGCAATCAGCAGCTGCGCGTTTCCAGCGCGAACGCGCGTGGCGATGGCCGGCCCCGCGAAGGCCGTGAACAGCGGGATATGGACGGCGCCCAGGCGCCACAGCGCCAGCAGCACGATGGGCAGCTGCCGCCCCTTGGCCATCAGCACCCCGACGCGCGTGCCCGGGCCAATGCCGCGATCGGCCAGCAGGCCGGCCAGGCGGCGGGACTGCTCGGCCAGCTCGCCATAGCTCAGCGCCGCTGCATGCAGATCGCGATCGACCACGGTGAAGGCGATGTCCGTGGGCGGATGGTCGTCGCACAGCACGTCGGCCACGCACAGCGCAGGGTCGCAAAAGCGCTGGCGCAGCGCCTCGACCTCGGCCACGACGGATGGCTGGTCCAGCCAGGGCGCATGGCTCTGGGAGGCCGACGCGGCAGGGCCGCCGGGGGTGGATGCGTGCTCGGTGGTCATGGGCTACCTCCTTGTCGGCTGGGCGGGAGCGGGGTCGCCCGCACCTCGGCGCCATTCTGGACACATCACCCGCGTCAGTCCAGACGCAAAAAGGCCCGCACGAGGCGGGCCAAAGTCCTTGGAGACAATCTGCCGGATCAGCGGTGGTACGCCGTCTCGCCGTGGGCGCTGATGTCCAGGCCCTGGCGCTCGGATTCCTCGTCCACGCGCAGGCCCACCAGCAGGTCGGCGATCTTGTAGGCAGCAATGGATGCCACGGCCGACCACACGACGGTGAACAGGACGCTCTTGACCTGTATCCACACCTGCGCAGCCATGTTGAAGGTGTCGGGCGTGAGGCCACCCGTGCCGCCCAGGCCCTGGGCCGCGAACACGCCGGTCAGGATGGCGCCCACGATGCCGCCCACGCCATGCACACCGAACACGTCGAAGGCGTCGTCCACGCGCAGCATGCGCTTCAAGCCCCCCACGCCCCACAGGCAGACCAGGCCGGCGATCAGGCCGATCACGATGGCGCCCATGGGCCCGACGAAGCCCGCGGCGGGCGTCACGGCCACCAGGCCGGCGACGGCGCCAGAGGCCGCGCCCAGCATGGAGGCCTTGCCCTTGTGCAGCGCCTCGCCCGCGCTCCAGCTCAGCGTGGCGGCGGCGGTGGCCAGCACGGTGTTGACGAAGGCCAGGCCGGCGGCGGCGTTGGCGGCACCGGCAGAGCCGGCGTTGAAGCCGAACCAGCCCACCCACAGCAGCGACGCGCCCACCATGGTCAGCGTGAGAGAGTGCGGCGTGAACGCCTCGCGGCCGAAGCCTATGCGCCTGCCCACCATGTAGGCGCCCACCAGGCCGGCGATGCCCGCGTTGATGTGCACAACGGTGCCGCCCGCGAAATCGAGCGCGCCGTCCTGGGCCAGCAGGCCGCCGCCCCAGACGATGTGAGCCATGGGCACGTAGCTGATGGTGAACCACAGCAGGGCGAAGATCAGCACGGCAGAGAAGCGCATGCGCTCGGCGAACGAACCCACAACCAGCGCCACCGTGATGGCCGCGAACGTGCCCTGGAACGCGAGGAACACGTACTCCGGGATGGTCGTGAGGGCGCCGAAGGTCTCCGGCCCCACACCCTTGAGGAAAAGCTTCGAGAGGTCACCCACGAACCTCCCCTCACCCGAGAACGCCAGGCTGTAGCCGTACAAGGCCCACAGCAGCGACACCAGGGCGAAGACCACGAACACCTGCATCAGCACCGACAGCATGTTCTTGGCGCGGCCCAGACCCCCGTAGAACAGCGCCAGGCCCGGGATGGTCATGAGGATCACGAGCAGCGTGGAGGTCAGCATCCAGGCGGTGTCGCCGGAATCGACCTTGGGAGCGGGTGCCGCGGCCGGCGCCTGGGCCGCAGGGGCAGCGGCCGGTGCGGCAGCCGTGGATTCGGCAATCGGTTCGGGCGCGGCCGGCGTCTGCGCCAGCGCCGCGGCGCCGCCCATCAGCAGACCCAGGCCCAGCGCCAGGGAGGCAAGCAGTTTTCTCATGTCAATTCTCCGTGGCGGGGGTTACAGGGCCAGTCCACCGGTCTCGCCGGTGCGGATGCGCACGACCTGCTCCAGGTCGCTCACGAAGATCTTCCCGTCGCCGATCTTGCCGGTGCGCGCCGCGCCCTCGATGGCCTCGATGACGCGCTCGGCCAGTTCGTCGGCCACCGCGGCCTCGATCTTCACCTTGGGCAGGAAATCCACGACATATTCGGCGCCGCGGTAGAGCTCGGTGTGGCCCTTCTGGCGGCCAAAGCCCTTGACCTCGGTGACGGTGATGCCCTGCACGCCGATGTCCGACAGCGCCTCGCGCACCTCGTCGAGCTTGAAGGGTTTGATGACGGCGGTGATCATTTTCATGATCGGCTCCTTTTGAAGAATTACAGGGTCTTGGTGAGGGTGACGATCAGGCGCGCCTTGTTGGCATCGCCGAAATAGCTTTTCCTGGTGGCGCCCACGACGGCGGCCGACAGCGACACGCCGGAGCCGAAGTCATAGGCGCCGCCCAATTGATAGTCCACATAGTTGGGCACGCCCAGGTCCTGGATGTCATCGGCAAATCGCGTGTAGCCCAGGGCGGCCTTGAGCGTGACGCTGGGCGCCACCTCCTGTGCAAACGCCAGATTCAGGTAGCCCGTGTTGCGGCCGCGGCGGTTCGACGTCTTGGCGCCGGCCCAGCCGAAGTAGTCCTTGGACACGGTGTGCGAATACTTGGCCGTGAACGGACCGTAGGTGGCGGCGCCATACAGCTCGGTGGTGTTGCCGTTGTTGTTGCCGGGATAGATGTAGGCCAGTGCGCCCACGTCCAGATCGAGCGTGCCGGCCTTGAATTTGTAGCCGCCGTACAGGTCGGACTCGATGGAGTTGCCCGCCAGCCAGTTCACGCTGGAGTTCCAGTTGCCCACATAGAAGCCGCTGTCGCCAAAGGCGTAGTCGAAGCCGCCCTGGATGGCCGGGTTCAGAGCCTTGACGGGGTGCACATGCTGGTCCTGGCCGCGGAACTTGTAGTTGCTCGTCAGCGAGACATTCGCCGTCAGCTGGGCGCTTGCCAGCAGGGGCATGGCGGCGGCCACAAGGGCCAGGCTCAGGGACTTCAGCGATGCATGGGACATGGTTCCTCCGATAGGTGTTGAAAGCAGGTACCGGCTTGAACGCATGAACCGTGCCAGCGCCGTTGCAGGTACATTTGGCTGCAAATACGCGTGGATGCGGCGGCGCCATGCACCAGATTGGGGAGGGATCACGCCATGAGTCTTGCTTTGGTGCAAAGCCGCGCCCTGCTGGGCCTGCAGGCGCCCGCGGTCACCGTCGAGGTGCATCTGGCCAACGGCCTGCCGAGCTTTGCGCTCGTGGGCCTGGCCGATGTCGAGGTGAAAGAGGCGCGCGAGCGTGTGCGCTCGGCGCTGCAGAACGCGGGCCTGGACTTCCCCTCCAACAAGAAGATCACCGTCAACCTGGCGCCGGCCGACCTGCCCAAGGACTCGGGGCGTTTTGACCTGCCCATCGCCTTGGGGCTGTTGGCCGCCAGCGGGCAGATCGACGCGGCGCGCTTGGGCGGCTGGGAATTTGCGGGCGAGCTCTCGCTGTCGGGCCAGCTGCGGCCCGTGCGCGGCTCACTGGCCACCAGCCTGGCGCTGCGCGCGCAGGATCTGCGCATGGTGCTGCCGCCCGGCAGCGCCGAGGAGGCCGCCCTGGTGCCCGGCGCCCAGATCTGGCGCGCGCGCCACCTGCTCGACGTGGTGCGCCAGTTTCTGCCCGCCGGCAGCGCGCCCGAGCCCGAGGGCGATGACGACGGCTGGCAGCGCATGGCGCCGGCCCTGCCCGCGGCGCAGCCCGACGGCCCGGACCTGGCCGACGTCAAGGGCCAGGCCGCCGCGAGGCGCGCACTCGAAATCGCGGCCGCCGGCGGCCATGGACTGCTGCTCGTCGGCCCGCCGGGCTCGGGCAAGTCCATGCTGGCGCAGCGCTTTGCCGGCCTGCTGCCGCCCATGCAGGTGCAGCAGGCGCTGGAGAGCGCGGCCATCGCCAGCCTGGCCGGGCGCTTCACGCCGCAGCAGTGGATGCGGCGCCAGACGGCCAGCCCGCACCACAGCTGCAGCGCCGTGGCGCTGGTGGGCGGGGGCTCGCCGCCGCGGCCGGGCGAGATCTCGCTCGCGCACGAGGGCGTGCTGTTCCTCGACGAATTCCCCGAGTTCGCACGCAGCGCCCTCGAGGCCCTGCGCGAGCCGCTCGAGAGCGGGCGCATCACCATCGCGCGCGCGGCGCAGCGCGCCGAGTTTCCGGCGCGCTTTCAGCTCGTCGCCGCCATGAACCCCTGCCCCTGCGGCTTTGCTGGCTCCAGGCAGCGCGCCTGCCGCTGCACGCCCGACCAGGTGGCGCGCTACCAGGGCAAACTCTCCGGCCCGCTGCTCGACCGCATCGACCTGCATGTGGAGGTGCCGCAGCTGCCCGCCGACGAGCTGCTGGGCGCGCCCGCGGGCGAACCCAGCGCCGCCGTACGCGCGCGCGTGGCCCTGGCGCACGAGCGCGCGCAAAAGCGCCAGGGCGTGCCCAACCAGGCGCTGCAGGGCCGGCAGCTGGACGAAGTGGCGGCGCTGGACGAGGCGGCGGCGCGCTTTCTGCAGACCGCCGCCACGCGCCTGGCCTGGTCGGCGCGCGGCACGCACCGCGCGCTCAAGGTCGCGCGCACCATTGCCGATCTGGCGGGGTCCGAGCATGTGACGCTGGCCCATGTGGCGGAAGCCATTCAGTACCGGCGCGCGCTGCATCGCTCGGCCGACCACTGAGACCAGGCTCGGCACTGGCAAGCGCGTCCGACTGCCAGGCCGAACCGATCAGCGATACGCGCTCAAGTCCAGGGCCAGGGGGAGCCTGGCAACGGCATCTTCCCGCCGCCCGAGCAGCAGGGCGATGGCCGACGCGTCAGACGGCACGACGAACAGGGCCTGTGTTTCGGCGGACTGGCGTTCATAGACGGGGACGTTGATCGAATTCGCCGGCATCTGCTCCGCGCCATCGACGGAGAGCCGAATGGTGTTGCCGTCCACGTAATCGGAAGTGCCCATGACATCGGTCACGCGAATGCTCAGCCGAAGAGCGAGCTTGCGAGCGCCGCCGCTCTGCTCTCCTGCGTAGGGTTCGACGCTGGTGGCCAACACCTTGAACACGTAGTGCCCCGCGCGCACCTGTCCCGGCTCGCCGGGTTGCCGTGCATCTCCTTTGGGGGCCTCCGCAGGCGCCGGACTGGCGCTCGCCACGACCTGATTCTGGGGACGTGGTCCGGTCGAGGCGGGCCGGGGAGCCTCCCTGCCAAAGAGCCCGCTCTGATGGACGACGGCGACCAATCCCCCCACGGCGGTGATCACGGCGGCTATTCCCGTGAGCACGCCCGGCAGGGTCTGCCACCACGAGGTGGCGGGCTTCTCATCACTCATCGGAAACTCCCGTTGCGCGAGTGCGAATGAACGTGTCCAGCGCGGCGAAGCCTGTCTGCTTGATCACGCCGAGAGGCTATTGTGCGACGGCCCAGGTGTGCCGTCACCCCCACGCGTCGTGCGCCAGCTAGGCCATGGGCGCCTGGTGCACGATGCGGCCCTGCTCGAGCACATAGACGCGGTCTCTGCGCAGCTTGGGCAAGGGGCGGGTATCGATGCGCCGCTGTGCGCTTTTGCGCTGCGCGGGCGTACCGGCGTAGCTGCCATCACAGGAGTTTCGTCGCAGCTCCCGGATGATGATGGTGGTGCTGGGGCTGCGCCCCTGCAGCGTGGCAATGGCCCGGATGCTCCAGCCTTGCAGGCGCAGCGAGGCCAGTGTCATTCTCTCTTCAGGTTGCAAGTGCGTGCATGTCGATCCCATCTGCGCACATTGCCGGTTGTGTGGTGTTGCACTTCGGAATTGAGCCCGCCCCAACATCGCTAGCCGCGCTTGATGGTGTTGGCTTTGAGACCTATTTTTCTGAATATTCATGCACCGTAGATCAGCGTCATTCCCGCCTTCACCGGAATGACGGGGTATTGCCCACGTGCTGGCTGAGATCGGTCGCCAATCAGGCATGTTGTCCTGACAAGGCAGCCTCTCAGCCCCCCGGAACCTCCAGCCCCTTGAGCCCCTTGAGCCCGAGCTTGCGCATCAGCTCGGTGTCGGCCTGGACGTCGGGGTTTCCCGTCACCAGCAGCTTGTCGCCATAAAAGATGGAGTTGGCCCCGGCCATGAAGCACAGCGCCTGCACCGCCTCGCCGAGCTGCTGGCGTCCCGCCGACAGACGCACGCGCGCCCGGGGCATGGTGATGCGGGCCACGGCGATCACGCGCACGAAGTCCAGCGGGTCGATGGGATCGCTGTCCGCCAGCGGCGTGCCGGGCACGGGCACCAGGCTGTTGATGGGCACGGAATCGGGGTAGGGATCCATGTTCGCCAGCTGGGCAATCAGGCCCGCACGGTGCACGACCTCTTCGCCCATGCCGATGATGCCGCCGCAGCAGACGTTGATGCCCGCGTCGCGCACGGCCTGCAGCGTGTCGAGGCGGTCCTGGTACTGGCGGGTGCTGACGACGTCCTGGTAGTACTCGGGTGCGGTGTCCAGGTTGTGGTTGTAGTAGTCAAGCCCGGCCTCGCGCAGGGCGCGCGCCTGGTGCGGCTGCAACATGCCCAGCGTGGCGCAGGTCTGCATGCCGAGGCCCTTCACGGCGCCGATGAGCACGTTCAGCTTCTCGATGTCGCGATCCTTGGGCGCGCGCCAGGCCGCGCCCATGCAAAAGCGCGTGGCGCCGGCGTCCTTGGCGGCCTGGGCCGCCTGCGTGACCTCCTCCACGCTCATGAGCTTCTCGGCCTTGACGCCCGTGTCGAATTCGGCAGATTGCGGGCAGTAACCGCAGTTCTCGGGGCAGCCGCCGGTTTTTACCGACAGCAGGGTGGCCAGCTCGATCTCGCCCGCCGGCCAGTGGGCGCGGTGCACGGTCTGGGCCTGGAACAGCAGGTCCATGAAGGGCTTGTCCAGCAGGGCCTGGATGGCCTGCACCGTCCAGTGCGCGTCGGCGGGTGCGGTGGCGGGGCGTGCGGGCGCATGCCATTGCATGGGGCGTGCGGCGGCATCCGGGGTGGGCGTGGCATGGGTCATGGGCGATTTCTCCTTGGGCGCAATGGCGCGCATTGTGGCGAAATCGCGGAGGTCATCGGCGCTCGGAAGGAATCGCGCATCTTGACCGATGTTGAATAGGGTTTGATTTGAAATTGAGTGCATTTGACGTCTTTTGATTGCGTCTTGGTGTGCACTTCCTGGTTCATGCTGCAACTGTGGCAAACCGGCGGCTTACTACCTGCTTCCAGCTTCAAGCCCGAAAGCGCAACATCGATGCATGAGAGACGATGTGTGCAGGTTAGTGCAAGATGACGGCTGTTGACAACGGGCGCCCGCGTTCCAGCATCGCAAGAGGAGTCAAACACCTCTTGCGTTAGTCGGGTATTTCAGCGCCTCGACGTTGACGATGGCTCCTCAATAGCCGCGCAGGTCGTGCGGCGGCTCGCGCAGCGGCTCACCGCAGATGCGTGCGAGTGAGGCGCCGACGATGGCCAGGTCGTTGTCGAACGCACCGTGGCTTGCTGGGATGCGCACGTCTGGCTCGGCGGTGAGTACCTTGTCCTCGCGCACGACCGTCAGGCGCGAGGCCAGTTTGGTCTCGGCCGCGGCGCGGCGCCAGATGGACAGGGTCTCGCCCGTGGTGGAGGCGCCGTCCCAGCTGCTCTGATCGTTCTGGCCCGTCAGGGCACGCTCCAGGCCCAGCAGCGGCGTGCGCCGGTCCTGCTCGAGCGCGTTGGACACCAGGTACAGCAGCGACTTGCGATAGATGTAGGCGGTGTTGTCATCACGCTCGCGCGAGTCGCTGAGCACGGCGATATGGGTCTTGGCGAGCAGCGCCTTGTCGGCGAAATGGCGGTTGGCAAAGTCCACCGTGCAGGCGGGGGCGTAGAGATCGATGCCGGCCACGGACTCGCGCAGGCTGGGCGCGCCGGGGGTAGTCTGCACCTTGGCCATCCAGCTCAGCATGTGGCCCAGCCAGATGCTGCCGGCCGAATGCCCCATGAGGTGGATCTCCAGCTCGTCGCCCCACAGCGCCTTGAGCTCGCCCAGGGCGCGCGCCAGCAGGTCGCCCGCGCGCGTGGCCTGCCAGGCGTAGCCGGCGTTTTCCTTCATCTCGCTCCAGAGCGCGCGCACCACGGTGCGGCCTATGGTGGATTCGATCAGCGCGTCGGTGCGCTCGGTCAGCCATTCCTTGATGCCAGCGGCGGCCGGGCGGCCGGCGCGCCAGTCCTCCAGGTAGTAGCCGATGCTCTCCAGCAGTCCCGTGTGCCAGACCACGAACAGCGGGTAGCAGCCATTGGCCTCGCACAGCCGCCCCAGGGCGCGCGCGCGCTTGAGGCCGTCGGCCTCGCTGTTGAGCCCGCCATGCACGTACACCACCAGCCGCTTCTTGCCCTTGGGCACCTGCGCGCGGAACCACTGGTCGGGCAGCACGCTGACCTGGTAGGAGAGGTTGCGTGTGCGCTCGTCGGTGGTCAGGTAGCGGCTCATGCGGCCGTCGTTGCCGACCGAGATCACATGGTCCAACGTCTGGCTCTCGGACCAGCCCCGGCCCGTCGCGGCGCGCCCGGCACCGGCCTGCGGTACGTTGCGCCCGCCGCCTATCAGGCCCGGCACGCCCAGCGCGACCACCCAGGCGTCCATGGCGTGCTGCAGCCAGTCCTCGTAGCTCAGCACGGCAAAGCCATGCGCGCCCCAGTCCGGGCCCCAGGAGTTCTGCAGAATGAAGCCGCCCTCGTTGTAGCCCACGAGCGCATAGGCATGACCCGCATCGCGCCGCGGCACGCCGTCGAAGCAGATCACCGGCAGGCTCGCGTGGTTCTTGGGCAGGCTGCTCGTGGGCACCTGCTGCCAGCCGTCATGCACGTAGCTCGAGACATAGATGGCGCCCACGTTCATGATGGCCGCCTGCAGGTCGGAGATGCTCTTGGTGTCAATGCGGTAGTACACGCCCACGGTGGTGCCGCGCGCGCGCTCGGCAAAGCCGAACTGCGGCGGCTTCTGCGCGGTCGCCTGGTAGGGCCAGTCGTCCTCCAAGCAGACGCCATGGTTGAACCAGCCCTTGATGGCGCCGCGGCAGCTCGAACCCTCGTAGTCCTCGCCCGCGTACTCGTCATAGCGGCGCGCCATGTTGTAGAACATGCGCGGGCTGACCGACACCAGGGACTTGGGCAGGCCGCCGCGCACCCAGCGCAGGTAGTTGACCACGCCGGCGAGGCCAAAACCGGTGCAGGCACCCTCGCGCCCCTGGTTGAGCACCAGGCCGGCCTTGGCATAGGCCGGCAGCCACTTGCCCACCACGTCGGCCGATGGCCATTCGGGCTCCAGGCTGATGGGCGGCGGGGTGTAGGGGCGGTCGCGCAGGTCGGGCGCATCGGCCGTGGCATTGAGCTGGCGCTCGGCCATCTGCTCGGCCAGCGCACGCTTGCGTGGGGCCGGGCCGGAAGCACGCTTGCCCGCACGTCCTGCCGCTGCCGGTGCCGCGGCTGCTACGGGGGCCGGGGGCAAGGCTGTCTGGGCCAGCGCGAACACGCTCTCAAAGTTGACCAGCCCGTGCGAGCCGCCGTTGACCAGGCGGCGCGCGCCCTTGTAGTCGCCCGCGGCCAGGCAGGCCTGCATGGCGTCGCGGTGCGCATCGAGGAACAGCGCCAGCAGCAGCGCGGCCACCTCGGGCGCATTGGCCAGGTCCGGCGCGGCGGCCAGGTCCAGGCCCAGCTTCTTGCCATAGACCTCGTAGTTGCTGCGCCCCGTGAGCTGCACGAAGCCGCGCCCGCGGAACATCGCGCCCTCACCGCGGCGGTTGCCGAGCTTGCCGTCATAGAGCGCAAACGGCGTGCCGCCGGGCGCGGTGTTGTACTTGGACTGGAACTCGGAGATGGGCACAAAGCCCTCGGTCTCGGCGCGTATGGTGCCCAGCGCCGCCAGCACCATGTCACGGCCCGTCAGCCCCACGGCGCGCAGCGCGGCCGTCACGTAGTGCAGGTAGCGCGCGATGTTGACGGGCTTGGTGGCGGGGAACAGCGCATGGACGCTGTCCACGTCCAGGTCGCACTCGAGGCGCGGCCAGTCGGCCAGCCCCAACGCGAGCATGTTGCTGGGCCCGACGATGCCGTCGGCAATCAGCCCGCGGCCGTTCTGCCAGAAGCGCAGCGCGGCGTCCAACGTGGCGTCGAAGCTCGCGCCGCCCTTGTCCAGCTGCGGGTAGTTGGCCGCCGCGTCCCCGAGTTCGGCCACCAGCGCCTTGCGCAGCTTGCAAACCGATGGATCCTGACTCCCCTGACGCAACAGATAGGTCGGCATGGCATCGTCTCCTGGCTTGGGCGCGCGCCCCATGCTGCAGGCACTGGCATGGTCGGGGCGCATGACGAGGCTATTGTGTAACCTGCATAGTGTGCAGTCACTACCGAAAAAGTTGTTGCGGTATGTGGCGCTCAGCCTCTCAGACACCCAGGAATTGCTGACGCGTCCGTGCGTCGTGCGCCAGTTCGGCCATGGGCCCCTGGTGCACGATGCGGCCCTGCTCGAGCACATAGACGCGGTCGGCCACGGCCTGGGCCAGGCCCAGGTTCTGCTCGCTCAGCAAAATGCCCATGCCCTGTGCCTTGAGCGTCGCGATGGTGCGCGCCATCTGCGCGACGATGAGCGGGGCCACGCCCTCGGACGGCTCGTCGAGCAGCACCAGATACGGCTGGCCCATGAGGGTGCGCGCCACGGTCAGCATCTGCTGCTCGCCGCCGCTCATGCGCCCGCCGGGGCGCTGCGGCATCTCGCCAAGGTTGGGGAACAGGGCAAACAGCGCCTCGGGCGTCCAGTGCGGCGCGGCCTGGCCGCCCGGCCAGTGGCGCGGGCGCTGGCGGCCGACTTCGAGGTTCTCCCGCACCGTCAGGTCGGTGAAGATGCGCCGGTCCTCGGGCACGTAGCCCAGGCCGGCGCGGGCGATGCGGTGCGGCGGCTGGCCGTCGATGCGCCGGCCCAGGAAGTCGATGCGGCCCGCCGCGCGCGGCATCAGGCCGGCAATGCTCTTGAGCGTGCTGCTCTTGCCCGCGCCGTTGCGCCCCACCAGGGCCACGACCTCGCCGCGGCCCACGGCGAGCGACACGTCATGCAGGATATGGGCGGCGCCGTACCAGGCGTTGAGGCGCTCCACGACAAGCAGCGGTGAAATCGGGCTATCGCCCTTGTCCATCAACCGCTTGCAGCTATCAATTTCCTGGTTTTCTGTGCCCAGGTAGGCGGCCTGCACGCGCTCGTCCTCCCGGATCTGCCGCGGCGTTCCCTCGGCCAGCAGCTGGCCGCGTACCAGCACGGCCACGCGGTCGGCATGTCCGAAGACCACGTCCATGCTGTGCTCGGTGAACAGCACGGCCATGCGCCGCTCGCGCGCCAGGCGCTGCACCAGCCGCATCAGCGCCAGGCGCTCGGCGGGCGCCATGCCGGCCGTGGGCTCGTCCATGAGCAGCAGGCGCGGCGCGTGGGCCAGGGCCATGGCCAGCTCCACGCGCTTGACGTCGCCGTAGGCCAGCTGGCTACAGGGGCGCTGCGCCTGCTCGGCCATGCCCACCTGCTCCAGCAGCGCCAGCGCGTCCGGGGCGCGGTGCCGGTCGGCGCGGCGCCACCAGGCCCAGGCCTTGCGGTCGTGCGACAGCAGGGCCAGCTGCACGTTCTGCAGCACCGTGAAGCTGGCAAAGGTCTGGGCGATCTGGAAGGTGCGGCCCACGCCCAGGCGCCAGATGTGGCGCGGCGCCTGGCCCGTGATGTCCCGGCCATCGAGCAGCACGCGGCCGGCGTCGGGCGCGAGCTGGCCGCCGAGCATGTTGAAGGTGGTGCTCTTGCCCGCGCCGTTCGGGCCTATGAGGGCCAACAGCTCGCCCGCCGCAAGCTGGAACGACACGCCCTGCACGGCCTGCACGCCGCCGAAGGACTTGGTGAGGCCCTGCACGCTCAGCAGGCTCATGACACGCCCTCCGGTACTTTGTTTTTGATAGCTGCCAGCGCCCGCCAGCTATGCGCAAAACCCGAAATTCCTTGTGGAAACAGCAGCACCAGCAGCAGCACGGTGGC
>JAFECU010000267.1 GCA_018242005.1 Pseudomonadota bacterium | reverse complement strand
CCGCGTAGGCGCCGCCCACGGTGGCCATCAGGATCTGCTCGACCAGGCCGGTGCAGGAGCCGCAGCTGGCGCTGGCCTTGGTGTGCCTGCGCACCTCGTCCAGGGTGAACAGGCCCTTTTCCTTGATGGCCTTGCAGATGCTGCCCTTGCTCACACCGTTGCAGCCGCAGACCTCGGCCTCGTCGGGCATCGCGGCGGCCTGGTTCTGGCCCGCGTGGCCGCCCTCGCCGATGTTGCTCTCGCCAAACATCAGCCGGTCGCGCAGGTCGGCGACGCTGCGGCCCTCGCGCAGCAGCTTGAAGTACCAGCTGCCGTCCACCGTGTTGCCGTACAGGCAGGCGCCGACCAGCTTGTCGTCTTTCAGCACCAGCTTCTTGTACTGGCCGCTGCCGGGGTCGCTGAGCAGGATTTCCTCGGTGCCCGCGCCGCCCATGAAGTCGCCGGCCGAGAACAGGTCTATGCCCGTGACCTTGAGCTTGGTCGAGGTCTGCGAGCCCTGGTAGCGCCCTATGCCGAATTCGGCCAGGTGATTCGCCAGCACCTTGCCCTGCTCGAACAGCGGCGCCACCAGGCCATAGGCCACGCCCCGGTGCGCGGCGCATTCGCCCACGGCGTAGATGCGCGCGTCGGTGGTGGTCTGCATGGTGTCGTTCACCACGATGCCGCGGTTCACATGCAGGCGCATGGATTCGGCCAGCTGCGTGTTGGGGCGTATGCCCACGGCCATCACCACCAGGTCGGCCGGCACCTCGCTGCCGTCCTTGAAGCGCACTGCCCTGACGCGGCCGTCGTCGCCGCCCAGCAGCTCCTGGGTCTGCGCGGCCATCAGAAAGCCCATGCCGCGCTCGACCAGCGCCTTTTGCAGCATCTGCCCGGCCACGGGGTCGAGCTGGCGCTCCATCAGCCATTCGCCGGCGTGCACCACGGTCACCTGCATGCCGCGTTTCATCAGGCCGTTGGCGGCCTCCAGCCCCAGCAGGCCGCCGCCGATGACCACTGCGTGCTTGTATTGCGCGGCCGCGACTATCATGGCCTGCGTGTCGGCAATGTCGCGGTAGGCCAGCACGCCGTCCAGATCCTTGCCGGGAATGGGCAGCATGAAGGGATTCGAGCCTGTGGCCAGGATCAGGCGGTCGTAGGGCACGCTGATGGTCTCGCCGTTGGCCTTTGCGGCGTGCACGGTGCGCCGCGCGCGGTTGACCTCGGTCACCGTGCAGCCGGTGTGCAGGGTGATGCCGTTCTCCTCGTACCAGGACCAGTCGTTGAGCACGATCTGCTCCAGGGTTTGCTCGCCCGCCAGCACGGGCGAGAGCAGGATGCGGTTGTAGTTGGGGTGCGGCTCGGCGCCGAACACCGTGATGTCATAGAGGTCGGGCGCGATCTTGAGCAGTTCCTCCAGCGTGCGCACGCCCGCCATGCCATTGCCCACCATCACCAGCCTGAGTTTTTTCACCATCGTCTCCCAGGGGTCTTGCCCCCCAGCGGTCACACCAGAAAAGGCGTCTGCACGCCACGACCCACAAGGGTCGCGAGAGAGTCAATGCAATAGGTGTGCCAGCCAAGGCATGGCGAGTGTTTCAGGTCAAAACGGCCGGTAGCCCCCGTAAACAGGGCGCTGGCAGCTACAAGGGTGATAGTGACTTCGGGCTGTGCGCTGCCTGCCGGTGCAAGCTGGTGCGCGCTGCGCCCCACACCGGTGCGCCGCGGGCTTCAGGAGTTCTGCTGCCCAGGGGCGCTGCCCGCCCATTGCCCGCCCAGCACCTTGTAGAGCGTCACGCGGTTGAGCTGCTCGGCCAGTTGCAGCGTGATTTCGCCCTGCTGCGCCGCGTACAGCGAGCGCTGCGCGTCCAGCACCGCAAGGTAGCTGTCCGCACCCAGGCGAAAGCGCGCGTCCGACAGCTCCAGCGCACGCTGGCTGGCCTGCACCAGCGAGCGCTGGGCGGCAAGGCGCTCATCCAGCGTGGCGCGGTCGGCCAGCGCGTCGGCCACCTCGCGAAACGCCGTCTGTATCGCCTTTTCGTACTGGGCCAGCGCCTGGTCGCGCGTGACCTCGGCCACGCGCAGATTGGCCTGGTTGCGTCCGGCGTCGAAGATCGGCAGGCGGATCTGAGGCGCAAAGGTCCAGGTGCCGTTGCCGCCGTCGAACAGGCCGGACAGCGCATTGCTGGCCGTGCCCACCGAGGCCGTGAGCGTGATGGCGGGGAAGAAGGCCGCGCGCGCCGCGCCAATGCTGGCGTAGCTGCCCTGCAGCAGATGCTCGGCCGCGCGCAGGTCGGGGCGGCGCAGCAGGACGCTGGAGGGCAGGTCTGGCGCCAGGGCCAGCAGCGCCGCCGCGGGTGCGGCGGGTGCGGACAAACGCGGCACATCCGCCGTGCTGTCAGTGCCGGTCAGGGGGGCTGCCACGCTGGCGGGTAGCAGGTCTTTGGCCACAGGGGCGCCGACCACCAGCGCCAGCGCATTGCGGTCGCGTGCGAGCTGCGATGTGAAGGCGGCCGCATCCACGCGCGCGGTGTCGGCGCTGGACTGCGCCTGCGCCAGCGCCAGGGCCGAGGCCGCACCCAGTTCGAAGCTGCGCCGCGTGAGGTCCAGCGCGTGCTGGCGCGTGCGCAGCGTCTCGCGCGCCAACTGCAGGCGCCGCGCATCGGCGTCCAGCAGCAGCCAGGCGTTCATGACCTCGGCCACCAGGCTCAGTTGCACGCTGCGCTGGTTCTCGGCAGTGCGAAAAAATTCCTGCAAAGCGGCGTCGCTCAGATTGCGCACGCGGCCGAAGAAGTCGATCTCGTAGCTGCTGAAACCCAGCGTGGCGCTGTACTGCGCCGTGGTGTTGGGGCGGCCCGCGGTGGTCAGGTCGTCGGCCGTGCGCGTGCGGTTGCCGGCGCCCGTGGCGTTCACCGTGGGCAGCAGGTCGGCACGGGTGATGCCGTACTGCGCCCGCGCGCGCTCGATGGCCAGCACGGCCACGCGCAGGTCGCGGTTGTTGTCCAGCGCCATGGCGACGAGCCGGCGCAGGCGCGGCTCCTGCACGAAGTCCTGCCACTGCATGGGGCCGGACTCGGCCAGCGGCACGCCTGCCATGTCACTGGCGCCCTGGGCCAGCGGCGGCGTCACGGTGTCAGGCACGGGCAGCTGCGGTGCCTGGTAGCGCGGCGCCAGATTGCAGCCGGCGAGCAGGGCGCAGGCCAGGGCAGGGAGCAGGTAGGAACGTGGGCGCGTCATGCGGCGCTCTCCGGGTGGGTGGGCGCCGCTTGGGGCGCTTCGTCGTGGCGCGAGCGGCTCTTGAACCAGCTGCGGATCAGCAAAAAGAACACCGGCACCATGAAGATGCCGAGCACGGTGGATGCAACCATGCCGCCCAGCACGGCCGTGCCTATGGCGTTGCGCCCGCCCGCGCCCGCGCCCGTGCCCAGGGCCAGCGGCAGGACGCCGAAGCCGAAGGCCAGCGACGTCATGAGGATGGGGCGCAGGCGCAGGCGCACGGCCTGCAGCGTGGCGTCCAGCAGTTGCCGGCCCTGCTCCTGCAGCTGCACGGCAAACTCCACGATCAGGATGGCGTTCTTGGAGGCCAGGCCCACGGTGGTGATGAGGCCGACCTGGAAGTACACGTCATTGGCCAGGCCGCGCGACCAGGTGGCCAGCAGCGCGCCCAGCACCCCGAGCGGCACGGCCAGCATCACCGACACGGGCACGGTCCAGCTCTCGTACAGCGCCGCCAGGCACAGGAACACGAACAGGATGGAAACGGCGTACAGCATGGGCGCCTGTGCGCCCGACTGGCGCTCCTGCAGCGAGGCGCCGGTCCACTCGTAGGCAATGCCGGCCGGCAGTTCCTTTAGGGTGTCCTCGACAGCCTTCATGGCCACGCCCGAGCTCACACCCGGCGCCGCGCTGCCCACCAGCTCATAGGCGGGCGCGCCGTTGTAGCGCATGAGCTGCGGCGAGCCATGGGCCCAATAGGCACGCGAGAAGGCGCCGAAGGGCACCATCTCGCCGTTCTTGTTGCGCACCGTCCACTTGCCCACGTCCTGCGGCAACATGCGGCTTGGCGCGTCGCCCTGGATGTAGACGCGCTTGACGCGGCCGTTGTGCAGAAAGTCATTCACATAGGTGCCGCCTATGCTGCTGGAGAGCACGCCATTGATGGCGTCGTAGCTCAGGCCCAGCGCGGCGGCCTTGCGGTCGTCGATGGCAAGGCGCAGCTCGGTGGCATCGTCCAGGTTGGTCGTGCGTACGCTGGTGAGCTCGGGGTGCTTCTGCGCCTCGGCCAGAAAGCGGTCCTTGGCGGCCAGCAGTGCCTGGTGGCCCAGGCCGTTGATGTCCTTGAGCATGAAGTTGAAGCCCGAGTTGGCCCCGAGGCTGCGCACGGCCGGCGGCGGAGAGATGAAGATGCGTGCGTCGCGGATGCGGCCCAGATCCTTGGTGGCCTGGTGAGCGATTGCCGCGGCCGACTGGCTGGCCAGCGGGCGCTCGTCCCAGGGCTTGAGGCGTATGAAGGCGCGGGCCGAGCTTTGGTCGCCGTTCAGGCCCGAAACCTGGTTGAAGCTGATGACTTCGGGCACGGTCTTGAAGTACGCGTTGACCTCGTCGAGCACGCCCTGCAGGCGCGTATCGGTGGCGCCCGCGGGCAGGTTGATGCTGGCCAGGATGTAACCCTGATCTTCCTCGGGCAGGAACGAGGTGGGCACGCGCGCCAGAATCCACCACACGGCCAGGCAGATGGCGGCAAAGATCAGCAGCATGCGTTTGGCGCGCTGCAGCATCCAGGCCACGCGGCCCTGGTAGCGCGTGGTGCCGGCGTCGAAGCGCTGGTTGAACCAGATGAAGAAGCGGTCGTTTAGGCCCAGCAGCCCGGCGCGCACGCGCGGCTGCTGCTCCAGGTGGGCGGGGGCCTTGAGGATGCTGGCGCACAGCGCCGGTGTGAGCGTGAGGGCCACGAACACCGACAGCGCCATGGCCGACACGATGGTGATGGAGAACTGGCGGTAGATCACGCCCGTGGAGCCGCCAAAGAAGGCCATGGGCACGAACACCGCCGCGAGCGTGACGCCTATGCCCACCAGCGCGGGCGTGATCTCGCGCATGGAGCGGCGCGTGGCCTCCTTCGGTGGCAGGCCGGTGTCGTGCATCACGCGCTCGACGTTCTCCACGACCACGATGGCGTCGTCCACCAGGAGGCCTATGGCCAGCACCAGCGCGAACATGGTCAGCGTGTTGATGGAATAGCCCGCCGCCGCCAGAACGCCGAAGGTGCCCAGCAGCACCACGGGCACGGCAATCGCCGGGATCAGGGTGGCGCGCAGGTTCTGCAGAAAGACGAACATCACCAGCACGACCAGCACCATGGCCTCGGCCAGCGTGACCGCGACCTCCTTGATGGAGGCGCGCACGAAGGGCGTGGAGTCGGAACTGACGAAGTAGTCGATCTGATTCGGGAAGAAGGGCTTGAGCTCGGCGAGCTTGGCGGCCACGGCGTCGGACACGGCCATGGCGTTGGCGCCGTCGGCCAGCACGATGCCCATGCCCGCGCCGGGTCGGCCGTTGAGCTTGGCCTTGACCGACAGGGTGTCGGGGCCGAGCTCCACGCGCGCCACGTCCTTGATCGTGACCACCGCACCGTCGGTGGCGGTCTTGAGCACGATGGCTTCAAACTCCGGCACCGTCTGCAGCTTGGTGCGGGCCGTGATCGTGGCGTTGAGCTGCTGGTCGGCCACGGCGGGCAGGGCACCCAGTTGGCCGGCCGAGACCTGGGCGTTCTGGGCATTGAGCGCAGCGATCAGGTCCGATGGCATGAGCTGGTACTTCTCCATCCGGGCCGGGTCCATCCAGATGCGCATGGCATAGAAGGTGCCGAACACGCGGATGTCGCCCACACCGTCGATGCGGCCTATCACGTCCACGAGGTTGGAGTTCAGGTAGTCGCCCACGTCCACGGCCGTGATCTTGGGGTCGTCGGAGAAGAAGGCGTAGGTGACCAGGTAGTCCGTGCCCCCCTTGTTGATGAACACGCCGCGGCTCTTGACGGCATCGGGCAGGCGGTTCATGGCCGACTGCAGCTTGTTCTGCACCTGCACCTGGGCCACGTCGATCTTGGTGCCCGGCGCGAAGGTGAGCGTGGTGGCCGAGCGGCCCGACGCGTCCGACGTCGAGCCCATGTAGATCATGTTGTCTATGCCCTTGATCTGCTGCTCGATGATCTGCGTGACGGAGTTTTCCACCGTCTCGGCCGAGGCACCCGTGTACTGCGAGGAGATGGTCACGCGCGGCGGCGCGATCTCGGGGTATTGCTCCAGCGGCAGCGTGAAGATCGCCAGGCCGCCGGCCAGCATGATGATGATGGACAGCACCCACGCGAAAATGGGGCGGTTGATGAAGAACTGGGCCATGTCTGCCTGCCGCCGTGTTTACCTGGAGGCACCGGCCCGGGGGGCGGCGATGTCCACGCCCGGGCCCTTGGCGCCGGCCTTGAAATCGGCAGGCCGCGCACCGTCGTCGGGTGCGCCGGGCCGACGGGCGCCTTCCTTCCCGCCATCCAGATCCACCGCCAGCGGACTGACCTTGTCGCCGGGTTTGATGCGCTGGAAACCATCGACCACCAGGCGCTCGCCGGCAGCCAGCCCGCTATCGACCAGCCAGCGGTTGCCCAGGGCGCGTGCCAGTTCCACGGGGCGTTTTTCGATGCGGTCGTCGGCATTGACCACCAGCACGTTGGCACGCCCCGTCAGGTCGCGGCTCACGGCCTGCTGCGGGATCAAGAGCGCGTCGCTGGCCAGGCCCGTGGGCAGCAGCGCCTGCACGTACATGCCGGGCATGAGCAGGCCGCCGGGGTTGGGCACCACGGCTCGCAGCGTCACCGTGCCCGTGGTGTCATTGACGATCATGCCGGCGAACTGCAGCCGCCCCTCGTGGGGGTAGTCGCTGCCATCATCCAGGCGTATGCGCACGCGCGCCTGGTTGCCATCGAGCTTCTGGTAACGGCCTGCCTCCCAGTCGCGCTTGAGCTGCACCAGGTCGGTGCTCGACTGCGTGAAGTCCACGTACATCGGGTCCAGCTGCACGATGGTGGTGAGCGCATTGGCCTGGTTGGCCGTGACCAGTGCGCCGGGCGTGACGCTGGACAGGCTGGTGCGCCCGGCGATCGGCGCCTCGATGCGGCTGTAGCGCAGGTTGATGCGCGCCGTCTCCAGGTTGGCACGCGCCACGCCCACGTCGGCGCGCGACTGGGCGGCGGCCGCCTGGCTCTCGTCAAAGGCCTGGCGGCTGATGGCGTCTATCTTCACCAGTTCGGCATTGCGCCGCGCCGTAGCCTCCTGGGTGCGTGCGCTGGCCTCGGCCTTGGCCAGCGCGGCCTCGGCGCTGTCCACGGCCGCGCGCAGCGAGCGGTCGTCCAGCTGGTAGAGCGCCTGGCCGCGCTGAACCAGAGCCCCTTCGGTGAACAGGCGCTGCTGCAGGATGCCCGAGACCTGTGGGCGCACCTCGGCGCTCAGGTAGGCGCGGGTGCGGCCGGGCAGGGTGGTGTCGAGTTGCTGCTGCTGTGGCTGCAGCGTGATCACGCCCACCTGCGCCGGCCCCTGCGGGGCGGCGGTCTTGGCCCCCTTGTCGCCGCAGGCCGTCAGGCCCAGTGCCAATCCCATGGCCGCCAGCCAGACCCCCAGGGTCGTTGAGCGTCTGGCCGTGGTGCGGGATATGGCAGGCCCCGTGGGGCGGCGGGTGGGGTGGTCGCTGATCGCGGGGGGCATGGGAGCGAGTGGCTATGAATGAACAGGACGATCATTGTCCGTGCTGCGGACGGCGAAGACCCGTGGCGTCGGACACGTGTTACAAAAAGTCAACACGAACTGTCGCACATTGCTGCCGTGCCTGCTGCCGCCGGTGAGGTTCTTCATTTTTCTTTACACATTTGCAAGGCGCAGCCGAAGGTGGTCTGTGCCAGCCGGCCAGACCACCCATGCATGCAAGTGCAAACAACTATGAAAACCGGGAGAAACAGGCGCGGACCTGATGGAGCTTCGCGCAATGGGGCCGCCAGCGCCTACCATGGCGGTCTGCGTGGCCGAATGCGCCGCGGTCACCTCTGGAAGGAGTAATCCAACATGAACATCCCCGCATCCACCCCGTTGCTCGCCGAGCAGCTGCTCGAGCAGCTGCAAGGGCCCTCGCTGCAGCACATAGCCCAGCAACTGGGTACCGACCAGGCACAGGCACAGAGCGCTGTCGAGATGGCGCTGCCGCTGCTGCTGGGGGCACTGGGTCGCAACGCACAGGACGGGCAGGGTGCCGACGCCTTGTTCGGTGCGCTGCAGCGCGACCATATGCCTGCCGCGCCCCAGCAGGCCCTGGGGCTGGGCGGAATGGACCTCGGTGGGCTGCTGGGCTCCATGCTGGGCAGCGGCGCGCAGTCCGGCGCGGGCGGCGGCGATGCAGGCGCTGCCATTCTGGGGCATATCTTCGGCGGTGGGCGTGAGCGGGTCGAGTCCTCGCTGGGCCAGGCTGCGGGACTGGGGGGGAATGCCGGGCAGTTGCTGCAGATGCTGGCGCCCATCGTCATGTCCTTCCTGGCGCACCGTGTGAGCGCCGGCGGCATCGATGCGGGTGGCCTCGGACAAATGCTGGGCCAGGAGCACGCCCGCACCCAGAGTGCCGGCATGCCGGGCGGCGACCTGCTGGGCAGCCTGCTGGATCAGGACGGCGATGGCCAGGTGGGTCTGGGCGATCTGTTCAAGATCGGAGCCGGCCTGCTGGGCGGACGGCGCTGACTGGTATCGGCATTTAGGGCCTGTTAACGCTATCTCCTTGCATAGCGTTAACAGCTCCTAGTACATCGTTCCATTAAAACATTTACGTAAATGTGCTCATGTGCGAACATGCGGCCCAGCGATTCCTTATGGAGGCGGGCATGGCACGACGGACTGGACGAGCGGCGTTGACGCTGAGTGAGGAGCACAAGGCGATGCTCGACGAACTTGCGGGCTCGCGCACGGCGCCGGTGCGTGAAGTCGAACGAGCCCGAGTGCTGCTGGCGTATGCCGATGGGCAATCGCCCACGCAGATACAGCGCGCGCTGGGCACGTCCCGGCCGACGATCTACAAGTGCATCGACAAGGCCCTGGCAACGGGTGTGGCGACGGGGCTGCAGGATCGGTATCACCGGCCACGCCCGCCGCAAATCACCAATGACGCGCGCGCCTGGGTGGTGGATCTGGCCTGTCGCAAGCCTAAGGACTTGGGCTACGCCGCGGAGCTTTGGACGCTGTCGGCATTGGCCGCGCACGTCAGCGCCAACGCACACAGCGCGGGCTTCGCGCGACTGGCTCGCGCGGGCAAGACCACGGTATGGCGCATCCTGGACGCCCATGAACTCA
>JAFECU010000266.1 GCA_018242005.1 Pseudomonadota bacterium | reverse complement strand
GGCGGCGGCTGAACTGGCTCTGATGGCGGGTGCGCAGCGGGTCGAGGGTTGCCTGTTCGGCAACGGCGAGCGCACCGGCAACCTCGACCTCGTCAACGTCGCGCTCAATCTGTACACGCAGGGTGTCTCGCCGGGGCTGGACTTTTCCAACATCGACGACATTCGCGCCACCGTCGAGCACTGCAACCAGTTGCCGGTGCACCCGCGCCACCCCTATGCCGGGGATCTGGTCTACACCTCGTTCTCCGGCTCGCACCAGGACGCGATCAAGAAGGGGTTTGCGGCGCGCCAGCCGGGCGACGTCTGGACCGTTCCCTACCTGCCCATCGACCCGAAGGACCTGGGCCGCAACTACGAGGCCGTGATCCGCGTCAACAGCCAGTCGGGCAAGGGCGGCATTGCGTACTTGCTCGAAAGCGAATACGACCTGCAGTTGCCGCGCCGCCTGCAGATCGAGTTCAGCCAGATCGTGCAGAAGGAGATGGACGTGAGCGGCAAGGAGCTGTCCGCGGCCGATCTGCACGCCTTGTTCGAGCAAACCTACCGGCCGTCGCGCAACCCGCTGTCGGCGCTGGCGATCCGCGCGGGTGCCAATGGCGTCGTGCATCTGGCGGCGCGGTGGGCCGGCCAGGACATCGCTGGCGAAGGCAATGGGCCGGTCGATGCGCTGGCGCACGCGCTGACCGGCGCGACCGGCAGCGGCATCCAGATCCTGGACTACCGGGAACATGCCATCGGCGCCGGTGCCGATGCGCGTGCCGTGGCCTACGTCGAGTTGCGCGCCGGTGAAGGGCGCACGCTGTTTGGCGTCGGCATGCACCACGACATCACCACGGCGGCGCTGGTGGCCGTGGTCAACGGCGTCGAGCGCGCCGCGCTTGGCCCCAAGGAGCCGGCACAATCTCCTGTTGCGGCGATTTGAGCGCCATCCGAATTCTTTGAAGGACCTTCCATGACCGACAAACTCATCATCTTCGACACCACCTTGCGCGACGGCGAGCAGTCGCCCGGCGCCAGCATGACGCGCGACGAGAAGCTGCGCATCGCGCGCCAGCTCGAGCGCCTGAAGGTGGACGTGATCGAGGCCGGCTTTGCCGCCAGCAGCAATGGCGACTTCGAGTGCGTGCAGGCGATCGCGCGCGCCATCAAGGATTCCACCGTGTGCTCGCTCTCGCGCGCCAACGACCGCGACATTGCGCGCGCGGCCGAGGCGCTCAAGGACGCGCAGCGCGGGCGCATCCACACCTTCATCGCCACCAGCCCGCTGCATATGGAGAAGAAGCTGCGCATGACGCCCGAGGAGGTGCTCGAGCAGTCGCGCCTGGCCGTGCGCTTTGCGCGCAACCTCATGGAGGACATCGAGTTCAGCGCCGAGGACGGCTACCGCAGCGACATCGACTTCCTCGCGCGCGTGTGCGAGGTGGTGATCAACGAGGGCGCGACCACCATCAACATCCCCGACACCGTGGGCTACGCCATCCCCGAGCTGTATGGCCAATTCATCAAGACGCTGCGAGAGAAGGTGCCCAACAGCGACAAGGCCATCTGGAGCGTGCACTGCCACAACGACCTGGGCATGGCCGTGGCCAACAGCCTGGCCGGTGTGAAGATTGGCGGCGCGCGTCAGGTGGAATGCACCATCAACGGCCTGGGCGAACGCGCGGGCAACTGCTCGCTTGAAGAAATCGTCATGGCCGTCAAGACCCGGCGTGACTACTTCGGCCTGGACGTGGGCATTGACACCTCCCAGATCGTGCCCGCGAGCAAGATGGTCAGCACCACCACCGGTTTCGTGGTGCAGCCCAACAAGGCCGTGGTGGGCGCCAACGCCTTTGCGCACGCGAGCGGCATCCACCAGGACGGCGTGCTCAAGGCGCGCGACACCTACGAGATCATGCGCGCCGAGGACGTGGGCTGGAGTGCCAACAAGATCGTGCTGGGCAAGCTCTCGGGGCGCACGGCGTTCAAGCAGCGCCTGCAGGAGCTGGGCGTGGTGCTCGAATCCGAGGGCGAGATCATGGCCGCCTTTGCCAAGTTCAAGGATCTGGCCGACCGCAAGAGCGAGATCTTCGACGAGGACATTCTGGCCCTGGTCAGCGACGAAAGCGTGACGGCCGAGAAGGAGCACTACGGCTTCATCTCGCTGGCCCAGCGCAGCGAGACCGGCGAAATGCCGCATGCCGAGATCGTGTTCACCATCGGCGGCCGTGAGGTGCGCGGCCTGTCCGACGGCAACGGCCCGGTCGATGCGTCGCTCAAGGCCATCGAGAGCCAGGTCAAGAGCGGTGCGGAGATGGTGCTGTACTCGGTCAACGCCATCAGCGGCAACACCGAGAGCCAGGGCGAGGTGACGGTACGGTTGCAGAACAGCGGCCGCATCGTCAACGGCGTGGGGGCCGACCCGGATATCGTCGTGGCCTCGGCCAAGGCCTACCTGAGCGCGTTGAACAAGTTACAAAGTAAAGCAGAGCGGGTCGCTGCACAAGGCTGAAGGCTGCGCCTATAATTCAGGCAGCGTTTTAAAAGAGTCGCGCAAGATATTGATCTTGCGCGGCTTTTTTTAATTCTGTACACTGTCATACAGTTTTTGCAGTTTGGAGCATATGATGCACCCCCAATTTCGCATCGCCTCCCGTCTTTCTCGTGTTTTCGCCCTCATTGCGGTTGGGTTGGCGCTGGCATCTCCCGGCGTGCATGCGGCCGAGCGCAAACATGTCGCCGCCAAGAAGCATTCCACCACCGTTGCTGCGAAACGCACGGCATCCAAGCACTCGCACCATGCGAGCAGGCATGCGCACAAGACGTCGTCGGCCAAGGGCTCGCGCTTGTCCGCACGCAGTGCCAAGACGCCAATACGCGTGGCGGCCGAGCCGGCGCGCCTGTCGTTCGGTCAGCAGGCAGGCCTGCATGCGGTCAGCGATCCGCTCGACTTGAAGTCCAGCGTGGCCCTGGTGATAGACCAGGACACGAAGGAGGTGCTGCTCAGCAAGAATGACCATGCGGTGCTGCCGATTGCATCGCTGACCAAGCTCATGACGGGCCTCTTGATTTCCGAGGCACATCTGCCGATGGACGAGCCCATCACCATCACCCAGGACGATGTGGACACCGAAAAGGGCAGTGGCTCACGGCTGACGGTGGGCACCACCCTGTCGCGCGGGGAGTTGTTGCACCTGGCCCTGATGTCCAGCGAAAACCGGGCGGCCCATGCGCTGGGGCGCACCTACCCGGGCGGCCTGGCCACATTCGTTCAGCGCATGAACGCCAAGGCCAGGTTGCTGGGCATGACGGAGACGCGCTATGTGGAGCCCACGGGCCTGTCCAGCAACAATCAGTCCAGCGCGCATGACCTGGCAACGCTGGTCAACGTGGCGCATGGCGATGCGCGGCTGCGCGAGCTGTCCACGTCGCCCAGCTATGAGGTCGCCGTCGGCCATCGCATGCTGCAGTTCAACAACACCAATCGGCTGGTGAAAAGCCCGGCGTGGGACATTGGCCTGCAAAAGACCGGCTACATCTCCGAGGCCGGACGTTGCCTGGTCATGCAGGCACAGGTTGCCGGCCGCAAGCTGATCATGGTGTTCCTCGACTCGGCCGGCAAGTTCAGCCGCCTGGCTGACGCGGAGCGCGTACGCTCCTGGGTGGAGAAGGGGCATCCCCGCAGCAGCGCCAGCCTGCATCTGGGTGCCGCGGCGCCCAGGAGCTGAGACGAAGCTCTCCGGGAGGCCCCCGCCGCCCCTGCCGGCGTCGGCATCCTCTCAGGTTCGCACGGGGCCGTTGTGTGCGGTGCGCAGACCCGACGAATAGCCCAGGGCCAGGGAGATCTCTCTTGCTGTCGCCTGCAGCTTGGGCAACCAGTCCTCGTCCAGGCGATCGGCAGGGGCCGAGATCGACAGGCCGGCAATCAGCTGTCCCTGGTCGTCGAGCACGCCTGCTGCCATGCAGCGCACCCCCAGTTCCAGTTCTTCGTTGTCGTAGGCAACGCCGTATTGCCGCGCCTTGCCGAGTTCGCGCTCCAGGGGGAGCAGCTGGGTGATGCTGTTGCGCGTGTGGCCCGGCAGTCCGGTGCGTGTGGCGTAGGCGCGCACGCGCTGGGGATCGTCGGCCGCCAGGAACAGCTTGCCGGTGGAGGTCAGGTGCAGCGGCGCATGGCCACCGATGGCGCGCACCACCTGCATGCCCGAACGCTCGCTGTACGCGCGTTCGATGTAGACGATTTCGTCGCCCTGACGCACGCTCAGGTTGACGGGCTGCTGGATCAGCTTGTGCAAGCGGCGCATGGGCACCAAGGACGCGTCGCGTACCGACAGGCGTGCCTTGACCAGGTTCCCCAGCTCCAGCAGGCGCATTCCCAGACGGTAGCTGCCCGATTCGGGCCGTTCGACAAATCGGCCCGTCATCAGGTCATTGAGGATGCGGTGCGCGGTGGAGGGGTGCAGCCCGGTTCTTTCACTGATCTCCTTGAGTGAAACGGATTCCTCCTTGGAGGCCAGCACGTCGATCAGCTGGAACATGCGCTCGAGCACCTGAACGTTGGGCTTGGCGGTGCTATCCGCAGGGCTTTTCTTCATGAAGATCACACGGTTTACCAAAGCCTGCGATTTTATCTGGTGAAAAGCGAACGTGCTGGCTGAAAAAAACCGGCGCGAATGGCGCCGGGTTTTGGGGGGAGGCAGGAGGCCGAAGTTCAAGCCGGCATCTCCGCCTATTGAGCGCGCCAATTTAGCGCGCCGACAGAGCGCAAGAGCTTTGGCCTTGGATGAGTCAGCTGTTACGCCATTGTCATGAGCTGGGCGTTGCCGCCGGCCGCCGCCGTGTTGGTGCTGATCGACTGCTCGTGGCACAGCGCCGACAGATCGTAGCCGTGGCCGGCCTGCAACTCGTCGCTGCTGCGGCTTTCCACGCGCACGATGGCACCCTCGCGTGCCGCCACCTGGGCACTGACCTGCAACAGTGCGTCGCCGTCGCCCTCGAACAACAGGGCGGCCATGGCGGTGCTGCCGTCACCCAGCGCGGCGGCATCGGCGCCATGCAGCCAGCCCGCCCCGGCGTCACCCGCGGCAGTGCGCAGGGCCTGCCACAGCGCCGCGCAGCCCTGATCGTCCTGCGCCAGCAGCACGTGGCAAGGGTTGCCGCTGGCAAGGGTCGCAGCCACCTGGTAGACCAGACCCAGCGGCGTGCGTGGCAGCGCCCACACGGGTCCGCGTGGCAGCAAGCGGTAGCGGTTGGCCTCGCCCGTGGGCCCGGGCATCAGCAGGCTGGCACCCAGGCGCGAGGCGGCCAGTGCTGCGTCGCAGGCCGCACGCACCTGCTCCTGCGCCACACCGGGCAGCACCGCCTGCTGCAGCCGGTCCAGCAGTTGCAGGGACGGTTGGGGCTGCTCGGCCTCGGCGCGTGGCAGGGCCTGCAAGTCGGCGTTGGGCGCGCCCTGCACCAGGCGGTGCAGGTACAGCGGGCCGCCGGCCTTGGGGCCGGTGCCCGACAGGCCCATGCCGCCAAAGGGCTGCACGCCCACCACGGCGCCGATCACGTTGCGGTTGACGTAGATGTTGCCGGCCTGCACGCGCTCGCTCAGGTGGGCAATGGTCTCGTCGATGCGGCTGTGCACGCCGAAAGTGAGGCCATAGCCCGTGGCGTTGATGCCATCGACCAGGGCGTCGAGCTTCTCGCGCTGGTATCGGATTACATGCAGAACAGGTCCGAAAACCTCGCGTGTCAAGCGCGAAGTGCTATCAATTTCAATGATCGTGGGGGCGACGAAGTGGCCGTTGAGTTGTCCGTCCTGGCGCTCTACACGCGTGATCTTCTGGCCCGCGTCCTGCATGCGCTGGATATGGGCCTCGATCTGTCCGCGTGCCTCGGCGTCGATGACGGGACCCACGTCCGTGCTCTGGCGGTCGGGGTTGCCCATGGTCCATTCCTTCAGGGCGCCCTGCAGCATGGTCAGCTGGCGATCGGCCACGTCCTCCTGCAGGCACAGCAGGCGCAGCGCCGAGCAGCGCTGGCCGGCCGAGTCGAAGGCAGAGGACAGCACGTCGGCCACCACCTGCTCGGCCAGGGCCGAGGAGTCCACGATCATGGCGTTCTGGCCGCCCGTCTCGGCAATCAGCGGGATGGGGTGGCCGCTTGGGGACAGGCGCTGCGCCAACTGGCGCGCGATGAGGCGCGCCACCTCGGTGGAACCGGTGAACATCACACCCGCGACCAGTGGGTGTGCCACCAGGGCAGCGCCAGCGGTTTCGCCGCGGCCGGGCACGAGTTGCAGCGCGCCCTGGGGCACACCGGCCTCGTGCAGGATCTGCACCATGGCCGCGGCAGTGAGCGGCGTTTGCTCGGCCGGCTTGGCCAGCACGGTGTTGCCTGCGGCGAGGGCCGCTGCGACCTGGCCTGCGAAGATGGCCAGCGGGAAGTTCCAGGGGCTGATGGCGAGCACCACGCCCAGCGGGCGCTCCCTGGCGTTGTCGAACTGCGCCGCCACCTGGGCGCCGTAGTAGCGCAGGAAATCCACGGCCTCGCGGATTTCACCGACGGCGTTGGGCAGGGTCTTGCCAGCCTCGCGCATGATCAGGCCCATGAGCGTCTGGCTGCGCTGCTCAAGCAGGTCGGCGGCCCGTGCCAGTGCGTCTGCCCGGGCAGAGGGCGGCGTGCCGGCCCAGATGGGGGCGGTCTGCGCGGCGCGCTCGGCGGCGGCATGGGCCTGGGCCTCACTGGCCTCATGCACCCAGCCCACGGTGTCGCTGAGTTCTGCAGGGTTGGGCAGGGCCTGCCAGCCGGGGGGGCTCGCCGGGTCGGCGGGCAGCGGCACATCGGGCGGCGCGGCCAGCCATGTCTGGCGCGTACTGTGCAGCAGGGCGGCTGCGAGCGACGCCAGCTGCTGTTCGTGCGCCAGGTTCAGGCCGCGGGAGTTGGTGCGTGCCTGCGCGCCCAGGCCGCTGAACAGCTCGGTCGGCAGGGCAATGCGCGGGTGCGGCGCACCCAGGCGGGCCTCGGCGCGCGCTATGGCCAGCACGTCCTGAACCGGATCGGTCACCAGCTCGGCCACGGGCACGCTGGCGTCGCCGATGCGGTTGACGAACGAGGTGTTGGCGCCGTTCTCCAGCAGGCGGCGCACCAGGTAGGCCAGCAGCGTCTCATGGCTGCCCACGGGCGCATAGATACGGCATGGGCGCGCGAGTTTGCCTTCCGAACTGGGACCGGTGACCTGCGCGTACAGCGGCTCGCCCATGCCGTGCAGGCACTGGAATTCGTACTGGCCGCTGTAGTAACTTCCGCCCACGCTTGCCGCCAATTGGTAGATGCTGGCCAGGGTCTGGGCGTTGTGCGTGGCGAATTGCGGGTAGACGGCGTCGGGCGCCTCCAGCAGCTTGCGGGCGCAGGCCAGATAGCTCACATCGGTGTAGACCTTGCGCGTGTAGACGGGGTAACCGGCCAGGCCGTCCAGTTGTGCGCGCTTGATCTCGCTGTCCCAGTAGGCGCCCTTGACCAGGCGCACCATCAGCCGGCGGCGGCTGCGCCGGGCCAGGTCGATCAGGTATTCGATGACATGCGGGCAGCGCTTCTGGTAAGCCTGGACCACGAAGCCGATGCCGCTCCAACCCTTGAGCGACGGCGCGGCGCACAACGCCTCCATGAGGTCCAGCGACAGCTCCAGCCGATCGGCCTCCTCTGCGTCGATGTTCATGCCGATGTCGTACTGCTTGGCCAGTTCGGCCAGATGCAGCACGCGGGGCAGCAGTTCGGCCATCACGCGGTCGTACTGCGCGCGAGAGTAGCGCGGGTGCAGGGCCGAGAGCTTGATGGAGATGCCCGGCCCCTCAAAGATGCCGCGGCCACTGGATGCCGCGCCAATCGCATGGATGGCCTGCTCGTAGTCGCGCAGGTAGCGCTGGGCGTCAAGATCGGTGGCGGCGGCCTCGCCCAGCATGTCGTAGCTGTAGCGAAAACCCTGGGCCTCGTACTTGCGGCTGTTGGCCAGTGCCTCCGAGATATTCTGGCCGGTGACGAACTGCTCGCCCATGAGCTTCATGGCCCGGTGCACGCCCTGGCGGATCAGCGGCTCGCCGCCCTTGCCGATGACGCGCGTGAGCGCGGCCGAAAGGCCCTTTTCGCTGCTGGTGGAGGTGAGCTTGCCCGTCAGCACCAGGCCCCAGGCGGCGGCGTTGACGAAGAGGGAGGGCGAACGCCCCACATGCGACTTCCAGTCGCCGCGGCTGATCTTGTCGCGGATCAGCGCGTCGCGCGTGGCCTTGTCGGGGATGCGCAAAAGCGCCTCGGCCAGGCACATCAGTGCCACGCCCTCCTGGCTGGAGAGCGAAAACTCCTGCACCAGCGCGGCGACACCGCTGGTCACGGGCGCATCGCGCAGGCCCTGCACCAGCCGCGTGGCAAGTTCGCGCACCTTGGCGGCTTGCTGCTCGTCCTGCGTGCGCGCCAGCGGCAGCAGCACCGGCAGGCATTCGGTTTCGGGCCGATGCCAGGCTGCGGTGATGGCCGCACGCAACTCGGTCTGCGGCAGTATGGACTGGGCAAAGGCGAGAAATGGTTGCACCTCTTGGGCGGCGTTGGGTTGCACAGTGTCTGCAACCTCTTCTGGCGCGTCTTCCGCCGTGCCGGGCAGGCGGATCGTGGTCGCGCCGCGCTCCAGTGCATCCACATATTGCACTACGGCCTGCTTGATGAGCCAGTGCGGGGTGCGGTTCATGTTTTGCGCCGCGCCGCGGATGCGTTCGCGCAGCAGGTCATCGAACTTGATGCCAATCGTGGTGGTCATGTTGGGAGTGGATGTAAAAAGGTGCAACCTTTGAAGTCTATGACTATTGCAAAGGTTGCACCTTTTGTGAACAGGGTAAACCCTGTTGCTCCCAAATGCCATTCACGTCCGTGCGAACAGCTCTCAGGTGCGTGCGAGGTACTTGCCCAGCTCCCACTTGGCAATGGCGCCACGGTGCACCTCGTCGGGGCCGTCGGCAAAGCGCAGCGTGCGTGCGTTGGCGTAGGCAAAGGCTAGCGGGAAATCGTCGCTGACGCCGCCGCCGCCATGCGCCTGTATGGCCCAGTCAATGACCTGGCAGGCCATGCTGGGGGCGACGACCTTGATCATGGCGATTTCGGTCCTGGCGACCTTGTTGCCCACCGTGTCCATCATCCACGCGGCCTTGAGCGTCAGCAGGCGCGCCATGTCGATCTTGCAGCGTGCCTCGGCAATGCGCTCCTGCGTCACGCCCTGCTGGGCGATGGTCTTGCCGAAGGCGGTGCGCGACAGAGAGCGCCGGCACATCAGCTCCAGCGCGCGTTCGGCCTGGCCAATGAGGCGCATGCAGTGGTGTATGCGCCCGGGGCCCAGGCGTCCCTGGGCGATCTCGAAACCGCGGCCTTCGCCGAGCAGGATGTTTTCCATCGGCACGCGTACGTTGTCGAAGATGACCTCGGCATGGCCGTGCGGCGCGTCGTCGTAGCCGAACACGTTGAGCGGCCGCACGACGGTGATGCCCGGAGTGTCGGCGGGCACGACGATCATGCTTTGCTGTGCGTGTTTGGGGGCCTCTGGGTCGGTCTTGCCCATGGTGATGAAGACCTTGCAGCGCGGGTCGTTCGCGCCACTGGTCCACCATTTGCGGCCGTTGATGACGTAGTGATCGCCCTGGCGCGAGATGCGCGTGCAGATGTTGGTGGCGTCGCTCGATGCCACCTCGGGTTCGGTCATGGCGAAGGCCGAGCGCATGCGTCCTTCGAGCAGGGGCTTGAGCCATTCGGCCTTGATGGCCTCGCTGCCGTAGCGGGCGATGGTTTCCATGTTGCCGGTGTCGGGCGCCGAGCAGTTGAAGACCTCGCTGGACCAGAGTACGCGGCCCATGATCTCGGCCAGTGGCGCGTATTCCTGGTTGGTGAGACCCGCGCCGTCGTAGCCCGAGGCCGCAGCCGTGTCCACCGGCAGAAACAGATTCCACAAACCGGCCGCCTGGGCTTTGGGTTTGAGGTTCTCAATGGTCTGCAGCGGCGTCCAGCGCCTGCCGGCGGCGGTGTGGGCCGCCAGCTCATCGGCATAAGCCTTCTCGGCCGGGTAGATATGCTCGTCCATGAAGCGCAGCAGGCGTGCCTGCAGGTCCTTGGTCTTTGGCGAATAGTCGAAATCCATGTGTTGGCCTTGTGGAGTCAGGAATGGGAGCGTTGCGCGAAGGACCAGGCCAGCTGTGCCATGGGCCGCGCAGTGGCGCCTGCGGCGCGCGCCTCGTTGCTGGCGGCCGTGCCGGCCTCCACGCGTTTGGCGATGCCCTGCAGGATGGCGGCGATGCGGAACATGTTGTAGGCCAGGTAGAAGTTCCAGTCGGTATGCAGCTGCGCGTTGTCGGCCATGCCGGTGCGCGCGCAGTAGCGGGCGATGTAGTCGCGCTCGCCCGGGATCCCCAGGGCCGCTAGATCGAGCCCGCCTATGCCGCGCCCGAGCGAGACCGGGATATGCCAGCTCATGCAGTGGTAGGCAAAGTCGGCCAGCGGATGGCCCAGAGTGGACAGCTCCCAGTCGAGCACGGCGATCACGCGCGGTTCGCTGGGGTGGAACATCAGGTTGTCCAGCCGGTAGTCGCCATGCACGATGGCCACGCGGCTCTCGTCGCGCGCGCTGGCAGGCATGTGGGCGGGAAGCCAGTCCATGAGGCGTTCCATCTCGCCAATGGGTTCGGTGATCGAGGCTTGGTACTGCTTGCTCCAGCGCCCAATCTGGCGTTCGAAGTAATTGCCTGGCTTGCCATAGTTCGCCAGGCCCTGCGCCGCGAAATCGACACTGTGCAGCGCGGCGATGACGCGGTTCATCTCGTCGTAGATTGCGCCGCGCTCGGCCGGCGTCATGCCGGGCAGCGATTGGTCCCAGAGCACACGTCCCTGCAGGTATTCCATGAGGTAGAAGGCGCGGCCGATGACAGCCTCGTCCTCGCACAGCGCCAGCATGCGCGGCACGGGCACGGCGGTGCCGGCCAGGCCGCGCATCACGGCGTATTCGCGCTCTATGGCGTGGGCCGAGGGCAGCAGCCGGGCCACCGGGCCGGGCTTGGCGCGCATGACGTAGCTACAGCCCGGCGTGACGAGCCTGTAGGTGGGGTTTGACTGGCCACCCTTGAACATTTCCACCGTGAGCGGCCCGGCAAAGCCATCCACATGTTGCGCCATCCAGGAGGCTAAGGCCCCGGTGTCAAAGGCATGCTGCGCGGAGACGGGGCGCGTGCCCACGAATTGGTCGAAGTTGCTCATGCGGGGTCCAAGAAAAGAAAAGAGTGGTTCAGCTGCCGGCCTCTGCAATGCGCATCAGCGCGCCGCGGTCGCGCACCACCAGGCCACCGGGTTCGATGCGGATGGCATCCTCGCGCTCCATGGCTTTGAGCTCCTGGTTCACGCGCTGACGCGAGGCGCCGAGCAGCTGCGCCAGCTCCTCCTGTGCCAGTTGCAGGCCGATGCGCACCTCGTTGCCGTCCTGCAGGCTGGGCACGCCGTAGCTGCGAACCAGGTGTAAGAGCTGCTTGGCCAGGCGCGAGCGCAGGGGCAGGGTATTCAGGTCCTCCACCAGCCCGAAGAGCTGGCGTATGCGCCGCGCATGCAGGCGCAGCATGGCTTCGTAGAGTTCGCTGTGCTGGGCAAGAATCTTCTTGAAGTCGGCACGCGCCACGCACAGGATCGTGGTGTCGCCATGGGCATAGGCGTCGTGCGTGCGCCGGTCGCCGTCGAAGATGGCCACGTCGCCGAACCAGATGCCCGGCTCCACATAGGCCAGTGTGACCTGCTTGCCAGAGAGGCTGGTGGAGCTCACGCGAACGGCGCCGCGCGCGCAGGCAATCCATTCCTCGGGTGGGTCGCCGCGCGCTGCGATCAGGGCGCCGTCCTTGTAACGTTTGACGTAGGAACATCGCAATATGTCGTGGCGCAAAGAAGGAGAGAGAGAAGAAAACCAGCGACCGGAATTGATCGCCTCGCGTTCGTCGATGGTAAGAATGGGCTCGTCCATGGGCTGTCTTCTGTGTGACTGGTGCGGACCATTGTCGCGGGCGGGTGCGGCGGGGCGGCCCCGGGCTGTCACCTAAGCGTCGCAATGGCTGCGCGGCGCGGAGTTCGCCGCCCTGGCGCGGCATTCCGAGCATCCCAAGGTCGTCACCCGCGCACGCGGGCTGCGAGCGTCCAACCCTGGTTGCGGTGCTGCTGTCCATGCGCAATCACTCGGGGCAGTTCAGGCCGGACGGCCTCTTTGCCGCCATGGGCCGCAAGGACCGGCCATGCTGGCAGCGCCATGCCTCTGAGCGTGACTTCGCCCATGCCCGCGATTGTTTGGTTCCTGCCGCCACCGAGCAGCTCAACACGCTTGCTCAGGGGCATGGGCAGTCGCCGGGCCCGTTGCCGATGTGGCTTGGGTTGGCCCTGGAACCCGCTATCCGCCAGGCCAGGATGCTGCGCTGACACCGAGGAGCGGACTATGGAATCCGCCGTGAAAACTCGTGCGGCTGACGTGCGGCCCGGTCGTTGCTGCGCGGCGACCAGGATGGCTGCCCTCTCAGGCTGCACCACCAGTGCCGGCGTATCGGAGCGGCATATCAGCGCTTGACGCATTCGATGAGGCTCGAAGCCTCGGGCCCGAGTCAGCGCCCGGTGCTGGCCGATACGCGGGCCTGCATGCTGGCAATTGCCGGTGATTTGGCGCAAGGACTGGAGGAGGTCTCGACCAAGGCCCATGGACATGCTTCGACGCCGCATTGGCAGCGCCGGGTTTGGTGTCAAAAAGATACACCTTGCCGCCCAATTGGGCCGCAATTGTCGCAATCCGGTCGCCAATGGCGCCCGTATCGACGATGCCAATCGAAGTAAATGCCATATTCATGGTCAAATTATTTGATGGCGTTGGTTTATTCGGGCACTCATGTCAAAATCGCTAAACATATTGAAATTTTTGTGAGAATGCGTAACGTATTTCTGGGTGCCTGCCTCTGCGCCGCAGCCTCCGGTGCGGCGGCGCTGTCGCTGGGAGCAAGTCGCGGTGCCGTGGTGCTGGGCTCGCCCATAGATCTGACGTTCGAGGTGCGACCGGACCCGGGACAGGAGCTGGCGTCCTCCTGTATCGCTGCACGCCTGGTCTCGGGGACGACCAGCGTTGCGGATTCGCGTGTACGTGTCACGCCCATTGTGGGCGGTACCCATCCCATGGTGCGCGTGCAGGCCAACATGATGGCCGAAGAACCCGTGCTCACCGTCACCCTCCTGGCCGGGTGCGACGGGCGGGTGACGCGTACTTATACATTTCTGGCCGATCTTCCGGCCACAGGGCCCGTCAACCCGCAGGGCCCGTTGGACATCGCCCGGCTGGGCAATACCGGCACGCCTCGCGGTGCCCTGGCTCGCGGCGAGGCGTCAGCTGCGTTCGCCCTGGGGTCGTCCGCAGCTCGTGTGGCGGATACGCTGGGCGATCCATTGCCGAGCATTGTGCGGCGAGAACGACCGCAAGCCAGAGCCGCTACGGGCGGGGAAGCCGACAGGCCACCTCGTCCGCGCGCACGACCGGTGGTGCCGGCTCCCGCGGCCACGGCAGCCTCGCGCCTGGTCATGGAACCGCTGGACCTGTGGCTGGACGCGCCTTTGGCCCTGCGCCTGTCGCGCGAGGAGCCGCTGCTGCTCTCGGCCCCGAACGAGGCCCGGCGTGCGGAATTTGCGGCCATGCGGCAGTTGCTCAACAGCTCTCCTGCCGATCTGCAGCAAACGATGGGACGCCTGGCGAAGCTGGAGGCCGATGCGGCGCAGCAGCGCGCGCAGGCAGAGGCCGAGCGGGAGCAGGCCACCGGCCTGCGCGCGCAGCTGGCAAAGTCGCAGGCCGAAAGCTTTTCCGCTACCGTGGTCTATGCGCTGGGAGGTGCCTTGGCGTTGGCCGTGGCAGGCATTGCCTGGCTGCTACGGCGCCGTCAAAGCGAGGCGCTGCAGGCGTGGCACCATTCGGTCGCCGTGAGCGAGGCCGGCACGAATGGTGCCGTGGCCAGCGTGGGGCCCGATGGCGAACCCCAGTGGGAGTTCGAGCCCGAGGCGGCCGATACCTGGCAGCCCAGCACGGTATCTCCCGAACCCATGCCCGAGGCGCAAACGGAGCCGGGCAACATGCCCGACACCATGCCCATGGCCCAGCTACCAGCAGTTGCGCCCGCGCCCCAGCCCCAGTCGGCGCCTGCGCGGCCGGGCGGGCCCAGGTCCGGGCCGCGACCGCAAGCGGAGCAACCCGAGGCGCTGTTCGACATCCAGCAGCAGGCAGAGTTCTTTATTTCCATTGGCGAGCATGAGCAGGCCATCGAAGTTCTGCGCAGGCATATCGAGGGACAGGGCGATGCGACACCCTCGATGTATGTGGAACTGCTGCGTCTATTCCACATGCTCGGGCGCACGGACAGCTTCAACCAGTTGCGCGGTCAGTTCCAGGAATGCTTCAACGTGCAGGTGCCGCGCTTCACGCAGTTCAAACAGTTGTACGAAAGCGGCCATGCACTGGAGGACTACCCCGAGGCCTTGGCGCAGATCGAGGCTCTGTGGTCTTCGCCCGAGGTCATGGTGGTTCTCGACGAGCTTCTATACCGACGGGACGATGGCCAGGACACGGAGCGCTTTGAACTTGCAGCCTTTGACGATCTGCTGTTGCTGCACACCATCGCCCAAACCACTCCCGCGCATCTGCGCGGCGCGCCGCCGCCGCGTACCCGCACTACGCCCAGAGGCTCGGCAGCGCGGCCGGCAGGCGAACGGCCCGCTACCTCCATGGCCTCACGCTCGTTGGACTCCGTCGCCGGAGACTTGTCATTGATGCCCTCGGGCTATGACCAACTGGTGCGGCCTGCGGCCGTGGAGGAGATGCTCGACGTCGATTTGTCGGCACCTACGCAGTTTTCGCTTTCCGAGCATTGGCCGGCGCCGGCGGCAGCGGCACCGGTCTCCGGTCCATCCGTGGGCTTTGCCATGGAAAGCGACAGGCAGGAACTGAGCCTGGAACTGGAACAAATCAAAAGACGTCCAGGCTAAGCGTCCTGGCGTCCTGGCGTCCTGGCGCTATACCTGCAGGGCCCGCATCAGCTGCACAGCCGTGGCTTCCGGCTGCTCGGCATTGACCAGGGCGCGCACCACGGCGATCGATCCAACACCCGTGGCCAGCACCTGCGGGAACTGCGCGAGCCCTATGCCACCAATGGCCACCTGTGGGTAGCCGCGCATGAGCCTGGCATAGGCCGCCAGCCGCGCCACACCCTGCGGAACGGTGGCCATTTTCTTGAGTGTGGTCGGAAACACCGCGCCCATGGCGATGTAACTGGGGCTGGCGGCGTCGGCGCGCAGCATCTCGGCGTAGCCATGGGTGCTCACGCCCAGGCGCAGGCCCGCAGATCGTATTGCCTGCAAGTCCTCGGGGCGCAGCGCGTCAAGATCTTCCTGGCCCAGGTGCACGCCATAGGCGCCCGCGGCAATCGCCTCGCGCCAGTGGTCGTTGATGAACAGCAGCGCTGGCGTGCCTCGTACGGCCTCAACGGCGGCCTGCACCTCGCGCGTGATGGCGTCGGGATCACGGGATTTGAAGCGCAGCTGCACCGTGGGCACGCCGGCGCGCGCCATGCGACCGACCCAGGCGGCATCGGGAAGCACGGCGTACAGGCCCAGGCGCTCGGGGCAGGGGGGGAACGGTTCTGCATGGGGGCGCGGCCGCAGGCCGAAATCTTCGGGCGCGTCGGGCCATCGGGCGGCGTCGAAGGATCCCAGGCGTCGGGTCTGCGCAGCCCACGCCCGGGCCAGGCAATCGGCGTCCTGGGCGATGAAGCCCAGGGCGCTGCAGGCAGCCAGGGCCGCGCGGTATACCGGCTCATCCGATGCGGCCGCGGGCAGGGGCTGGGCCGGAAAGTCTACAAAGGAGCCGCCGTGGCGATGCACTATGGCCCGCTCCATGACCTCATGATTGCTTTGCATCAGGCTTCCTGCGCGTGGTGCCAGAACGGGGTGCCCAGAACCGGTGTGCTGGGTTGGGCCGATTCACGCGGCTGCATGGCGCCGGCCAGATAGGCGGCGCGGCCCGCGGCAACGGCGCCGGCGAAGCCTCCGGCCATCAAAACGGGATCGGTTGCCTGGGCCACGGCGGTGTTCAGCAGCACGCCGTCAAATCCCCATTCCATGACCTGGCAGGCGTGCGACGGCAGGCCCAGCCCGGCATCGACCAGCATGGGCACGTCAAGGCGCTGGCGCAGCGTCTGCATGGCATAGGGGTTCGCGGGTCCGCGCCCCGTGCCGATCGGTGCCGCCCAGGGCATGATGGCCTGGCAACCCACATCCACCAGGCGTTGGCAAAGCACCAGGTCCTCGGTGCAATAGGGCAGCACGTAGAAGCCGTCACGGATGAGCTGCTCGGCCGCCTGCACCAGATTCAGCGTGTCGGGCTGCAGCGTGTAGTCGTCGCCGATCACCTCCAGCTTGATCCATGGCGTGTCGAACACCTCACGCGCCATGTGCGAGGTTGTAATGGCCTCCTGCACGCCGTGGCAGCCGGCGGTGTTGGGCAGCACCGGCACCTGCAATTCCTTGAGCATGGCCCAGAAGCTTTTGCCCTGCTCGACGCTGCCCTGGCGGCGCAGCGCGGCCGTCAGCATCGCCGGGCGGGCGCGCTGCACGGCCGCCTGCAGGGCGGCGGGCGAGGGGTAGCGGGCCGTGCCGAGCAGCAGTCGGCTGTCAAAGCGCTGGCCGTAGAGCATCAGGGCGTCGTCGTTGTTTGTCGTCATGCTTGCTTTCAGCCGCCGGTAACCGGGGCAATGATTTCCACGCTGTCACCGGCCTGCAGCAGATGCGCGGCATAGGCGGCGCGCGGCACGAATTGCAGGTTCACGGCCACGGCAAATGGCGGCGTGGGGGCCAGGCAGGCCACCGCGTCGGCGATGGTGGCGCCTTCGGGCAGCTCTACGCTGTTCTGGTTGATGAGGATGTTCATGCGGGAATGGCGGCGCCGCCATGCAGCGCCAGGTCGAAGCCGGGGGCAAGCGTCGATTGTCCCTCGACCAGCAGCTGCATGACCACGTCCAGCATGGCCGGGGCGATCATGAAGCCGTGGCGGTACAGACCGTTGATCTGCAGCACGCGGTCGCGCGGCACTCGGATGGCCGGCAGGTTGTCGGGTAGCGTGGGGCGGCACTGTGTGCTCAGCTCGGTGATGCGCGCTTCGGCAAAGCCCGGGTGCACGGCGTAGGCCGCCGAGAGCAGTTCCAGCGTGGAACGCACGCTCGCAGGCGACAGGTCCTGAGACTCGATCTCGGTCGCGCCAATGACGAACTGGTGGTTCTCCTTGGGCGCCAAGTAGATGGAGTAACGCGGGTGCACCAGGCGCGTAGGACGCTGAAGCGTGACGTCCGGCGCATGCAGGCGCACCACCTCGCCGCGCACGCCGCGCAACTCCGGCCAATCTCCGCGAGCGCCCAGTCCGCGGCAGTCGAGCAGCCAATCGGGTTGGCCAGCGCCGCCGGGCGCGAAGTCTTCGGGCCTGCGCGCGCTGTGCCAATGCGTGGCAACGCCCAGTGCGTCCATGGTGGCGGCCAGCGCGTTCAGCAGCTGGCGGTTGTCCAACTGGCCTTCGCCGGGCAGGTACAGGCCCTGGCCGAAGCGCCCGGCCAGGGCGGGTTCGCATTCCGCCAGCGCCGCGCCGTCCAGTGCCTGCATGTGCGGCAGCTGGGGCACGGCGCCTTGCGTCTGCTCGAACTTCTGGCGCAGGCGTGCTGCCTCGGGCGCGTCCTGGCGGTGCCAGATGATCAGTGTGCCGTTGTGCTGAAAATACACCGGCTGCACCAGCTGGGCCAGCAGCTCGGGCCAGCGCGCCAAGGCATGCTGGCCCATGCGCACCACGCCGGGCTCGGCGACGATGGACTCGGCCAACGGCGCCACCATGGCCGCAGCCACATGGGCGGCGCTCTGGGCGCCGTCACGGCCGCCAGCCTCGTGCACCTCGACCCTGTGGCCCTGGCGCGCCAGCGCCACGGCCAGCAACCGGCCCATGAGACCGCCGCCGAGGATGGTGATGAAGGAAGGGGAGGAAAGCGGTGGCTGCGCAAACATCGTTCAAGTCCTGGTTGAAGGACAAAACGGGGCAGGGCACCGGTTGCTGGAAACTCCCCACGCCAGCATGACCTGGATCGGGTGTGAAGGGTATTTCTCAGTCGCCCGCCAACGCGGCGGGGACACCCCTGTTTCGTCCGTGGCCGTGATTACAGCACAGGCCCCAAGCCCCTGGCGTTGACGTGGCGCAGGGTTTCGGGCCATCGGTAAGTACCCGTAAATCCATGGACGAAGCAGGGCTTGCAGGGCGCCCACATGTCTTCTATGTAAATGGATACGAGCTTTTAAATTGAATACGTACGTTGCCGTCCATGTTTTTTAGCATCCAGCGATCGGCCGCCTCCCAGCCTCGCCATGGGGTGGACCGCCTGGGAGCAGTTCGTGACGACTAAACGCTTTGGCAACTGGCGAGAACCTCTGCGGCGCCCCGGCGCTGCGCTGGCCGTACCTCATGGTGGAAGCCGGGGTCTCCGGCAGGCGTCGGCACGAACCCGGGCGGCGTCATGAGCGAGCCGCGCGCCGTCTGGCTCGACCTGCGCTGCATGCCGCAGCAGCGCGGGCTGTGGAGCGATGCCGAGGCGCTTTGCGGCATGACGCGCATCACGCAGCTGGCCGAGGCCGTGCCGACCATTTCCGCCCAGCGACCGCATTTCGTGGGCATGGAATTCGACTACCCCAACCGTGGTCGCCTGTCGGCCGTACCACTGGTGCGGCGTGAGTTCCCGGCGCTGCCGGTGCTGATGTTCACCGAATACCACACGGAGGCGCTGGCGGTATGGGCGTTCCGCTGCCGCGTGTGGGACTACCGGGTGCTCCCCGTCACGCCCGAGATGCTGGCGCGCCTGATCGACGCCTTGATGTCCATAACGGCCGACCCCATGAAGCGCGACGGCTGGCTGGCCAACGAATTGCCCGCCGACCTGAGAGCGCCGGCCGGGCATTTGCGCAAACCGCTCATCGCGACCCCGCGTACCGGCGCCGCCGTCGCCTGGGTCAGCGAGCATTTTGCCGAATGTTGTCCTGTCAAGGTCGTGGCCGAGCTGTGCCATCTATCGGAGTCGGAATTTAGCCGCACCTTTCATCGTGAGCACGGCCTGCCGTTCAGCCGGTTCCTGCTGCAATACCGCGTCGCCCGGGCGCGCGATCTTCTGGGTGAGCCGGGTTCATCGGTTTCGCAGGTGGCCTATGCCGTGGGTTTCAACGACCTTTCATACTTTGGCCGCGTGTTCCGACGCTTTGTCGGCGTGCCGGCGACGCAGTATCAGCGCCAGCGTTCATAGCGCAGGATCGTGCGACAAACGCGCAGGTGAGTACTAACTGGTGCGCGCATCGCCGCCTCATGCTGGAGGCTCCTGTCGCTGGGAGCCAGCCATGATCAAGATTTTCGGTGAGTTGGATCTGAGTCAGATTGCCGACGAACAGTTTCAGCCCGGGCTGGAGTTGCGCGTGGCGGTGGCGCATGAGGGCAGCATCCTCGGCTCGACCATCATCAATCCGCGCGAAGCCAAGGAGCGGCGCCTGCCGTTCGAGTTGGCGTTCGTTCCGCCCGTGCTGCCGGGCGCACACAGGCCCTGTCCGGTGACTGTGCTGGCCGGCCCCAATGTGAGCGACCGAGAGTTGTTGGCCATCGATACCGTCAGGCAGGTGGTGGATCCCGCCCCGCCGCGCGAATCCGGCGCTGCCAAGGCCGCGGCGGCACCGGTTGCGCAGCTCAAGCTTGGCTCCGTCGTCGTCGATCCGTCCATCTACCAATGCTGGCTGGTCTGCTGCCGCACCTACACCATCAACGGCCGCATAGTCTGCCGCCACTGGCACTACGACCCGCGACTGCATCGCTGGAGCTTCTGTGATGAGCCCGTGCCCGGCGCGACCGTCGAGGCCTGGGATGTGGATCGCTTCTGGTGGTGGTACTGGCGTGACCAGGTCTCCAGCGCGACCACCGACATCAACGGCAACTTCCACATGCATTTTCGCTGGTGCTGCCTGCGCTGGTTGCCCTGGCTGCGGCAGAACCCGGTCATCGACCCGGACATCCTGGCGCGCATACAGCATCTGCTGACCACCGTGGAGCCGCCGCTGCCGCCGCTGCCCCCGGGCCCCGACCCCGATCCGACCATGTTCCAGCAATGGCTGGGCGGCGCCGCCAACCTGCCCGGTCCGGTGCTGGCCGCGGCAACGCATGGGGCGCTGTCGCTGCCCGCTGTGCAGCAATCCGTGGCTACGGCCTCGGCCGAGGTGCTGCGCGCCAGACTGCCGACATCGCCAGAGCTCGCTGCGCTGCATGTGTGGCCGTGGTGGAACTGGGGTGACTGCGCGCCCGACATCGTGTTCCGTGCCACGCAGCGCTGTGGTGACCGTGTCAACGTGATCTACCAGGAGTCCAACGCGCAGACCCGCTGGGACATTCCGACCACGCTCAACGTCACGTTGATTGCCAACGACCTCGCCTGCTGCATTCCTAGTTGCCGCGACCCCGAATGCCCCGAGTGCCTGAAACTTACCTGGGTGGCTTGCACGCCGGTCGATCAGATCAGTGCCGATGCCGGCCCGCCCTTTGACCTGCGCGGTTACGCACGTACCGGCGCTGCTGCCACCGACCCATGGAAGGACAACCCATTCTTCGGCTCGCTGCAGATACGCGGTGGCCTGGGCTGGGATGTGGATTACTTCAAGGTGCAGGTCTCAAAGGACGGTGCACCCTGGGCCGATCTGCCGACACCGGCATTCGGCGGCTACACGCGCAGCTACTGGGATGGCTCGGCCTTCGTTCCGGTGGCGTTCACGCCCGCGCCCAAGAACGGCCAGATGGTGATCATCACGCGGCGCCACTACGAAGATACGCATCCCGCCATTCCGCGCTTTGGCGGACAGGTGATCTGGAACGACTACGACACGCTGTTCTACTTTGACACCACCCAGCCCGGGCTCACGCCCGATGCGCTCTACCAGTTGCAGTGCGACGGCTTTGCCGCCGACGCTGCAGACAACCTCATTGCAGCGAGCGAGCGCATCCTGCCGACCTGCGGCACAACGACGGCCGAACGCGTTTACCTGCGCATAGACAACCAGGGCCAGACGCACCCGGCGCCCACCTTGCCGGCACCGTGCAAGATCGCGCATGCCTGTGGCGGCATCATTCACGCCTGCACTGTCGAGCCCGACTGCTACATCCGAGAAATCTGGAAGAACGAAGGACTCCCGGATCAGGAATGTGTGTCGGCCTGTGATATTGCGCGGCTTGCGCCAACCGACACGCTGACCATTCACTTCAGCGTGACTTGTCCGGCCACGCTGCGGGACGGCCATCTGGGCGGCTACTGGCTGCGTGCCGAATTTGGCGCCAACCAGGCCTTCTACATCGCTGCACCGCTGTACGTGGACGCAACCGGCGGCGCCGGAGTGCTGGCGGCCGACCCGACCGCAGAGTTCGGGCCCAGCTACAGCCAGGCGCTTGGCCAGGGCGCGCCGCGGGCGCACTGGTACGGCGGCGACTTCAAAGTCATGCTGCACGGCGCGGACTTCCCCGAATGCTGCGCCTACCTGCTGCGCCTGTGGGCCTGGAAGCGCAGCACGAACGGCTGCTCCGATCCGAGCGTGACGCACTACAACCAGTTCGAACTGTCGTTTACCGTGCTGCGCCCGGATCTGTGCCCAGGCGTGTGCCCGCCACCACGCGGAGCTGGCGACGGAGGCAACTTGGAATGATGGGCAACGCGGCAAGACAGGCGATCAACGCGAGGCGCCATGGTCATGAACGGCACCAACACATGGCTTTCCTATGTGCTGGCCGCGCTGGCGACCTGGCGAGTGACGCACCTGCTCGCCGAGGAAGATGGCCCGGCCGACCTGGTGCTTCGGCTGCGCTTGCGGCTGGGAATGGGCTGGCTGGGCAGTTGGATGGACTGCTTTCACTGCCTGTCGATATGGGTGGCCATGCCCTTTGCCGCCATCGTTGCCCAGTCGCTGATGGAATGGGTGCTCGGCTGGCTGGCGCTATCGGGGGCCGCCTGTCTGTTCGAGCGCATTGGCGGTGTGCGTGAGGAACTGCCGCCGCAGGCGCTGGAATTTCCGGAGGACAACGATCATGTCATGTTGCGGTCAAGGTCGGATGGCACTGAGGGCTAGCCAGGTACCCATGGGCGGTGGTGCGGCGCAACAGGTCGGTAGCTCCATGGCGGCTGCCGCCACGCCCGTGCGCTATCTCGGTGTGGTGGCTGTCGTGATGCGCGGTGCCATTTCGGGGAACGCCTACCCATTTTCCCCGGCGCGCCCTGTGCGGATGGTGGACGCCCGCGATGTTGCTGGGCTGGTCAAGAGGGGCATCTTCCGGCGCGGTGCATAGCTCGGCTTCGGAATTCAAGAGTGTTTCGTGAGGTCAGTTGTTTGTTCAACCCAGGGCTTGACGGCCCTTTTTGGAGATCATCATGGCTACCAAGAAGTCTCAAAGTGAGTTCCAGGATCCCCATGCCGGCAGTGGACAGGAAAGCATGTCCAGCGACCTTTCAGGGTTTGACGCACCGGATGAAGACAACGCAATGGGGTCCGAAGCCGTCGCCTCCGAAACCGAGGCCTTTTTGTCCGGAGTTGACAGCCAGATCATGGCTGTGAAGTCGGATCTGGAAAAGCTGTTGTCCGGTCTTAGCCGAGAGGCGGACGGGGTGCAGTCCCAGGCAGCGCTCGACGCCAACATCACGGGCGTTGGCGTTGGCGTGGGCGATGGCGAGTCCGTGGCCGGCGCTCCCGGCGACCCGGTGCTGGAGGTGTATACGCTCGAGCCCGAGTCCAACGGCGAACTGCGCGACCGTCTGGCGTCGGTTGCGGCTATCTCCGCACTTGCCGACAGCGACTTTCCGATCAAGGCCGTCCATACCGGCGTGATTGATGCACAGCCGCATCGCATGCGCCTGCGGCCGGCGCCAGGGGGCATCAGCTGTGGGCATTTCGCGATCACCGCAGGTACGCTGGGCTGCCTGGTACGTGGTCGCAGTGCGCCGCGCATCAACCGCTTGATGGTGCTGAGCAACAACCATGTGCTGGCCAACACCAACGCTGGGCCATTGAGCGCTGCCATCCTGCAACCCGGCCCGTTCGATGGCGGAAAAGACCCGGCCGACCGCATTGCCATACTTGAGCGCTTCGTGCCCATCAATTTCGCTGCCGGCAGCAGCAACGTCGTCGATTGCGCCACCGGATGGGCCTGGCCCGATCGAGTGCGCAAGGAGCTGATGTACATCTCGGGAGGCGTGATCCGCTACTTCCGCGTCGGTGCCACGCCGGTTGCAGCGTCTCCCGGATTGCAAGTCGGCAAGTCGGGACGTACGACACAGCTCACACGCGGCGGCGTCACGGCGGTAGGTGCCACCATCAATGTCAACTACGGTGGCGGTCGCGTCGGGCGTTTTGTCAACCAGATTGCGGTGCGCACACCGGGGGGCAATTTCAGTGCCGGGGGCGATTCGGGCTCACTGATCTGGACCTGGGATGCGCGCCGCGCGCCTGTGGCCCTGTTGTTTGCCGGTGGCGGCGGAACCACCTTTGGCAATCCGATCGTCAACGTACTGGCCGCGCTGGACGTGCAGTTGGTGACCTGATCGTTGACAATATTCCCTTGCGCGTTTAGTCGGCTATTGCCAACGTTTTTGCCAGCCAGATAGGAGTTGCCATGGCGACCAGCCTGCCACCCGGTTCGACGGATTTTCTTGATTCGGATCCCTTGCCGGTCTTGCGGCAGGCTGGCGGTCTGGCTGCGGCTGATAAGCTGCCTCAGGCGGTCATTGACAGACTCATGGGCATTGCCGGCGTCGATGGCGTCTGGATCGAGCGCGATGCGGGAGGGCAACGCGTGGTGGTGCTGCACTACACCCCCAAAGGCAGCAGGGCGCATCTGCCCGCGATGGTAGAGGGGCTGCCGACGCGCATCGTCGGGGGCGAGCCCATTCGCGCCCTGTGACCCCGGTGCGCTTCCGAGCTCGCAGCCGGTGGTTACATTGCAGGAAAGATAATGTCAAAGAGCCGCCTTGCATTCGGAGTCATATTCTTGTCCTCCGGCCGCAAAAACTCTTCGTCCGGTGCCAGTCTCTTCGCATAGGCGGCTTCAAAGACGCGCTTGACCACGCCAGGGGATACTTCTTCACGGTCATAACCTGGCATGAAGCCGATCAACTGATACCCCGCACGCTCCAGAGCAAGTTGCATCTGCGGCATCTTCATCGTGGCCAGTGTGTAGATGAAGCCTGCGCCCATGGCGCGCCCAATCTTCTCCCCGAGTTCCATCGCCAACACAGCCATTCGGAGTCCGCGATGCGCAGGCGCGATCACACCCAGGCGAGCGTAGAGCGTCATCGCTGCGCTCTCACGTTCCCATGATCCCATGCCTACGAGTTCGTCCCCCTTCTTGATTAGCAACGCAATTACGTCCTTGTCAGTTTCGTCGTCAATGACCACTTTTTCCAGATAGAACTGGGCTGTGACGTAGCAACTCGCGGCACCCACTGACACACTTGGGAACCACTCTTCGATGGCTTGGATGAGTGGGCAAATATCGGCTCGCGTCAACTTCTCGAAGCGATAGCCTTCGGGCAGAGCGGTCATCGCCGAAATGTCATTTATCGTTGGCCATTGCATGATGTGACTCCATGGTGAGACCTCGGCGGATGGTGGACAGTAGCGACGTTCGCGATGATGCCCAACAAATGAAAGGGACTTCCCCATCACGAGCGTCCCGCTCAATTGCGTGATATGGCGACCCGGCGCCACGAGGGCGAGTGCATCCCATAAACAGCCGCGTTTTGTGGAAGCAGAAGTCCATGACCATCGTAACCATAGGCATCAATCTGGTAAAGAACGTCTTTGCCGTGCACCGCGTGGATGGATCGGGCAAACCGGCGCTGGTGGGCTATCCACTGGGAATGGCGCTCTAAGGCCGACAGCCTCTCGGGGAAACCACGTGCTGACCAACCCCAACGCCGCGCCGCTGTAGCCGGCTCTTCCAACCTTCATCAGCTCTTCTACAGGGCCGTGAGGAGCTTGTGACCAGCCTGCCACCTGGTTCGACGGGCTTTCTTGATTCGGATCCCTTGCCGGTCATGCGGCAGGCTGGCGGTCTGGCTGCGGCTGCGGCCGATAAGCTGCCTCAGGTGGTCATTGACAGGCTCATGGGCATTGCCGGCGTCGATGGCGTCTGGATCGAGCGCGATGCGGGAGGGCAACGCGTGGTGGTGCTGCACTACGCCCCCAAAGGCAGCAGGGCGCATCTGCCCGCGATGGTCGAGGGGCTGCCGACGTGCATCGTCGGGGCGAGCCCATTCGCGCCCTGCGACCCCTGGTGCGCTTCCTGGCCCGCAACGGGCCCGGCGCGCCCGTTTTGCGCTGACGCATAATTTTCCCCATGACCCAAGACATTCCAAGGCGGCAGCAGCGCTACGTGCGCGTGCTGTCCATCGCCGGCTCCGACAGCGGCGGTGGCGCCGGCATTCAGGCCGATCTCAAGACCTTTGCGGCACTGGGCTGCTTTGGCATGACGGCGATCACCGCCATCACCGCGCAGAACACCCAGGGCGTGCGCGCCATCCATGGCGTGCCGCCGGACATGCTGCGCGCGCAGATCGACGCCGTGGTCGAGGACATTGGCGTGGACGCCGTCAAGACCGGAATGCTGCATGCGCCCGAGGTGGTGCAGGTGGTGGCCGACGCCATACGCCGCCATCAGCTTCCCAACGTGGTGCTGGACCCCGTGATGGTGGCCACCAGCGGCGACCGCCTGATTGCCGAGGAGACCGTGGCCGTGCTGGTGCGCGAACTGTTTCCGCTGGCCGCGCTCGTCACGCCCAATCTGGACGAGGGTGGCTGGCTGCTGGGCCGCAAAATCGTGGATGAGGACGCGCTGGCAGCGGCGGCCGGCGACCTGCTGGCCCTGGGCGCGCACGCTGTGCTGCTCAAGGGCGGCCACCTTCCGGGCGAGCGCGTAGTGGATCTGCTGGCCCTGCCCGGGGGCGAACGCCACCGCCTGGCCTCGGCACGCATTGCCACGCGCAACGGCCATGGTACGGGCTGCACGCTCTCTTCCGCGATCGCGGCGCATCTGGCGCGCGGCCTGCCGCTGGTGCAGGCGGTGCAGGCGGCGCGGACTTTCATCCTGGGCGCGATCGCCGCGGGCGCCGATGTGCACACGGGCCAGGGCCATGGTCCACTGAACCATGGCTATGCACCCGTGGCCCAACTGCTTGTGTAGAAATCCGTGTTTTGCGCTTTTGTGACAGGCGCCTTAAGCTTCGGAAACGATAGCATTTATGCGGCGCCGGCCACACCCAGCCGGGCCTGCAGGCGATCGCTGCTGGTGGTGTATTCCAATGGCAGCTTCTGGCCGGCCTGGCGCTCGGCCTCGGCGAAGGCGGCAAGCGTTGCCTCGTGAAAGCCACAGAGAATGAGCTTGCGCTTGCCTGGATAGCTGTTGATGTCGCCCACAGCGTAGATGCCGGCCACATTGGTGACGAAGCTGGCCGGGTCCACGGCGAGCTGTTTGCGCTCCATGGCCAGGCCCCAGTCGGCAATCGGTCCCAGACGCGGCGTGAGACCCAGATAGGCCAGCAGCAAGGTGAGCGGTAGGCGTGCATGGCCGCCGTCGGGGCCTGTTAGCTCCAGGGCCTGCAAACAGCCGTCTGGCGATTGCTGCACGCCCGTGATCTGGCCGATGGTGACATGGATGCGCCCGGCCGCGCGCAGTGCCTGGAGCTCGGCCAGTGGCTCGGGCGCTGCGCAGAAGACATCGCGGCGGTGCAGCAGCGTGACGCTGGCGGCAGCAGGCACGCAGGCGATGGCGGCCTGCACTGCGGCCTCGTCACCGCCGTGCACGACCACATGGTGGCCGCGGGCGGCACTGACATCGGCGGGGTGGTACAGCAGCTGGCTGCCCAGGAAAGCGGCCAGGCCATCGACTTTCAGCGAGCGCGGCATGAAGGCGCCCACGCCAGCGGCGATGAACACGCTTTTCGTGAGGAAGCTTGCGCCTGCGGTGGTGCGCAGCAGAAAGCGGCCATCTTCCTGCACGGCCAACGCATCGACCCGCTGGCCCAGGTGGCGCGTGGGCGCGAAGGGCGCAATCTGCCGCTCCAGCAGCGCGACGAGCTCTTGGCCCGTGCAGACCGGAATGCCCGGTATGTCGTAAATGGGCTTGTCGGGATAGAGCTGATCACATTGCCCGCCTACCCGGGGCAGAGCGTCGATCAGGTGCACGGCGATGCCCTGCAGCCCGAGCTGGAACACCTGGAACAGGCCCACCGGGCCCGCGCCGATCACGACGGCATCGGCCTGCAGCGGCGCCGACGGGTGAGCTACGGCCTGCATGCGGCGCTGCGGGCGATCAGCGTTGCAGATCCTTGATCTTGCCGGGCGTGCCGTTCCACTCGTCGGCGTCGGCCAGGGCGGGCTTGCGCTTGGTGATGCTCTTGAACTTGGGCGTCAGCTCGGCATTGATCTTGATGAAGGCCAGCTGGTCGCTGGGCAGATCTTCTTCGGCAAAGATGGCGTTGGCCGGACACTCGGGCGCGCAGACGGCGCAGTCAATGCACTCATCGGGGTCGATGACCAGCATGTACGGGCCTTCGCGGAAGCAGTCCACGGGGCATACATCCACGCAATCGGTGTATTTGCACTTGATGCAGTTTTCGACAACAACGTGGGTCATGGGATCTCTGTAGGTATAGCTATTGGGTGTAACCCGTAATTGTAGAACCATGGCCGCCGACAGGCGTGGGCGACCCTGTCCCTGGCGCGGAAACCTTGATGCTGCTCAAGGTGACGTTCGGACTCATTGCGAGGCCTGTGCGCTGAACGTTTGGCGTGAATACCCGATCAACGTGGAGTGGATCGCACCAGCACCGCGCCGGCCGTTCTGTGGCTGGCGGTATCGACCAGGATCATGGAGCCGAGCGCGCGTGCCTGCTCGAACGGCGCCGCGGGCACGGCCTCCTGCAAGAGCAGCTCCACATGGCCGATGGCATTGGGTTCGAGTTGCTCGGCGTCCTGCTCGGCCAGGGAGTTGACGTCAAGGCGGTGCACCACGCGGCGCAGCTTGGCCTTGACCCAGCGGTGGCCGTGCAGCGCCCAGTACACGCGGCCGGCGACCAGGGGCTCGTCGTCCATCCAGGCGACGGTGGCCAGGATCTCGCGCCGGCCGGGCCAAGGGCTTTGCGGGGCGGGAGTGTCGAAATCGTCCTCGGCGGCCTGCACGGGAGCGGGCGCGGCCAGCAGCCAGTCGCCGCGCGAGACGTCCACCTCCCGGTCGAGCACGATGCCGGCGCTGCTGCCCGCCTGGATGTCACCGGGGCGGCGCGCATGGTCCAGCACCTGGGCGATGGTGGCCCGCTGGCCGCTAGGGAACACCTGTACCGGCGCGCCCACCTGTGCGCCGCCCGCTACCACACGGCCCCAGAACACGCGGCGGCCCCGGCTGGTGTCCGAAGACGAGGAGAATTTCTCCACCCACTGCACCGGAAAGGCCAGCGGCAGATGCGTGTCGAATGGCGTATGCGGCAACTGCTCCAGTATTTTCAGCAGGCTATGGCCTTCGTAGCCGCACCAGCCTGGCCTGGCATCGACCACGTTCCAGCCCTTCAAGGCCGACACTGGCACGGTGGCGGCCACGGTGATGCCCGCATCCTGCGCAAACTGCGCCAGCGCGGCGCGGATATGGGCAAAGGCCAGGGCCGGGTCGGCCACGGCGTCGAGCTTGTTGACGGCGAACACCAGCGAGTGCACGCGCAGCAGGTGCACGAGCAGGCTGTGGCGCCGTGTCTGCGCCAGCAGCGTGAGCTGGGGGTTTTGCCAGTCGAGCTTGGTGGCGTCCACCAGCACCACGGCCGCGTCGGCCTGCGAGGCGGCGGTGACCATGTTGCGCGTGTACTGCTCGTGGCCGGGGGCGTCGCCGATGATGAACTTGCGCTCCTCGGTGGCGAAGTAGCGGTAGGCCACGTCGATGGTGATGCCCTGCTCGCGCTCGGCCGACAGGCCGTCGGTGAGCAGCGCCAGGTCCACCTCGCCCGAGCGCGTGACGCCGGCGATGTGGTCCTGCAGCACGGCGCGGCTATCGACCAAGAGGCGCCCGATCAGCGTGCTCTTGCCGTCGTCCACGCTGCCGCAGGTGATGAAGCGCAGTGCGGAAATGGGGTCGTTTTGTTGGTTGTTTTTGGCTGTGGAGCTTGCTGGTTCAGCGTGAGCAGCTATTGAATTGATAGTGTTCGTGTTCATTAGAAATACCCATCCTTCTTGCGCTTTTCCATCGAGGCTTCGCTGGTCTTGTCGTCCATGCGCGTGGCGCCGCGCTCGCTGACCTCGGCCGCCAGGGTCTCGACGACGATGTCTGCTGCGCTGGCGGCGGGGCTCTCCACCGGGCAGGTGCAGGTGATGTCGCCCACGGTGCGAAAGCGCACGGTGCGGGTCTCCACCGTTTCGCCGTCTTTGGCGGGGGTGAGCGGCGTGACGGGCACCAAGAGGCCCCGGCGCTCGACCACCTGGCGCTCATGCGCGTAGTACAGGCTCGGCAGGGCGATGTTCTCGCGGTCGATGTACTGCCAGACGTCGAGCTCGGTCCAGTTGCTGATCGGAAAGACGCGGAAATGCTCGCCCGGCGCCAGGCGCGTGTTGAACAGCGTCCAGAGTTCGGGGCGCTGGGCCTTCGGTGCCCATTGGCCAAAGCTGTCGCGGTGGCTGAAGATGCGCTCTTTGGCGCGGGCCTTTTCCTCGTCGCGGCGCGCGCCGCCGATCAGCGCGTCGAAGCGCAATTCCTCGATGGCTTCGAGCAGCGTGACCGACTGGTGCACGTTGCGCGATTCGCCCGGGTGGGCCAGGCGCACGGTGCCGCGCGCCATGGAGTCTTCGACGCTGCGCACGATGAGCTCGGCGCCGAGTTCCTTGGCACGCAAGTCGCGGAAGTCGGTCACCTCGCGGAAGTTGTGGCCGGTGTCGATCATCAAGAGCGGGTAGGGGATGCGGCCGGCGCCAAAGGCTTTCTCGGCGCACTTGAGCATGACCAGCGAATCCTTGCCGCCCGAGAACAGCAGGGTCGGGCGCTCGAAGGCGGCGGCGACCTCGCGCAGGATGAAGATGGTTTCTTCTTCCAGCGCGTCGAGGTGGCGGTTGCTCAGGTGGTGGGCGGCGGGTTGCAGCACGGCGGTGTCGGTACGGGCGTTCATCGTTGGGTTTCCGGCGGTGGGGTCAGTGGGCGAGGTGAAGACCGCATTCGCGCTGTTCTTCGCCCTTGGTGGGGTCCGCGTAGTCGAAGTTGTTGGGCAGGCCGTGCTGCCGGCAGTATTCGTGCAGGTCCTTGGAGGTCCAGTGCAGCAGCGGCGCCACCTTGATGAGCCCGTCGGGGTTGATGGAGACGGGCTGCATCTGCGCGCGCACCGCGCTGTCGCTGGCGCGCAGGGCCGTGAACCACACCTGGGGCGCAGTCTCGCGCAGGGCGCGGGCGAAGGGCTCGAGCTTGACCTCCTGCGTGAACGCGGCATGACCCGGGGCGTCGATGGCGGGCGTGGGGCCGTCAACGGCCTCGCGGTGGGCGCGACTGCGCAGCG
>JAFECU010000265.1 GCA_018242005.1 Pseudomonadota bacterium | reverse complement strand
CAGGCTGGTGATCTCGTCGGCGCGGCCCTGGGCTCCGGTGTCCAACACCAGCAGACCGGACTCGCGGTCCATCCACACCCAGGTCGAGCCCTGTTTGGTGAAGGCCATGGGCAGCAGGTCGAGCCTGGCCTCGTCCTTGAGCTCCTTGCTTTCCTTCTTGCCGGGCTTGCGGCCGGTCTGCTGCTCGATCTGCGCGGCCTTCTCCTTGACCTTGCGCGCGAGCACCGTGGCCGGGAGCATCTTGGCCTCGGTCATGAAACGCAGAATCCACTGGCCGCCCACGCTCTCGGCCAGCGGGCCATGGGCCTCGCCGCGCGGCGGCACCCAGCCGCTGGATTTTTCCTGCGTGGCGCCGCATTCCTGGAACGGCGTTTTGGCCAGCGCCTCCTCCAGCTCGGTCAGGTCGGCCTGCCAGCCGGGAGCAATGCGGTAGACGATGAGGTTCTTGAACAATTGGGTTTCCTAATTTGATAGCTGTCAGCGCTTTATGGTAAAGCGTTTAAAGCGTATTCTTTAGTTAAATATGCAGCCCACATGCGAAACGAGGTCAGGCACGGACCGGCCGAACTTTACACAGGCGCAGCCTTCCAACATGGTGGCGATACACGCGCGCGGCACGATGGATTCCAAGGTCACTGTCACGCAAGAAAGGAACACCGCATGACCCGTCTGCACCTCAACCAACGTCTGGCCTGCACCGCCCTGGTGGCGGCCCTGGCTGGCTTCGCCGCCCCGTCCTTTGCCCAGCCCGGGCCCGGCGCAGGCCCCATGGCCGAACAGGGCCAGCCTCCACGCATGCGCTCCATGACGCCCGAGCAGCGCGAGCAGTACATGCTCAAACGTGCCGAGGCGTTCAAGCAGAAGCTGCAGCTCACGCCCGCGCAGGAGCCGGCCTGGACCAGCCTCGTGCAGGCCATGAAGCCCAGCGCCGAATCACGCCAGGCGCGGCTGGACCTGCAGGGCCTGGACAAGCTCACCACTCCTGAACGCATCGACCGCATGCGCGCCATGCGAGAACAGCGCGCGGCCGACATGGACCGCCGCGCCGACGCCGTCAAGGCCTTCTACGCCACGCTGACACAGGCACAGCAAAAGACCTTTGATGCCGAGAGTGCTCGCATGTACGGCCGATGGGGCGGGCGATGGGGCGGGGCGCAGGGCGGACCGATGGGCGATTGGCGCGGTGCCCGCCATGGCATGCATCGCCAAGGCCCCATGGCCCAACCGCCAGCCCCCGCGGTGCCCCCGACGCAACAGGCGCAATAGGCGCGCGTCACGGCCGCTGCATGCGGCCATGACCTACACCGTGGGGAGATGGCTGGGCCCTAAAGTCGCTACGCATTCTGCGTTGCAACCTTCGGAGGGAAACCATGCAGCCCCCTGCTGTGCCAAACCCACAACAGCTGTGTGCCCTGGCCGCCTGCCTACTGGGCATGCTTGCGCCGGCTTGCGCGCAGGACAGGGCCCATGCCCCGTCCCTGTACCTGCAGGGCAGCTGGGCAAGCCACGACACCGATGCCTTCACCATAGGCGCCACCCTGCCCTTTGGCTCCTGGTCCACGCCGCTGTGGGGAGGGGAGTTGCGCGCTCATTGGGACCTGTACCTGAGTCGCTGGTCCTTTGATGGCATCGCGGGCTACAACAGCAGCCTGGTACTGGGCGTCACACCCACGCTGCGCCTGAGGCCGAACCAGGGCCGCGCCGCCTGGTTCTGGGAGGCCGGCCTGGGCGCCACACTGGCGAACCACCGCTACCGCACGGCACAGCGCACGTTCAGCACGCAATTCAATTTCGCGCCCCACCTGGGACTGGGCATCAACCTGGGCGCACAGCGCCAGCACGAATGGCTGCTGAGCGTGCAACATGTCTCCAATGCCGGCATCAAGGAACCCAACCCCGGCCTGAACTTTGTGCGTCTGCGCTACGCCCTGCACTTCTGACGGCTGTTGTGGACAAGGCTGGGGACGGCGCGCTGGCAAATCGCCGCTTGTCCACAGAACCGGGCGCCAGCGCCAACTTGTTCCGTTTTCGCGCGCCGCTTGCACCCCCCACAGACCACAAGCTTGGTTGCGATGCAAATGCCTGTCATCCTTGGAAAAAAGTGACTTGTCCACAGCAGGCGGGCGGCTCTACTACTACCACTATGTATTGATAAATACCTGTATGGAATAACCAGGGATGAGGCGTGCGTGCCCCGGAAGTTGGGTGTGCGCAGCAATTTTTATAGCGTTTGTCGCTTGTGAATCAAGCGCTGCCGCTGGTTTTTAAGGGTTTTCCGGCGCCTGGTCGGCCTGCAGCAGCAGGTGCATCTGGTCGGCCGGCAGCGGGCGGCTGAAGAAATAGCCCTGGTAGACGCGGCAGCCGGCCTGGGTCAGCCAGTCGCGCTGCTCCTCGGTCTCCACACCCTCGGCGATGACGCCCAGGCCCAGGCTGGCCGCCAGGGCGATGATGGTGCGCACGATGGCGGCGTCGCTCTCGTCGCTGAGCAGGTCGCGCACGAAGCTCTGGTCGATCTTGAGCTGCTCCAAAGGCATGCGCTTCAGGTAGGACAGAGATGAATAGCCGGTGCCGAAGTCGTCCAGGGCAAAGCCCACTCCGTGGGCGCGCAGCGCCTCCATGGTGGCGATGGTGGTCACCATGTCTTCCACCAGCAGGCTTTCCGTCAGCTCCAGCTTCAGCAGTGACGCCGGTGCCTCGGTGACGGCCAGCACGCGTGCCACGTCGCCGACGAAGCCCGGGTCGCGGAACTGGCGTGAACTCACGTTCACCGCCATGCTCAGGCCCTCCCTGCCCGGCAGCTTTCGCCAGGCGGAAAGCCGTGCGCAGGCCTGGTGCAGCACCCAGCGGCCCAGGGGCAGGATCAGCCCGGTTTCCTCGGCCACGGGGATGAACTGCGCGGGCGAGACCATGCCGCGCTGCGGGTGCTTCCAGCGCAGCAGCGCCTCCACGCCGAGGATCTGGCCTTCGGCGTTCAACTGGGGCTGGTAGTGCAGCGAGAACTCCTGCTGCGACAGCGCGTTGCGCAGATCGGTCTCCAGCGCCGCGTGCTCGTCCACCGAGCGCTGCATGCCCGGATCGAAGAAGCGCAGCGTGCTGCGCCCGGCGGTCTTGGCCTGGTACATCGCCAGGTCGGCGTGCTTGAGCAGCTCGCCGACGCTGGTGGACGCGTTGCCAAACAATGCGATGCCTATGCTGGGCGTGCTGCGGTACTGGTGGCCGGCCAGCGCATAGGGAGCGCACAGCAGGCTCAGGATTTTTTCGCCGACCTTGTTGGCATGCTCGGCCAAGGTGGTGGGCTGTGCGGAGAGCTGCTCGAGCAGGACCACGAATTCGTCACCCCCCAGGCGCGCCACCGTGTCCACGCTGCGCACGCAGGTGGACAGGCGTTTCCCCACCTGCTGCAGCAGCAGGTCACCCTGGTCGTGGCCCAGGGTGTCGTTCAGGGTCTTGAAGTTGTCCAGGTCGATGAAGAGCAGCGCCCCGCCCTGGCGCTGGCGCTGGGCCGTGGCCAGCGCATGGCCCATGCGTTGCATGAACTGGGCGCGGTTGGGCAGGCCCGTGAGCGGGTCGAAGAAGGCCAGGCGCTGGATTTCACGCTCATGGTTCTTGCGGGTACCGATGTCGGAGTTGATGGCCAGGATGGACTCCGGCTCGCCCTGGTCATTGCGCACCAGGGTCCAGCGCCCCTCGACCTCAAGGGCGCGGCCGTCGCGCGTCAGCTGCAGGATCTCGCCGCCCCAGTCGCCGTGCGCAAGCACCTCGCCGGTGGCGGCCAGGAAGTCCTGCTGCTCGCGGTACAGCAACGTGGCGATGGAGCGCCCCAGCGCCTCCTCGCGGCTCCAGCCGTACAGGCGCTCGGCGCCCTCGTTCCAGAACGTGATGCGATGCTCCAGGTCGCGCACGATGATGGCGTCGCGCGCCCGGTCCAGCAGCGAGGCCTGGTGGCGTATGCGCATGTCGTCGGTCTGGCGCTGCAGTTCGGCCGATGCGCGTGCGGCAAAGATCTGCAGGGCGCTTTGGACAAACTCCTGCTGCGCCAGCGGCTCGCGGAACATCACCATGACCATGCCCATGGGCCCGCCGGCACTGTCCTTGAGCTGTCGGCCCACAAAGCTGCGCAGGCCGCCGCGCGCGAGCACGGGGTCTTGCGGGTAGCGTTGCGTGAGGTGATCGCCTATGACCAGCTGGCTTTGGTGCAGCAGCAGCTGGCCCGGTGTGCCGACGAGCGCGTAGGCACCCGTGGCCTGCGCCACGCCGTCGCTGACATGCGACAGCGTCACGGCATGGGGGGCCTGGCCCTCGGCGGGCGGCATCAACCGAACCACGCAGGCCACCTGCGCCGACAGGGTGTCGGCCATATGCTGCGCCAGGCGCTCGAAAAAGGCCCTTCCCGTGCCGGCCGACACGGCCGTGGCCACCTTTACCATGGCCGCCTGCAGGCGCTGCTGCTCGGCGCGGGCACGCAGATTCTCAATGCCGAAGGCAAGGTCGCCGGCCATGGTTTCGAGCAGCAGCGTCTCCTGCGGGCCCACCTGCAGCGCCCGGGGCGCATACAGGGTCAGCAGGCCGAAGGTGCGGCGCGCGTTGCGCAGCGGAAGGCACACCACGGTGTGAAAGTCCAGCTCGGCCAGGCGTTCGGTCAGGCCCTCGAAGGCCGGGCTGTCCTGTGCGTCGCGCACGACCACCGTGCGGCCGCTGCGCACGCAGACACTGGAGGGGCCCTGCCCGCCACTCTCGAGCTGCGACCAGCTCAGCTGCAGATGATCCAGGTAACCCCTGGACGTGCCGGCCTGGGCCACGACCTCGATGCGCTTGCGCGTGTCGTCGCGCGCCATGCCCACCCAGCCCATGCGGTAGCCACCCACCTCCACGGCGGCGCGGCACACGGCGTGCAGCAGGTCGGCCTCACTGGTGGCGCGCACCAGCGTCTCGCTGCAGATGTTGCGCAGCCGCTTGGCCCGGCTCAGGCGTGCCAGCTCGTCTTCGATGCGGCAGCGCTCGGTGACGTCGTTGGCCACCACCTGCCAGGCGGGGCGGCCGTCGAATTCGGTGTCGCCGACGAAGACCTCCACGGCGATGGCCGAACCATCCTTGCGCATGTGGTGCCAGATGGTGGGTGCGAGCGCGGCGGAATGCGCGGCGCGCTCGTCCAGGCACATGGCCATGGCGCTTTCGGCGGCCGCCTGCTCTGCGGGCGGCCAGAGCCGGCGCATGTCCATGCCCGGCAGTTCGACCCCGTCGTAGCCGTATTGCCGCGCCATGGCGTGGTTGGCCAGCAGCAGGCGCAGGCTGTCGCGATCGCAGACCCACATGGGCTGGGGATGTTCGGTGAACAGCTTGCGGTACTGCGCCTCGGAGGCACGCAAGCGGCCATGAACGCGGCGCAGTTGCGCCATACCGCCCAGGGACTGGGCCAGGATGTGCAGGCGCATCAGGCGGCGTGGCGAAAACTCCATGCCTGGCGCCGCAAACACCTGCATCAATCCCACCATGCTCGAGTCCGTGCGCAGCGGTATGGCGACAAACTGGCGCGTCTGTCTGCCGTCGCCGTCGTCCAGACTCTCCAGCACATGGTCGGCACCGTCACTGCCCGGCAGCCGCTCCAGGCGCTGCCACAGGTCGGACTGGGCCAGCGCCAGCGCGGCCGCGGCCGAGGGCTGGGGTGCCTCGCCGACACTGACCTGCACGGCCGGCTGACCGTCTCCCTGCATGGCCAGCATCGCCCCGGCCGCGCCGGTGACTGCGCAGCAGGTAGTCGCGGCATATTCCAGCGCTTGCTCCAGGGGTAGATGCAGATCGGCAATGCGTTGCTGCAGTTGCTGCAGCAATTGCAACTGCGCTTGCGCGAGGTTGCCTGCCCCCCCCTGCGGCTGCGTGGACCCGTCGGTGGTCATGCCTTGCATCACGGCATTGCGCCAGCCGTGGCCAAAGGGCGGCCAGCACGCGACAGGGCAAGACGATTCAAGGACACCACAAGACTCCTCAGGTTGAACGGCAAGGCGGCGTATTTTTCTTTACGCAATGTTACATGGCGGCGGGCGATCTCAGGCGCTCCCCAGTTGCATCGGGGGGCATCTGTGCCATCAGCAACTGTGCCAACTCTTGCTTACGTTGCTCTGGCAGGCGCGGCGTGATGGCGCCGAGGCTGATGGCGGCCGGTGTGCCAGGCGCCGCCGCGAAGGCCATGCCCACGCCCGACACGCCCACGGTCAACGTGTCCACGATGTCGGCATAGCCCCGGCTGCGCGTGCCGCGCACGGCCTGCAGCAGGCGCTCGCGCGAGAAGCCCGCCTGGGCGTATTCCGGCACGTGGCGATCGAAGATGCGCTCCACCTCGGCGTCGGCCAAGTCCGCCATGAGTGCCAGGCCGCCCGCGCCTAGACCGAGCAGGCGCCGGTCGCCCACGTCGGTCGTGAATACCTTGACCGGGAAATGCCCTTCCTCGCGGTGCAGGCACAGGCAGTAATCGCCCTCGCGTATCACCAGGAACACGGTGTCGCCGGAGATGCGCGCCAACCTTTGCATGAGGGGGCGGCAAGTGTCCGCCAGCGGCAGGCGCCGCATGGCGGCAAAGCCCAGCTGCATGGCGTTAACGCCCAGGCGGTAGGCCTTGTCGTGCACAGCGCGCTCGGCGAAGCGCTCCTCCACCAGGCAGGACAGCAGGCGGTGGGCCGTGGAGCGCTGCAGCCCGGTGGCGGCCATCACCTGCGTGAGCCTGACACCCTGCTCCTGGTGATCGGCGAGCAGCCGCAGCAGCTGCAATGCCCGGCGCAGGCTCTGAGCCCCCGCGGTTTCCCTTAGATCGTCCATATCGTGGGAAAACACCATGAATGTGTTTGTGATGCAGGAAATGGCAAGTCTAGACTGACCCTAAGGAGAAGCCCATGGCATTTGCCACCCTTGAAACCGAAACCCATGGCGCGGTGCGCCGCATCTTGCTGGCGCGCGAGGCCCAGCGCAACGCCCAGAGCCAGCAGATGCTCGACGAGCTGATGGCCGCGCTGGACGAGGCCCGGGACGATGAGGCCATCCATGTCGTGGTCATAGGCGGCAAGGGTGCGCACTTCTCGGCCGGGCATGACCTCAAGCAGGCCCAGGCCGAGCGTGCCAACTTCACGGTGGAGCAACGCTGGGCCTATGAGGAGCTGCGCTACTTCGACTATTCGCTCAAGATCTGGGACTTCCCCAAGCCCACCATCGCCCAGGTGCAGGGAGCGTGCGTCGCCGGTGGCTTCATGATCGCCAACATGTGTGACCTGGTGGTGGCCGGCGAGTCGGCATACTTTTCCGATCCCGTGGGCCACACCCTGGGTGCGGCTGCCACCGAGGTGCTGATCCACCCCTGGGTGATGGGCGCGCGCAAGGCCAAGGAACTGCTGTTCACCGGCGGCAGGCTGGGCGCGCATGAGGCGCAGGCCATGGGCATGGTGAACCGCGTGGTGTCCGACGCCGAACTGGGCGAGGCCACGCTGGCGCTGGCGCAGCAGATCGCCAAGGCGCCCCCCTTCGGCCTGCGGCTGATCAAGCGCTCCGTCAACCGCACGCTCGATGCCCAGGGCCTGCGCACCGCTCTGGCCGCGCACTTCGACACGCACCAGCTGTCGCACCTGAGCGAGGGTTTTCTGACCGTGCGAGACAGGGGCCTGGCCAACGCCATCCAGAAGAACCCCGAGAAGAACGCATGATGGGCAGCACCCACCGCCTCGAACCCCTGCTCAACCCGGCGTCCATCGCCATCGTCGGCGCCAGCAGCGACCCGGCGCGCATAGGCGGCATGCCGCTCGCGCACCTGACCCGGTTTGGCTATGCGGGCCAGATCTACCCCATCAACCCCAAGTACGGCGAAGTCTTCGGCCTGCGCTGCTGGCCCGATATTGAATCGCTGCCCGCCGCGCCCGACCTGGTGGTGCTGGCCATTGCCGCGCCCGACGTACTGCCCATGCTGCGCCGCTGCGCGGCCGGGGGCGTGCGCGCCGTCATCGTCTACGCGGCCGGCTTCGCCGAGGAAGGCGCCAGGGGCGCAGCCCTGCAGGCCGAGCTGCAGGCCTATGTGGCGACGACCGACATGGTGGTCGCCGGGCCCAACGCCATGGGCTTTGCCAACCTCAACACCCAGGCGCACACCAGTTTCGCCTCGGTGTTCAATACCGCGCCCATGCAGGCCGGCCCCGGCGGCGTGAGCCTTCTGACGCAAAGCGGCAACGTGTGCGCTGCGGTGTACGCGATTGCGCGGCGCCTGGGCGTTGGTTTCAGCCATTTCATCAACACCGGCAACGAGGCCTGTGTGGACTTTGCGCAATACCTCGAGTACCTCGCGCAGGACGCCGCCACGCAGGTCTGCATGGGCTACATCGAGGAGCTGCGCGACGGACCACGCTTCATCGCTGCGGCCGAGGCATTCGCGCGCCAGGACAAGCTGCTCATCCTCTACAAGGCCGGCGAGACCGACAAGGGCAGCGAGGCCGTGCGCTCGCACACCTCTGCGCTTGCGGGCGACCAGGCCATCTACCAGGCTGCCTTCCGGCAGCTGAACATCATCCAGAGCCAGGACTTCGTGCAGATGGCGCAGCTCGCGCATCTGGCCGACTACCGCCAGCGCAGCGCCGGCCGGCGCGTGGCCATCGTCACCATCAGCGGGGCGCTGGGCGCGATACTGGCCGACAAATTCATCGCCGCGGGCCTGGACGTGCCCACCCTGCCCCAGGCGCTGCAGCAGCAGCTGCGCGCCGGCATTCCCGACTACGGCATGGTCGCCAATCCGGTGGACGTGACCGGCAACGTGGTCAACGACCCCGGCTTTGTGCGCACGGCGCTGCAGGCGCTGGCGCAGAGCGATGCCGTGGACTGCGTGGTGATCTACGCACCCGGTTACCTGCTCGACCGCATGGCGGGCGACCTGTGCGCCGTGTCTGCCGCGCATTCCCGGCTGTTCGTGGCCATAGACACCGGCGCCGCCACGACGCGCGAACGCCTGCGCACCGGCGGCGTGCCGGTGTTCGAGGACATAGGCGTGGCGACCGCCGCGCTTGCGCCCTTTCTGCTGTGGCAGGAACGGCGCCGCCGCAACCGCTGGCCGGACCTGCGGCACCGGCCTGTTCCCGCGCCGGCCGCCCTGCCCCACAGCCTGGACGAATACCGCTGCAAGCAGCTGCTGGCCCGGCACGGCATGCCCGCGGCCCAGGAGCGTGTGGCCACCACGGCCGATGAGGCGGCGGCGGCGGCCGACGCCATCGGCTATCCGGTGGTGCTCAAGGTGCTCTCGCCCGGCATTGCCCACAAGAGCGAGGTCGGCGGCGTGCGCCTGCACCTGGCCGACGCCCGGCAGGTGCGCGAAGCCTTCGTGCAGGTGCTGGCAAGCGCCAGGGCCTGCGCACCGGGGGCGCGCATCGACGGAGCCTTGGTGGGCGCCATGGAGTCCGGCGTGGCCGAACTCATTCTGGGCGTCACGCGCGACCCGGTGTTCGGCATGGCGCTCACCGTGGGCCTGGGCGGCGTGTTGACCGAGCTGTACAAGGATGTGAGCCACCGCCTGCTGCCGGTCGATGAAGCCATGGCGCGCGAGATGCTCGAAGAACTCAGGGCCTTCCCGCTGCTCACCGGCTACCGCGGCCGACCTCCCGGCGATGTGGACGCGGCCTGTGCCGCCATCGCCGCCTTCTCGCGCGCCGTCCTGGCGCTGGGGTCGCAGGTGGACGAGGTCGAGGTCAACCCCCTGCTCGTCAAGCCCGCGTGTCAGGGCGTGTGCATGCTCGACGCGCTCGTGATCCCCGCCAACCGCTGATTTTTCACACCCTAGGAGACATGATGATCAAGCAACTGATGGCCGGCATTGCCCTCGCCGCCGCGGCCCTGTGCGGCCCCGCCCTGGCCCAGGGCTATCCGACCAAACCCGTCACCATCGTCGTGCCCTTTGCGCCGGGCGGCGCTGCCGACATCATGGCGCGCCAGCTGGCCGAGCGGCTGAACAAGCGCCTGGGCCAGCCCGTCATCGTGGAGAACAAGCCGGGCGCCGGCACCATGATCGCCTCCGAGCATGTGGCCAAGGCCGCGCCCGACGGTCACACCGTGCTGCTGGCCGCATCGTCGCTGGGCATCGCGCCGGCGCTCTACAGCAAGGTCAACTACGACCCCATCAAGGACTTCACGCCGATTTCACAGGTCGCATCCGTCGTGCACGTGCTGGAAGTGCACCCCAGTGTCCCGGCAAAAAACGTGGCCGAGCTGGTCGCCTGGATCAAGGCCAACCCGGGCAAGGTCAACTACGGCTCGGTGGGGGCGGGCACCTCCACGCATCTGGAGTCCGAGCTGTTCAACACCATGGCCGGCGTGAAGATGACCCACGTGCCCTACAAGGGCAGTGCCCCTGCCCTCATGGACCTGGTGGGTGGCAGCCTGCAGGTCATGTTCGACGCCTGGGCCTCGTCCGGCCCCTTCGTCAAGGACGGCAGGACGCGCCTGCTGGCCGTGACCACGGCCCAGCGCTCGAAGATCCTGCCCGACGTGCCCACGGTGGCCGAGTCCGGCCTGCCCGGCTACGAGGCCATGCCCTGGCTGGGCTTCGTGGCACCGGCGGGCACGCCCGCCGCGGCGGTGACGCGCTTTCACGCCGAACTGGCGGAAGTCCTCAAGGAGCCCGAGGTGCAGGAGCGCTTTCGCAGCATGGGCCTGGACATCATCGGCAACACGCCCGAGCAGTTTGCCGAGTTCATCCGGAAGGACATCGTCAAATGGGCCAAGGTGGTCAAGGACTCGGGGGCCAGGGCCGATTGACGAGAGCAGTGGTCAGAAGTGCCTCTGACGTCCGTCCGCAGGGCGCCAGAGACTACTAATTAAATAGCGCGTCGGGCCCGCACGGCGGCCGCCAGCTGCTCGAGCACGGGCACCGTCTGCGCGTAGCTGATGCAGGCGTCGGTCACCGACACGCCGTGCTGGAGCGGCCGGCCGGCGACGATGTCCTGGCGCCCCTCCTGCAGGTGGCTTTCGATCATCACGCCGGTGATGCGCGCATCGCCCGCGGCGATCTGCGCGGCCACGTCCCCGGCCACGACGATCTGGCGCGCATGCTGCTTGCTGCTGTTGGCGTGCGACAGGTCGATCATCACCTGCGGGCGCTGGCCGGCCTTCTCCAGCAGCTCGCAGGCCGCCTGCACGTCCGCCGCGCCGTAGTTGGGCGCCTTGCCGCCGCGCAGGATCACGTGGCAGTCGTGGTTGCCGCGCGTCTCGAAGATGGCGGCCTGGCCCATCTTGGTCATGCCCATGAAGGCATGCTCGGCCTCTGCCGCGAGCAGCGCGTCCACGGCCACCTTGACGCCGCCGTCCGTGCCGTTCTTGAAGCCCACGGGGCAGCTCAGGCCGCTGGCGAGCTGGCGGTGGCTCTGGCTCTCGGTGGTGCGCGCGCCGATGGCGGCCCAGCTCACCAGGTCGCTGATGTACTGGGGCGAGAGCAGGTCCAGAAACTCCGTGCCCACGGGCAGGCCCAGTGCCAGGATGTCCAGCAGCAGCGTGCGCGCCTTCTCCAGGCCCTCGTTGATGGCGAAGCTGCCGTCCAGGTGCGGGTCGTTGATGTAACCCTTCCAGCCCACGGTGGTGCGCGGCTTCTCGAAGTACACGCGCATCACGACGAGCAGGTCCTGGGCCAGGGCGTCGGCCTCGCGTTGAAGCAGGCGCGCGTACTCCATGGCCTGGTCATGGTCGTGGATGGAGCAGGGCCCGACGACGACGATGAGCCGGTCGTCCTGCTCGTGCAGCACGCGCGAGATGGCGACGCGGCTGGCCTCGACCAGCGCCTGCGTGGACTCGGGTGCGGGCAGCCATTCCTCGAGGATGGCGGGCGTGATCAGCGGGCGCACGGCCTTGATGCGCAGGTCGTCGATGCGCGTGGTGTCGTGGGTCGACGGCGGGGTGGTGGGGCGGTCGCAATGGGTCATGGTGGCGCTATTGTCCCCCGCTGGCGCCAGAGCAAGGTTCAGGGCCGCCTGAAGCTCGCGTGCTGCTGCGCCCAGTAGCGCGACTGCAAATAATCCAGCCGCACCGTGCCGCCCGTCGATGGCGCATGCACGAAGCGGCCCTGGCCCACGTAGATGCCGGCATGCGTGGGCCGGCCGCGGCCAAAGACCACCAGGTCGCCGGTGCGCAGCTCGTCCTGATCAACGGCCGCGCCAAAGCCGCTCAATTGCGCCACCGTGCGCGGCGGCGCTACGCCGGCGCGGCTGTTGTAGACATAGCCGATCAGGCCGCTGCAGTCGAAACCCCCGTCGGGCGTGTTGCCGCCGTAGCGGTAGGGCGTGCCCACGAGGCCCAGCGCGTGGATGGCGATGTCGCTGGCCTGCTCGGCCGACAGGCGCGCATAGGCCGGGCCGCGCGCTGGCCCGGGCGTTCCGGCGCAGCCGGCCAGCACGGCCGCGGCCACGGCCAGGGTGGGGAGTGCAAGACGTCGCATGGCGCGCAAGCGTAGCAGCCGGGCAGGGCGCCAATCAACCCATCACGCGGTCTGGCCCAGCAGCCGGTCCATGGACCGGCGCGCCGTGCGCTGCAGCCGCATCAGCAGCGCGTGATCCGGCCAGTCCAGCCCGTAGCGCTGGCAGAGCTCGCGCTGCATGCGCGCGAGCAGGGCGGCCGCCATCTCGGCGTCGGCCAGCGCGCGGTGGGCGCGGCCCGTGCGCGGCAGGCCCAGGTGGTCGGTGATGCGACCCAGGCTGTGGCTGGGCGCGTCGGGGTAGATGCGGCGCGACAGCAGCACCGTGCAGGCAAAGGGGTGCGGTGCGGCCAGGCCCGCGTGCGCCAGCTCGGCCTGCCAGAATTTGCTGTCGAACGAGGCGTTGTGCGCCACCATGGGTGCATCGCCCACGAAACGCGCCGCCGCGCGCATCACCTCGGTTGCCGGTGGCGCCGCGGCCACCATGGCGTTGGTGATGCCGGTGAGCTCGGTGATGAAGGGCGGTATCCACACGCCCGTGCGCATCAGGCTGTCGAAGCGGTCCACGATGCGCTCGCCCTCCATGAGCACGATGGCCACCTCGGTGGCGCGCGCGCCCTGGCTGGGCATCATGCCGGTGGTCTCGAAGTCGATGACGGCTATTGGGGATGGCATGGGTGGGGACGGATCTACACCGGCGGGATGCCTTGCGCGCCAGCGAGCGCGTGCTGCAGTGCCACTTCGAGCGCAGGCAAGTCGTCGGTGATGGTCTTGAACAGGATTTCATGGGCAACCTGCTCGTAGCCATGCGCAAGAATGTTGCGCAGGCCGATCACTCTGCGCCAAGGGATGTCCGGTATCTGCTGGGCGCGCTGGGCGTCGACGCGGTACGCAGCTTCGCCCAGGTTGATGAACAACTTTTCCACTGCAAGACACAAGATGCGTTGCTGGGCAAATTCTTCAGCGGTCAGTGCCATGGCGAGGGGCCGTAGTTCCTGCACGAACCGCAGCATGTCCGCCAGGTGCGCAAGTGTGCGATCCACCGTCATTGGAACAAGGGCTTCAATTGGGGTTCGATGGAGAGCCGCCGAAAAGGGTTGTCGAGCACGGAAGGGAAGGCCAGATCAATCCTGCGACCACCGAAGGCCGTGGACAGCTCGTCCTGCATGTCCACCAGCGCAAAGCCGCTGGGGGCTTCGCCGGGGATGAACTCCACCAGCAGATCCACGTCGCTGCCGGGCCTATCCTGCCCCACTGCGGCGGAGCCGAACATCTGCAGCCGACGCACGTGGTAGCGCCTGCAGATATCTGCAATACGGGACTGGAGAGCGGGGCCGATCTGCATGGGCGAATTATGGCGGGCGTGTTCGCAGCGCGGGTTTTACGCTTTCTTGAGGAACTCCGACTTGAGCAGCATGCTGCCCAGCTCGGTCTTGCAGTCCACGTTGTGTCCGTCGGCGCCATCGACCAGGCGTATGCCCTTGATCTTGCTGCCCTTCTTGAGCACTGAGGACGAACCCTTGACCTTGAGGTCCTTCACCAGGATCACGGCGTCGCCGTTCTGCAGCGGGTTGCCGTGGGCGTCGCGCACGATGGCCTCGCCCGGTGCGGCGTCGGCCTCGGACGGCTCGGCCTGCATGGGCCATTCAAAGGCGCAGTCGGGGCAGATGTAGTTGCTGCCGTCGGGGTAGGTGTGCTCCAGCCCGCATTGGGGGCAAGGGGGGAGGGTGTTGCTGCTCATGCAGCCGATTGTCGTCGCTGCAGCGCAAACGGTGGCAGGCCGGCGAGGAGGCGCTGGCCATAGCCCGTGCGCACCAGGCGCTTGTCGTAGCAGTAGACATGGGCGCGGTCTTCCTCGGTACGTATCGCGCGGCCCACCCATTGCGCCAGGCGTATGGCCGTGGCCGGCACGACGAGCTCACTGAAGGGGTCGCGCCCCGCGCCGCGCAGCCATTCGGCGCGCGCCTCGCCCACGGGGTCGTCGGGCGGGGCGAAGGGCAGCTTGGTGATGAACAGCGATTCGCACAGCGCGCCCGGCAGGTCCAGGCCCTCGCCAAAGGACTGCATGCCGAAGATGATGGACGGCAGGCCCTCCGCCACGCGCTCGCGGTGGCGCGCGAGCAGCTGCGGGCGCGGCAGGGTGTTCTGCACCAGCACGCTGGCGCGCATGGCCGTGGGCAGCAGGTCCACGGCCATGCGCATCTGCTCGCGCGAGGTGAACAGCACCAGCGCGCCGGCCTCCACCAGGGCCAGGTCACTGAGCAGCGCGTCCACCATCTCGGCCGTGAAGGCCTGGGCGTCGCGCGGCTCGGCGCGGGTCTCGCTGGCCACCAGCGTGCCCTGCTGCGCGTAGTCGAAGGGGCTGGGCACGGCCAGTGTGGTCACGGCGGCGTCGCCATACAGGCCAGCTTCGCGCAGAAAGAAGTCGAACTGGCCGCAGCTCGTGAGCGTGGCCGATGTCAGCACCGCGCCGCGCACGGCCGACCACAGGCGGCCGGCCAGCGCGGCGCCGGGCAGCACCGGGCTGGCATGGGCCCGCACGACGATGAAGTCGCCATCGACCTCCAGCGTGAACCACTTGGCCGCCGGCACCGCGCCCTCGGGCGTGTCCTGCAGCAGCAGCTGGGCCGCGGCGTGCACGGCCTCCAGGCGCGGCGCCAGGCTGCCGATCTGGGCGTAGAGCTGCGACAGGCGCCGCGCCTCGTCGGGCTTGTCGCGCATCTCGCTGCGCAGCGCCTTGGCGATGGCGCGCAGCGCGTCGAGAAAGCCGCCCGCGTGGTGCGCGGCCTGTGCAAAGGGCTCGACCAGCGCCTCGGGCAGCTGGCCGCCGGGCACGCGGGCGCGCGTGGGCATGCTGGCCGCAAACGGGCGCCGGCCAGGGGCGGGCGCGCGCAGCTGCTCGCCATAGACATCCATGACCAGGCGCGCGGCGTCCTGCAGCGCGGCGCGCAGGCGCGCGGCGTGGTTGGGTATGTCGGCAATCTCCTCGACCTCGACGAGCTGGCCTATGCGCAGCGCGCGGCTGGCCAGCCGGTCTATCCAGGTCAGGCGCGAGAGGTCGGCCTCGCAGGCGAACTGGTCGAGCGCCGTGGCCGGCAGGTGGTGCGCCTCGTCGATGACCAGCAGGCAGTTGTCGAGTTCGGGCAAGAGGCGCGCGCCCAGGGACGACAGCAGCAGGTCGTGGTTGGCGACGATGACCTGGGCCGCCACGAGCTGCTTGCGCCGCTCGAAGTAGCTGCACTGGCTGAACAGCGGGCAGTGCCGGCCGGTGCAGGAGCTGGCCTCGGCCGCCACGGGGCTCCAGACCTCGGGCTCGGGCGGGCTGGTCAGGTTGTCGCGGTCGCCGTCCCACAGGTCCGTGGCCAGGGCGTCGGCCAGGCTGGCGTAGAACTTCATGCGCGCCTCGCCGTCGTGGCGCGCGCGCGGGCGTGCGGCCGCGGCCTCCTCGGGGAACAGGTCGTCGTCGGGCAGGTCGTCATCGCCGCCCGCGCCGCCGCCGGCCAGGCGCTCCAGTTTCAGTTTGCAGACATAGCGCCCGCGCCCCTTGGCCAGCGCGAACGCAAAAGGCTGCTCCATGCGCGCCGCTAGCGCCGGCAGATCCTTGTGCACCAGCTGCTCCTGCAGCGCCACGGTGGCCGTGGAGATCAGCACGCGCGTGCCGCGCGCCAGCGCCATGGCAATGGCCGGTACGCTGTAGGCCAGCGACTTGCCCACGCCCGTGCCGGCCTGCACCACGGCGATGGCGCGCTCGGGCGGGTCGGCATCCTCGCCCTGTTTGCCCAGTTGCGCGCGCGCAAAGGTCTGCGCCACCAGGGCGGCCATGCTGCGCTGGCCCTCGCGCACGCGAAAGCCGTCGGTGGCTTGCACCACGGCCTCGAAGGATTGCAGGGCCTGCTCGGCCCATTGCTGTGCGGACATGGAGGGGAGGGTGGGGAGTGGCGTCGGCAATGGCGGGCACGCCACTGGCTTTTCATCCAGCGATGGTAGCCGATTGCGTGCCCGGCGCGGCCCATGCGGTTACTACTGAATAAATAGCTGGCAGCGCTTGTGTACAGGGCTCTGGAGCCGAGTTCTATTCACAATCTGCGGCATCAAAATGCTCCACGCGCAGGCGCCGCACCCGGGCGCCGGTGCGTTCGTGCAGCAGCGCGGCCGCGCGCGCGGCCACGGCGTCCGGCACGGGCGCGGTGAGCAGCAGCAGCGTGGGCGCGCCCGCGTGGGCCGGGCCCCAGGCGCGGCGCTGCACCGTGATGCCCGCGCGGGCCAGCAGGCGCAGCACCTCGGCCTCGTTCAGCGCCGCGCCGGGCAGCAGGCGCAGCAGGTGGCGCGTGCGCACACTGACCATGGGCAGGGGTGCGGGCTGGGCGGCGGCGCGCTCGTGCACGCCCAGCGTGGGCACGCGCGCCTGGGCGGCCGCGGGCCGGCGTGCCACGTCCACCAGATCGGCCAGCACGGCCGAGGCCGTGGGCTCGCCGCCCGCGCCGGCGCCGCTGCAGAACATGTCGCCCACGGCGTCGGCCTGCACCAGCAGGCCGTTGGTCGCGCCGTCGAGCCGCGCCAGCGGGTGGCCCTGCGGCACCAGCGCGGGGTGCACGCGCAGTTCCACGCCCTGCGCGCCGCGGCGCGCCATGGCCAGCAGCTTGACGGCATAGCCGAGCTGCGCGGCAGCCGCCAGGTCGTCCGGCCGCAGCGCGCGTATGCCTTCGACATGCACGGCATCGAGCCGCAGCGGCATGCCGAAGGCATTGGCGGCCAGCAGGGTGAGCTTGTGCGCGCTGTCCTGGCCGTCCACGTCGAAGGACGGGTCGGCCTCGGCGTAGCCCAGGGCCTGGGCCTCGGTGAGGGCCGCGGCAAAGCCCAGGCCATGCGCCTGCATGCGCGTCAGGATGTAGTTGCTGGTGCCGTTGAGCACGCCGGTGAGCGACAGGATGCGGTTGCCCACCAGGCCCTCGCGCAGCGCCTGGATGACGGGCACGCCGCCGGCCACCGCCGCCTCGTAGGCCAGCACGCGGCCGTGGCGCGCCGCGGCCTGGGCCAGCGCCTCGCCATGCGTGGCCAGCAGGGCCTTGTTGGCCGTCACCACATGCTTGCCGTGGGCCAGCGCCGTCAGCACCCAGTCGCGCGCGTCTGCCGTGCCGCCGGCGAGTTCCAGCACCACGTCCACGCCGGGGTCGGCGGCGAGCCGCAGGGGGTCGTCCAGCAGGCGCACGCCGGGCGCATCACCGAGCACGGCCGCGGCGCGCGCCGGCGTGCGCGTGGCCACGGCGACGATGTGGATGGCGCGCCCGGCGCGCGCCGCGATCAGCGCCTGGTTGCGCTGCAGCAC
>JAFECU010000264.1 GCA_018242005.1 Pseudomonadota bacterium | reverse complement strand
GCAAATCCTTGTTCGGCTCCGGCTCGCGCGCGTCGCGCGGCCCCACCTGCCCCAGGCGGCTCTTGAGCGACTGCGGCAGGCCCGTCAGGATGGCGGCGTAGTTCACGGTGTTGGACAGCACCTTCTTGACGTAGTCGCGTGTCTCGCTGAACGGCACGTTCTCGGCCCAGATGGCGGCGTCCAGCACCGGGCCGTTGCGCCAATTGCGCGGGCGGCCCGGGCCGGCGTTGTAGGCGGCTGCGGCCAGGGCCATGGAGCCGTCGAAGTCATCGAGCGCCAGCTTGAGGTAGGCCGTGCCTATGGTGATGTTGGTGTCGCGGTCATTGATCTGGTCGGCGGTGAAGCCCGCGAGGCCGATCTTTTTCGCGGTCCAGCGTGCCGTGGCCGGCATGACCTGCATCAGTCCCGATGCGCCCACGCCCGAGCGCGCGTCCATGATGAAGCGGCTCTCCTGGCGGATCAGGCCGTAGACATAGGCGGGATCGAGGCCTATGCCCTGGGCGCGCCGCACCACGGCGTCGCGAAACGGCATGGGAAAACGCTGGCCGGCGTCGATCACGCCCTTGGTGCGCTCGCTGGTGTTGATGCAGCGGTCCCACACCTGGCGCTCGCAGGCGAGGTCGGCCGCGGCCAGCAGTTCGCGCTCGCCCATGCCGCCCGCCTGGTGCAGGTTGGTGCTGTAGTTCCACTCGCGCACGCCCTCGCCGCGCAGGCCCATGCCGATGGCATACAGCGCGCGGTTCAGGCCCGGGTTGGCGCGCGCGGCGGCCTTCTCGGCATCGGTCAGCGGTGCGGGCGCGGGCGCGGCCGTGACGCGCGCGCCCAGTTCCTCCAGCGCCAGCTGCTCATAAAAGCCCGTGCTGCCGGCGATGCGCTCGTACAGCTGTCGTGCGGCGGAGCGATCCTCTTCGCTGGCTCGGCCCGCGGTGAGCGAGCGCGCCTTCCAGTACACCCAGGTGCTGTCCTGGCGCGCTGCGGGACTCATGGCGTCTATGGCGCGACCCACCTGCTTCCACTGGCCGGCGCGCAGCGCGGCGCGCACCTTCCAGGCCAGCATGTCGTCGGAAAGATCTGCATCACGGCCCACGTTGTCGAAGTAGGAGAGTGCATCGGGCGAGAGCGACAGCGCCGCCTGCTTGCCGATCAGGCCCCAGAGCCAGTTGCGCTCCTCGGCCGACAGGTGCACACCCCATTTGCGGTCCAGCAGGCCGGCCGCGGCACCGGCGTCGCTCATGGCCATGCGAACGAGGGCCAGCACGACCAGCTCCTGGCGCTCGCGGCCGCGCGCGGTGGCACGGCCCGTGAGGTATTTGCTGGGCGAGTCCAGCGCCTCGCGCAGCTGTCCCAGGGCGTCGGGGGCGACAATTTCCACGGCCTTGCGCACCACGCGCAGGCGGCCCGCCTCGGCGCCCAGGCGCGCCTTGCGCCACACGTCAAGCGGCTTGATCTTCTTGGCCGCCAGCATCTCGGCGGCGGCGTTGGAGCAGCCGTCGTCCACGTCGCGCAGCGCATACCAGTTGCGCAGCACCTCGGCGCCGGCGTCGTCGGCGGCCGTCCCCTTGACCTGGTCTATGCCGAGCGCGTAGCAGCGCACCTCCCGGTCGTCGCCCATGCGGTAGGCCGGGTGCAGTTCGGCAAACTGGTCCCAGTCGCGGCGCTGGCCAAGCAGCAGCAGCCAGTCGTTGCGCAGGCGGTCTTCCTGGTAGCTGCCCGCATAGCGCTGCAGGAAGGCATTCACCTCGGACGGCTGGGCCTGGCCCAGACGCGCGCGCAGCTCCCAGTAGGCGGCCCAGGGTTCGAGGACATGGCCGCGTGCGTCCGGCAGCAGCGCCGTCAGCCGGGACTGATCACCCTTGCGGAAGGCCTGCTGCATCTCCAGCAGCGTATCGTCGCCACGATTTTGGGCCGCAGCCCCCGATGCAGCGGTGGCCAACGCCGCACCCGCAACCAGCGATGTCAGAATCTTGTGCCAATGCATTGGGGGATTATGTAATGGACAAAGCAGCCCTGCGCCGCGCGCTGGTAGAACAACGCCTGAATCTGCCCGACAGATTGCAGCGCGCCGACCTGCTGCAGCGCGTCATGCGCATCTGGCTGGTGGACCGCCCGGATACCGTCATCGGCGCCTACTGGCCCATCAAGGGCGAGTTCGACCCCCTGCCCGCGCTGCACCGCTGGAAGGAAGACGGCGAGCTGCTCGACGAACCCCAGCTGCGCCGCATCGGCCTGCCCGTGATCGACAAGGTGCACAAGACGCTCACCTTCCACGCCTGGTATCCGGGCTGCCCCATGGAGGAGGACGCCTATGGCATTCCCAAGCCCAAGGACACGGAGCTCATCATTCCCACGCTGCTGTTCGTGCCTTGCGTGGGCTACGGCCCGGGCGGCTACCGCCTGGGCTATGGTGGCGGCTTCTATGACCGCACGCTCGCCGCGCTGCAACCGCGCCCTGTCACCGTAGGCCTGGGCTACACCCAGGGCTATCTGGACGAGTTCGAGCCCGAGGCGCACGACATGCCGCTCGACGCCATCCTCAACGACAACGGCATCGTCTGGCCCGTTTGATAAAAAAACCGCCTCCGGCCCAATACACACAAGCGCCGGCAGCTCATGTTTTTGTAGTTTTACGGAAAGGACTGCCCCCATGCTCCAACTCTACATAGGCAACAAGAACTATTCCTCCTGGTCCATGCGCCCCTGGGTGCTGCTGCGCCAGGCCGGCATCGCGTTCGAGGAAGTGCCCGTGCGCTTCGACGGTTTCGACGCCGGCTCACAGTTCAAGCGCCGGCTCAAGTCCGTGAGCCCTGCGGGCAAGGTACCGGTGCTGGTCGATGGCGCCGTGTCGGTCTGGGACAGCCTCGCCATCGCCGAGTACCTGGCCGAGACGCACCCCGACAAGCGGCTCTGGCCCGAGGACCGCGCCGCCCGCGCCCACGCGCGCAGCGTCACGGCCGAGATGCACAGCGGCTTCACGGCCCTGCGCAGCCACTGCGGCATGAACATCGAGGCACGGCTGCCCGAGATCGGCGCCATCATCTGGCGCGACCAGGCCGGCGTGCGCGCCGACGTGCAGCGCCTGGTGGACATGTGGGGCGAGCTGCTCGCCAAGTACAGCGGCCCCATGCTGTTCGGCCAGTTCACGGTGGCCGACGCGTTCTACGCGCCCGTGTGCATGCGCCTCATCACTTACGGCCTGCCCATGCCCGAGCCCATCGCCGCCTATGTGCAGCGCGTGCGCGCGTTGCCCGGCGTGCAGGCCTGGATAGACGGCGCGCTGGCCGAGCACGACTTCCGGGACTTCGAGGAGCCGTACCGGCTCGCACCGGCGCGCTGATCGCCACCATGCCCGCAGCACCGGCCGCCCAACGTCTTTGCGCCGCGCTGGGCCTCACCGTGGCGCTGGCCGCCTGCCAGGAAGGCGCCGCGCCCGGCTGGTCAGGCTATGCCGAGGGCGACTATCTCTACATCGCGCCCGCCCTGCCGGGGCGCATAGCGACGCTTGCCGTGCAGGCCGGCCAGCAGGTGGACCAGGGCGCGCCGCTGTTCACGCTGGACGGCGAACCCGAGCGGGCGCTGGAGGCCCAGGCCCGCGCCAAGCTGGCGGCAGCCCAGGCCCAGTCCGCCAACCTGGCCAGCGGCAGGCGCCCCGACGAGATCGCCCAGCTCCAGGCTCAGCTGGCCCAGGCGCGCTCCGCCGCGCAGCTGGCGCAGAGCAATCTGGCACGCCAGCGCCAGCTTGTGGCGCAGGGCTTCATCTCGGCAGCCACACTCGACAGCCTGCAAAGCGGCGCACGCCAGGCGCAGGACCATGTGGCCGAGCTGGAGGCCGCGCTGCGCGTGGCGCGCCTGCCCGGCCGGCCCGCCGAGCGAGCCGCGGCCGAGGCCCAGGCGCAGGCCGCCGACCAGGCGCTGCGCCAGTCCGACTGGAGCCGGCGGCAGAAGCAGCAGGAGGCGCCGGCCGCCGGCCAGGTGGCCGATGTGTTCTATCGCGCCGGCGAGTATGTGAGCGCAGGCCAGCCCGTGCTGTCGCTGCTGCCGCCGGCGAACATCAAGGCGCGCTTTTATGTGCCAGAGGACCAGGTCGCAACGCTGGCACCGGGCGACGCCGTGCAACTGGCCTGCGACGGCTGTGGCAGCCCGATAGCCGCGCGCGTGAGCCGCATCGCCACGCAGGCCGAGTACACGCCGCCCGTTATCTACTCCAACGCCCAGCGCGCCAAGCTGGTGTTCCTGGTCGAGGCACGCCCCGAGGTGCAGGACGCGCCGCGCCTGCGCCCCGGCCAGCCGCTCGATGTGCGGCGCGTGGAGGTCCGGTGAACGCCGCCTGGGCCATAGACGTGCAGGGCCTGACCAAGCGCTACGGCGGCCGCGCCGTGGTCGATGGCGTGTCGCTGCAGGTTGCGCCGGGGCGCATCTGCGGCTTCCTCGGGCCCAACGGCAGCGGCAAGACCACCACCATCCGCATGCTCTGCGGCCTGCTCACGCCCGATGCCGGCCAGGGCCATTGCCTGGGCCTGGACATCGTTCGCGAGGCCGCGGCCATCAAGCGCCAGGTGGGCTACATGACTCAGCGCTTCGGCTGGTACGAGGACCTGTCGATACGCCAGAACCTGGACTTCGTGGCGCGCCTGTTCGCCCTGCCCGAGCGCCGCGCGGCCGTGGACGCGGCGCTGGCGCGCCTGGGCCTCGTGCAGCGCCAGTACCAGCTGGCGGGGGCGTTGTCGGGCGGCTGGAAGCAGCGCCTGGCGCTGGCCGCCTGCCTGATCCACCAGCCGCGCCTGCTGCTGCTCGACGAACCCACGGCCGGCGTGGACCCCAAGGCGCGGCGCGACTTCTGGGACGAGATCCACCGCCTGGCGGCCGAGGGCATCACGGTGCTGGTGTCCACGCATTACATGGACGAGGCCGAGCGCTGCCACGAGCTCGTCTACCTCGCCTACGGCCAGGTGTTGGTGCGCGGCACGCAGGCCGGCATCGTCGCCGCGGCGCAGCTCTCGATATGGCGCGTCGAGGGCCAAGGCGCGGCCGCCCTGATCGCGCCGCTGCAGGCCACGCCCGGCGTGGAGAGCGTGGCCGCCTTTGGCAATGCCGTGCATGTGGCGGGCCGCGACGCGGCCTTGCTGGCACAGGCCGTGGCGCCGCTGCGCAACCATGCCGGCCTGCGCGTGCAGCGCATGGCGCCCACACTGGAGGACGTGTTCATCCACCTGATGCGCGGCACGCCGGACAACTTCGCCGCGGAGCCGCAGACATGACGGGCTTTTCGGCCGCGCGCATGGCCGCAGTCTTCCTCAAGGAATTCCAGCAGATGCTGCGCGACCGCCTCACCTTCGCCATGGCCGTGGGCGTGCCGGTGCTGCAGCTCATCCTGTTCGGCTATGCCATCAACACCGACCCCAAGGGGCTTCCCACGGCCGTGGTCGCGGCCGACGGCGGGCCGCTCACGCGCAGCCTGCTCGCGGCGCTGCAAAACACGGGCTATTTCCACATCACGGCCCAACCCTCGGCCGAGTCCGAGGGCGACGCGCTCATGGCGCGCGGCGAGGTGCAATTCATGCTCGTGGTCCCCCCCCAGTTCGAGCGCCGCCTGCTGCGCGGCGAGCAGCCCGCGCTGTATGTGGCCGTGGACGCGACCGACCCGGCCGCCTCGGGCAATGCCATCGCGGCTCTGAACCTCGTGGCCACACAGGCGCTGGCGCATGACCTCTCCGGTCCCCTGTACGCGCTGGGGCCACGCGCACCGCCGTTCGAGTTGCGCATACACCGCCGCTACAACCCCGAGGGGCTGTCGCGCTACAACATCGTGCCGGGGCTGGTGGGCACCATCCTCACCATGACCATGGTCATGCTGACCTCTCTGGCCATGACGCGCGAGCGCGAGCGCGGCACCATGGAAAACCTGCTGGCCACCCCCGTTCGGCCGCTCGAAGTCATGGCGGGCAAGATCCTGCCCTATGTGCTGATCGGCTACCTGCAGCTCGGCGTGATCCTCACGGCCGCCTGGGCGCTGTTCGAGGTTCCCATGGCCGGCAGCTTCGCGCTGCTCATGGCCATGATCGGCGTATTCATCCTTGCCAACCTGGCCGTGGGTTTCACCTTCTCGACGCTGGCGCGCAACCAGCTGCAGGCCATGCAGATGACGTTCTTTTTCTTCCTGCCATCCATCCTGCTGTCGGGCTTCATGTTCCCGTTTCGCGGCATGCCGCACTGGGCGCAGAGACTCGGCGAGCTGCTGCCGCTCACGCATTTCCTGCGCATCGTGCGCGGCATCCTGCTCAAGGGCAGCGGTTTTGCCGATCTCGCGCCCGAGCTCTGGCCCATGCTGGCCTTCCTGGCCGCGGCAGGCGCGGTGGCGCTGGCGCGCTACCGGCAGACGCTCGATTGAACCTGGGAGACTGCCGGACCTGGAACGCGACAAACGCGCTCGAAGAGTGGCGACGGGGAAATTGGGCCGCTGCGGTCGATTCGCAGGCGGGGATTTCCAGGTCCGGCAGTCTCCCCCAGTTGAACGGCCTACAGTACTCACGGAACATACCGCCATGAAGCTGCACATTCTGTCCGACCTGCACCTGGGCGTGCACGGCATGGAGCAACCCGAGACCGACGCCGACATCGTCGTGCTGGCCGGCGACATCGCCCGCCCCGAGCAGGCCGTTGCCTGGGCCCAGGGCTTTGGCAAGCCGGTGCTCTACGTGCCCGGCAACCACGAGTTCTATGGCGGCAGCCTGCGACAGACGCCGCGCACGCTGCAGGCGCTTTGCGCGGGGGGCCCCGTGCAGCTCCTGGACAACCGCAGCCTGGTGCTGCAGGGCGTGCGCTTCATAGGCAGCACGCTGTGGAGCGACTTCCGCATCGTCGGCGAGGGGCCGGCACGCAGCGGCGCCATGGACGAGGCCCTGCGCTTCATGCGCGACTTCCAGCGCATACGCGTCTCGGATCAGGCCGACGCGCCCCTGTTCCGCCCCGAGGATGCTGCGGCACTGTACGAAGCCAACGTGCGGTGGCTCACGGGCGCGCTGGCCGAGCCGTTCGGCGGGCCCACGGTGGTCATCACGCACCACGCGCCCTCGCCGCTCAGCATCCACCCACGCTTTGCCGGCTCGCCGCTGAACGCCTGCTTTGTCTCCAACGCGGAAGCCCTGGTGGCGGCCAGCGGCGCCCGGCTATGGATTCACGGCCACACACATGACAGCTTCGACTACTCCCTGCACGGCACGCGCGTGCTGTGCAACCCGCGCGGCTACGCCAAGGACGGCGTCAACGAGAACCCGCTGTTCGACGCCCGGCTGGTGGTTGGCTTGTAGCGGCGCGCGATAGCCTGCGCGCCATCGCGGTGATAAAGGACGGCCATTTGCAAGCCGCGGCCGCGCGGACTACCCTCGAGACTCCATTCACAACGACAAGGAGTGCATCATGGCCACCATTCTTGGACCACAACGCCTGGGCCCTTTGACGCCACTGGTGGGCGAATGGGAAGGCAATGTGGGCGTGGACCTGTCCTATCACAACGAGGACGACGTGACCGGCGAGACCGGCTATTTCGAGAAGGCCTGGTTCCGCCCGATTCCCAAACAAGAGAACGGCAAGCAATCGCTCGAAGGGCTGACCTACCAGATGACCGCCTGGCGCCACGGCGAGGAGGCCATGAACCCCTTCCATGACGAGGTCGGCTACATGCTGTGGGAGAAGGCCACCGGCGAAATCATGCGCGCCGTGGTCTTTGGCCGCGGCATCGCCGCCCTGGCCGGCGGCCAGGCCAAGCCGCGCGACAAGGTGTTCACCTTCCGCGCCACGCCCGGCTCGCCGAGCTACGGCCTGGTACAGAACAAATACCTGCTGCAGCGCGCCGAGATCAAGGACTTCGTGACCACGTTCACGGTGCATGACGACGGCACGATCAGTTACCAGTCCGACCTGCTGCTCAAGCTCGCCGCCACGGGCGCAGAGATGCACCACACGGATCACAATACGCTGCACCGCGTCCGCTGACAGGCCTGTTGCGGACTTCGGCCATCGGAGACTGCCGGCGACCGTAGCGCAGGGCTGTGGCGCGTCGTGCACGCGGCCGACATCGAATACCGGCGACGACGCTGCCGGGCCGCTCCCGGTGGGCGCGATGATGCGCGGCTTTGCCACAATGCCCTAGGCAGAGCCAGATCCATTTCGCAAGCGGATACGCACATGCAAAAGCGCATCACCCCCTCCATCGCGGCGTTGCAATGCTTCGAGGCTGCGGCGCGCCACATGAGCTTCACGCTGGCGGCGCAGGATCTGTGTCTGACCCAGGGCGCCGTCAGCAAGCAAATCGCCCAGCTGGAGGCCATGCTGTGCCACCCGCTGTTTCACCGCTCACCCCGGGGCCTCGCGCTGACGCCGGCGGGGCAGATGTACCTGTCCGAAGTGCGCGTCATCCTCAACCAGATCGATGTTTCTTCGCGCTACGTCATGGGCTATGGCCAGGCATCTCAGACCTTGAGCATCGCGGTCCAGCCCACATTCGGCTCCAGCTGGCTGATCCCCCGCCTGCGCGACTTCATGCAGCGCCACCCCGACATTCAGGTGGTCACGCGCTCGGATGCCCGGCCCTTCGACCTGATGCAGTCGCGCATCGACATCTCGCTCTTCTACGGCAGCGGCTCATTGCCCGGCGCAGACTGCCATCGCCTGTTCGACGCACCCGTGATGGCCGTCTGCAGCCCGCAGTACCCGAGGCAGCGCCCCATTGATTCGCTGGACGCACTGGAGATGCAAACCCTGATCCAGTGCTCGTCGCGGCCGGAAATCTGGCGCGACTGGTTTGCTCACCAGGGCTTCGAATCGATACGCTGCTACCAGGGCCCCCGGTTCGACACCTTCTCGATGTGCCTGACCGCCGCCGTGGAAGGCATTGGCGTCGCCGTCATGCCGCAGATGTTCGTCCGGCCCGCACTGCGCTCGGGCCGGCTGGTGCAGGTGTGGCCCTATGTGCAGCCCAGCGACGGCGCCTACTACGTGGCGCATGCCAGCCACTGCGCGGCCGAACCCAAAATCCTGGCGTTCACCGAATGGGTGCGCGGGCAGGCCGGGACCGGCAAGCCCGCCACATGAGCAAAAGTAATCCCACGATCAATTTATTTCGTTTGCCGCCTCATCCCCTGCACCCGAACAATCGCTCCTGCGGTCACGGGACCGCGGGAGCCGCAAAGCATGGGGTCGCTGAACAACTATCTGTCGATTGCCGATCTGGAGCGCGCAGCACTGCGTCGCCTGCCCGCCTGCGTGCGCGGCTATGTCTGCGGCGGCACGGAGGACGGCCAGTCGCTGGCCGAAAGCCGGCGGCATTTCGAGCGGCTGGGCTTTGCACCACGCGGCCTGCGCAACGTGGCGCAGCGCAGCCCGGCGGCCACGTTGTGGGGCCAAACCTATTCGCTGCCCCTGGGGTTTGCGCCGACCGGTTTCTCGGCCATCGTCGCGCGTGATTGCGATGCCGCCCTGGCGCGCATCGCACGCGAGGAGCAACTGCCGTTCATCATCAGCGGCGCCTCCACCGTGCCGCTGGAGCGGCTGCAGCAGGAAAACGCCAACCGCTGCTGGTACCAGGCCTACATCCCCGGCGACATGGACCGCGTCCGCCCCCTGCTGCAGCGCTTGCGGCAGGCGCAGATCCCGGTGCTTGTCATCACCATCGACACCTGCGTCGCGGCCAATCGCGAAAACCTGCAGCGGCTGCGCTTCACCGTGCCGTTTCGCTTCAGCCTCAAGCTCCTGCTGGACGGGCTCATGCACCCGCGGTGGACCTTGCAGGTCTTCCTGCGCACCGTGCTCGGCGAGGGTATTCCGCGCTTTTCCAATCTGTCGCACGAAATGGGCCCCGCGATCACGCAGGAGCCACCGAACGGCTTCAGAGGCGGTCGCGACCGGCTGGATTGGGACTGCATCCGCCAGATCCGCGAGCTATGGGACGGCAAGCTGGTGCTCAAGGGCGTGATGCACCCCGATGACGCCCGATCGGCCGTGGCACATGGCGCCGATGCCATCATCGTCTCCACCCATGGCGGCAGGCAGCTCGACGGCTGCATCGCGCCGCTGCAGGCGCTGCCCGAGGTCTGCGCTGCCGTGCCGGCCGATTTTCCGGTGCTGATCGATGGCGGATTTCGCCGCGGCACGGATGTCCTCAAGGCACTGGCCCTGGGCGCCCGAATGGTCTTCACGGGCCGGCCCCAGCTGTTCGGCGCCGCGATAGGGGGAGCCGAAGGCATACGCCGTGCGGTCCACATCTTCCGCGACGAGATCCTCACCGACATGGCGCTATTGGGCTGCGCCGCGCTGGATGAGGTGGACAGCGGCCTGCTGCGCCGCGTCGGACACCCAATGGCCCTCTGATGCCGGACAGCGGCCGTGGCCGCCTTCCATCGCTTTTCCGCAAGACCCGCCTCTTATATCAACCAAGGAGACAACCGTGAAGGCACACACTCTGTCACAAGCCATCCGCATGACGGCCATCGCCATCGCCTGCTCGGCGAGCGCGCTCACGGCATGCGCCCAGGACTATCCCGCCAAACCCGTGCGCCTGGTCGTCGGCTATGCACCCGGTGGCGCCACGGATCTGAGCGCACGCTTGATCGCCGACGCACTCAGCAAGGATCTGGGCCAACCCTTCATCGTGGATAACCGCCCCGGCGCCAACAGCAACATCGGCGCGGAAAGCGTGGTCCGGGCCCCAGCCGACGGCTACACCCTGTTCGTCGGCTCGATCTCCACCACCATCAACCAAAGCGTCTATGCCAAGCTGAGCTTTGACGCCGGGCGCGACCTGGTGCCCGTGGCCCAACTCAACTTCGTGCCCAACATCCTGGCGGTGAGCCCGCAGTTGCCGGTCGCCAGCGTCGCGGACTACGTGGCCTATGCCAAGAAGTACCCGGGCAAGCTGACCTGCGCCTCCCCCGGCAACGGTTCGTCGGCCCACCTGGGCTGCGAATTGTTCAAGCTGCGCACCGGCACGAACATCCTGCATGTGCCCTACCGCGGCAGCGGCCCGGCGATGGCCGATCTTCTGGGTGGCCAGGTGGATTCGACGATGGACAACCTGCCGCCGCTGCTGCCCCAGATCCGCTCGGGCAAGCTCAAGGGCCTGGCCGTCACCACGGCGCAGCGCGTGAGCTTCGCATCGGACATCCCCACGATGCAGGAGTCGGGCATTGCGGGTTTCGATGTCGCGGCATGGTTCGCGATCTTCGCCCCCGCGGGCACGCCTGCACAGGTCGTTGACAGGCTCAACCGGGCCATCAACAGCCAGCTCTCCGGCAATGCGGACCTGAAAGGCAAATACGAAGCCAACGGCTTTCTGATGCCGCCCGCACCCAATTCGCCAGCCAGTTTCAAGACCTTCGTGCAGTCCGAACTCAAGCGCTGGGGCGAAACGGCACGCGCCGCCAACGTGAAAATCGACTGAGGCGGGTCGATCCGCGGCGCACCTACACTCTCTGCCATGCAGATCTACATGGTGGGCGGCGCCGTGCGCGACCGGCTTCTGGGCCGCCCCGTCAATGACCACGACTGGGTCGTCGTCGGCGCCACGCCCGAGGACATGGTGGCGCGCGGCTTCGTGCCCGTGGGGCGCGACTTTCCCGTCTTCCTGCACCCCGAGACGCACGAGGAATACGCGCTGGCGCGTACCGAGAGGAAGAGCGGGCGCGGCTACCGCGGCTTCGTGGTCCAGGCCTCGCCCGACGTGACGCTGGAGGAGGATTTGTCGCGCCGCGATCTCACTATCAATGCCATAGCTGCCAGGGCAGGCTGGGCGGGCGTTGGAGCCGTTTTCGATCCCTATGGCGGCGCAAGAGACCTGAAGCAGCGCGTGCTGCGCCACGTGACCGACGCCTTCCGCGAAGACCCGGTGCGCATCCTGCGCGTGGCGCGCTTTGCGGCGCGCTTTGCCGATTTCACGGTGGCGCCCGAGACCATGGCGCTGATGCGCGAGATGGTGCAGGCCGGCGAGGCCGACCACCTCGTGGCCGAGCGCGTGTGGCAGGAGCTCGCGCGCGGCCTCATGGAGGACCACCCCACGCGCATGTTCGAGGTGCTGCGCGAGTGTGGCGCGCTGGCCGTGCTGCTGCCCGAGGTGGAGCGGCTGTGGGGCGTGCCCCAGCGCGCCGAATACCACCCCGAGGTGGACACCGGCGTGCACGTGATGATGGTCCTCGACATGGCCGCGCGCCTGTCGGCCCCGCTGCCCGTGCGCTTTGCCTGCCTGGTGCATGACCTGGGCAAAGGCACGACGCCCCAGGACATGCTGCCGCGCCACATCGGCCACGAGCAGAGAAGCGCCCGGCTGCTCAAGGCCCTGTGCGAGCGCCTGCGCGTGCCCGTGGACTGCCGCGAGCTGGCCGACGTCGTCGCGCGCGAGCACGGCAACATCCACAGGAGCGGCGAACTGGGCGCGGCCGCCCTGGTGCGCCTGCTCGAGCGCTGCGACGCGCTGCGCAAGCCCGCGCGGCTGGGCGACATCCTGCTGGCCTGCGAATGCGATGCGCGCGGGCGGCTGGGTTTCGAGGATGCACGCTACCCGCAAGGCCCGCGGCTGCGGGCTGCGCTGGATGCGGCGCTGGGCGTGGCCACTGCACCCATCGCGACGCAGGCCGCCGCACGCGGGCTCAAGGGTCCGCAGGTCGGAGAACTCATCCACCAGGCACGCGTCGATGCCGTGGCCGCAGCCCTGACCGCCTGAAGTCCGGGCCTCACCACCGCAGCAGGCGCGGCCCCAGCAGCGCGCCCAGCGCCGTGGGCAGGGCCATGCCCGCCAGGTACCACAGGGCGACGAACGGTGCCGCCATTTCGGGGCAGTGCAGCGCATACACGAGCACGCCCAAGGCGCCCGCGAGCAAGCCGGCGCCCGCACCACTCCATGCCAGGCGCGTGGGCGCCGCGCCGCGCAATGCCCATAGCAGCGCCGCGAGGGACGGCAGCGACAGCAGCGTGATGTTGAACGGGCAGCTGCGCCAGGTGCTGCCCAGCAGCAGGGGCAGCCGCTCGGCCGGCAGGACAGAGGCCAGCGCCAGGCCCGCCAGCAACCACATCGCAGCGGGCGGCAGGGCCAGCCACAGGGCCGCGCGCTGCCACGGCATGCCCGGTCGCGCCAGGCGCAGCAGCGCGCTCAAGCCCAGGGCGGCCAGCGATCCGCCCAGCGCGAACTTGCCCCAGAACATGGGCAGCGCGACCACCACGGCCCAATCGTGGCGCAGGCCAAAGACGCTCAGCATGAGAGCGGCCGCGCCCGCCAGGCCCAGCGCCACGGCCAGCACAAAGCGCCGCTCCACGCCGTGCGCAGGCACGGGATGGGCGTCGGCAGCCAGCAGGTGGATGAGTTCGTCGGTGTTCATGGCGCACTCCTCTTGACCAGCGCCGCCAGGGCCTTGAGCCCGCGGTGTACGCCGACCTTGACCGCCGATTCCGACATGCCCGTGAGCCGCGCGGTCTCGACCACGGACAGTCCTTCGAGCTTCATGTGCACGATGGGCAGGCGCTGGCGCTCGGGCAGCGCCTGCAGCAGCTGGCCCAGGTCACGCCGGGCCATGGCGGCCTCGTCGTCGGTGCTCGCGAAAAACTCGCTGCCGCCGTCGTCGAACGAGTCCGTGACCGCCTCCTTGGGAGCACGCGCGCGCAGCCAGTCCACGAGCTTGTAGCGCGCGATCGCATGCACCCAGGCCGTCAACGGCAGCTCGGGGCGGTAGGTATGGCGCTGGTGGTGCACAGCCAGCAGGGTTTCTTGCACGAGGTCCTCCACATCGTCGGGGCGCTGCGCGAGGCGGCGGCGCAGGAAGGCGCGCACATGGGCACTCAGCGCCTTGAGAAAGCACTGATAAGCCTCGGCATCGCCCGCCAGCCCCTGCACCAGCCAGGTTCGCAGCCGCTCTTCGGTTTCCATAGATGTCCATGAACCATTCGTGGCGAATGCCCTGAAGGTTACAGCGGCGCGCAGAAATAAACATCCACCCGCGCGGTAACCGCCGCCGCAGGCCGCGCGAATTAACGTTCGTGCCGTGCGATGTCCGCCGGTCACATCCCTTGTTCAACGATTGGAGTCCACCATGAACACCCCCCTGTCACTCGCCGCACTCGCGCTTGCCGCCCTGGCCTCTGGCGCCGCCCTGGCTCAGGCCGACGACATGAAGAAACCCGATGCGATGGCAACGCCCGCCATGGAGAAATGCTTCGGCGTGGCCATGGCCGGCAAGAACGACTGCGCCGCCGGCCCCGGCACGACCTGCGCGGGCACGTCCAAGATGGACTATCAAGGCAACTCCTGGAAGTTCGTGCCCGCCGGCACCTGCACCAGCATCAAGACGCCCCGGGGCATGGGGTCGCTGATGCCCATCAAGTCCTGAGCCACCGCCATGACCGCCACGCCTCTACGGAGCGCCGGCCTGGGGCTCAAGCCCCAGCACTTCGAGGACGCAGTCACGCTGCAGGCGCCAAGCCTGTGGTGGGAGTTGCACCCAGAGAACTACGGCGTGGACGGCGGCCCGCGCCTGGCCTGGCTGGAGGCCTTGCGCGCGCGCCACCCGCTGTCGCTGCACGGCGTGTCGCTGTCGCTCGCGGCGGATGCGCCGCCGGACGATGCAGCGCTGGAGCGGCTCGCGCGGCTGGCGCAGCGCTTGCAGCCCGCGCTCATCTCCGAGCACCTGGCCTGGTCGGCCTGGCGCGGGCAGTACCTGCCCGACCTGCTGCCGTTTCCGCGCAGCCGCGAGGCGCTCGTGCGCATCGCGGCCAACATCGCCCGCGTGCAGGACCGGCTGGGCCGCAGCATTGCGGTCGAGAACCCGGCGCACTACCTGCACCTTGCGGGACACGATTGGAGCGAGACCGACTTCCTCGCCGAACTCGTGCGCCGCACGGGATGCGCGCTGCTGCTCGACGTGAACAACGTGTACGTGAGTGCGCGCAACCTGGGTGCGCGCGCCGAGGACTACCTCGACGCCTTTCCGCTGCACGCCGTGGTCGAAATCCACCTTGCAGGCCATCATGCCGACCCTGGCTGGGGCGAGGCCTTGCTGATCGACAGCCACGACGCCCCCGTGGCCGAGGCCGTCTGGGCGCTGTACGAGCGCGTGCTCAACCGAGCGGGTCGCGCCATTGCCACGCTGATAGAGCGCGACGCCGAGATCCCGCCACTTGCCGACCTCCTGGCCGAACGCGAGCGCGCGCAGGGCCTGCTGGCGGCCGTGCATTCACCGGAGGCCGCACCATGCGCCTGACGACTTTCCAGGACGGCATCGCGGCCGCCCTGCGCGATGCAACTGCCCCCCGGCCGCCATGGCTGGCGGCGCTCGCGGCGCAGCCAGGCTTTGCCGTCTACCGCAACACCGTGACCCAGGGCAGCCTGGATGCGTTGCGGGCCAACTACCCCACGGTGCGCCAGCTGCTGGGTGGCGACTGCTTCGACGGCTCGGCCCTGGCCTTCATGCGGCGCCACCCGCCCAGCGACGGGCAGCTGCTGCTCTATGGGGAAGGCTTTGCCAGCCATCTTGCGCACTGGGCGCCCACGGCCGCGCTGCCCTATTTGCCCGACGTGGCGCGGCTCGACCGGCTGTGGACCGAAAGCCACAGCGCCGCCGACGCACCCCTGCCCAACGCGGCCCACCTGGTCGCGCTGCCGCCCGAGGCCCTGGGCGGTCTGCACCTGCGGCCCCATCCCGCGGCACGCTGGCTCTGGTGCGCCGAGCACCCCGCCTACACCCTGTGGCAGCGCCACCGCGAGGCCCTGCCGCTTGCCGCGCCGCTGACCTGGCAGGGCGAGGGCGCGCTTCTCACGCGGCCCGGGGCCGCCGTGGGCTGGTGTGCGCTGCCTGCCGCGGGCTGCACGCTGCTGGACCTGTGCGCGACGGACCTGTCGCTGGGCGAGGCGGCGGCCGCCACGCTGGGCCAGCACCCTGGCGCCGATCTTGGCGCCCTACTCGCCCAGCTGCTGCGCGCGGGCGCGCTGGCGCACGATTTCACCCCCGTCTGAGGAGAGCATCATGTCCGTCCTGTCCCAATCCCAAGCACCCAGGGAGGCCGCATCCTCCTGGCTGCACACCATCCAGGCCCGGCTGGCCGACCGGCTCGAAGCGCTTACACCCCATGTGCTGCTTGCGCTGGGCGCGCGCGTGGCCATTGCCGCCATCTTCTTCCTGTCGGGCCGCACCAAGGTCACGGGCTGGTTCCACGTCACGGACAGCGCCATCGCGCTGTTCCGCGAGGAATACCGGCTGCCGCTGATCGCGCCCGAGATCGCCGCACCCCTTGCCGCCACGGCCGAGCACCTCTTCCCGCTGCTGCTGGTGCTGGGCCTGGCCACAAGACTGTCGGCACTGGCGCTGCTGGGCATGACGCTCGTGATCGAGGTCTTTGTCTACCCCGACGCCTGGCCCACGCACCTGTCGTGGGCCACCCTGCTGATCTACCTGGCGGGGCGCGGCGCGGGGCCGCTGTCGCTGGACCGGCTGCTGGGCTGGCGCTGACCGCCCATCAGGCGCGCGCCGACTGCACCCAGCGCACGATGTCCGCCGCGCCCAGGGACCCGGAGACGCGCGCCACCTCTTTGCCGGCGCTGAACAAGATCATGGTCGGAATGCTACGGATGCCGTAGCGCCCGGCGATGTCAGGGTGCGCCTCGGTATCCAGTTTCGCGAGGCGCACCTGGGGCTCGAGCTGGCGCGCCGCCTGGGCGAAGGCCGGCGCCATCTGGCGGCACGGGCCGCACCAGGGCGCCCAGAAGTCCACCAGCACCGGGATGTGGCTGCGCGCAAGGTGTTTGTCGAAGCTCACCCCATCCAGCGCCAGCGGCTCGCCCGTGAACAGCGGCCGGTGGCAGCTGCCGCAGTCGGGCGCGCTGGCGAGCTGCGCGGCCTGCACGCGGTTCGTGGTGTGGCAGTGGGGGCAGACGATGTGGAGCGCTTCGGTGCTGGTCATGGCGGGTTGTATGGGTGCGTTGATACGGCGATAGCTGCGGCCGCAGGCGCCGATTTCAACTCACAGCCACTTGACCGCCAGGCTCAGCAGAAAGCTCAGCAGCAGCGTGCTGGTCAGTGGAATGAACCAGTCGCGCCCGAACAGCCGGAACTGAAAATCCCCCGGCAGCCGCCCCAGCCCCAGGCGCTTGAGCCAGGGCGTGAGCCCGTTGATGAGCACCAGGGCCAGGAAGACGACGATGACCCAGCGCAGCATCAGACCTCCATGACGCTGAGCGCCATACACCACCCACAAAACTGGCGCGCGCCATGCAAGGGCAGCCGCGCAAGGGCCGCCCCGCCGCGCTGGCTGCGTCCCCCTGCCCGCAGCGTGTAACGCTGCGAGAGCGGGGGGAAGGCGCGAAGCGACTCAGGGGGGTGTTCAACCATAAACCGCGACTTCGATCAGGTTGCCATCCGGGTCGCGGCAGTAGACCGATGTCATGGGGCCGAGCGCGCCCGTGCGCTCCACCGGCCCCACCTCGGGCACAACGCCCACGGCCGCGAAATGCGCGAGCACCTCGTCCGCCGTCTGTTCGGTGACGAAGCACAGGTCGTCGCTGCCCGGCGTGGGGTGAACGCCCGTGAACCAGGCCACGGTGTCCTCGCCCATGGGCCGCAGGTTGATCTTCTGGCGACCGAACTTCATCGCCACGCGCGGGCCGGTGCGCGAGGCGAATACCTCGCGCTCCATGCCCAGCACGCGCGCGTACCAGTCGGCGCTGGCCTGCACGTCGGCGACGTTGAGGACGATGTGGTCGAAGCGGTCAATCTTCAGGGACATGGAGCCAGGTCTTTTTCGGTTGGGAATCGGGACATGTCACAGCCTGTGCGTGCGGTCGCCCTGGGCAAAGCCCATGGGCGTCCAGGCCTCGCCCAGGCCCACGGCCAGCACCTTGAACAGTTCGCCCATTTCATGCTCCAGCATCAACTTGGCCGCCGGCGCCCTCTGGGAAAGCGTGAGAAGCTCCATTTTTTGTAGCAAACCACAGTTCAGCAGAAAGCGCGCCTGGCTGGTGTAGCCCAGCACGTTCAGGCCCGCCTCCTGCGCCGCCAGGGCCATGGCGGTGAAGTTCACATGGGCGGTGATGTCCTTGGCACCCACATCCTGCAGCGGGTCGTCGTCGGCGCGGTGGGCGCGGTGGCACATCACCGTGCCCATGTGGCGCTGGGGGTGGTAGTACTCGTCCTCGCCAAAGCCGTAGTCGATGAGAAAGGCCGCGCCACGCGTCAGGTGCGCGGCCAGCGTGCGCATGAAGGCCTCGCCCTGGGCGTGGATCTCGGTCAGGTAATCGTGCTCGCCCTCTATGTCCACGGGCGGGCGCAGCTCGGTGGGGCGGTCGCTCCAGGCCAGGGCGCCGTCCGCGCCCACGGTCACGCCGCGCTCGTGCCAGACGCCCTGCACGCGGTGCAGCAGCTGCACGGGCATGGCGTCCAGCACCTCGTTGCCCACGACCACACCCTCCATGGACGCGGGCAGGCGCTCGGCCCAGGCCACGCGCTCGCCAAAGGCGGCCAGGCGCTGGCGCTGGCGCGCACGCAGGTCGCCCGACAGGTCCACGATGGTGTAGCGGCGCACGCGCGCGCCCAGGGCGCCCAGCAGCTGCTCGGCCAGCGCGCCGCTGCCGGCGCCGAACTCCCAGACCTCGTCGGTACCCGTGGCGTCCAGCGCCTCGCGCACCTGGGCCGCGAGCACCTGGCCGAACACGGGCGAGAGCTCGGGCGCGGTGACGAAGTCGCTGCCGTCCTCGGGCATGCGCCCGAGCTTGGTGCGCCCGCCCGCGTAGTAGCCCAGGCCAGGCTGGTACAGCGCCAGCTGCATGAAGCGGTCAAAGCCCAGCCAGCCGCCGGCGGCGGCGATCTGCGCGTGGATGTGGGAGGTAAGCGCGTCGGTGGGGGTCGTCATAATTCGTGGCTTTGCGCGCCAAAGTGGCGGGCATTGTATTTCCCGGCCTTCGGCGCAAGGATCTGCCACATGAACACCACTGACTGGGTGCTGGTCACCGGCGCCGCCCACCGCCTGGGGCGCGAGATCGCCCTGGCCTTTGCCGCCGCAGGCTGGAACGTGCTGTGCCACTACCGCGCGTCGCAGGCCGGCGCGCTGCAGACCCAGGCCGACGTGCGCGCCCTGGGCGTGGACTGCCGGCTGGTGCAGGCCGACCTGGCCCAGCCCGAGGCCGGCACGCAGCTGCTCGCGCAGTGCGTGGCGCTGACGGGCACAGCCCCGCGCTGCATCGTCAACAACGCCTCCATCTTCGAGGCCGACGACGCGCGCACGGCCAGCGCCCCGGCGCTGCTGCGGCATTTTCTGACCAACACCGCCACGCCGCTGCTGCTGGCCAACGCGCTCTTCGCCTGGCTGTGCGCCCAGGGCCGGCCCGCCACAGGCGCCTACAGCGTGGTGCATGTGCTGGACCAGAAGGTGCACAACCTCAACCCCGACTACTTTTCGTACACCGTGAGCAAGCTCGCGCTCGAGCGCAGCGTGGCCCTGCAGGCCCAGGCGCTCGCGCCCCAGGTGCGCGTGTGCGGGCTGTCGCCAGGGCTGATCTACCTGAGCGGCCCGCAGACGCAGGACAACTTTGACCAGGCCGCCCAGGTCAACCTGCTGCGCCAGCCGATTGCGCCGGCCGACGTGGCGCGCTGCGCGCTGTTCATCGCCGGCAACGCCAGCCTCAACGGCTGCACGCTGCAGGCCGACAACGGCCAGCACCTGGTGCCCCTGGAGCGCGACGTGATGTTTGCCATCGCGGACAATTCACGCCCATGAATTCCATCCTGCTAGCCTTTGGCGCCCTGGACGCGCGCCTGGCCACGCATTGCCGGGCATTGAGCCTGCGCCGCCACGAGGTGCCGGTGCGCATCGGCGTGCACGACCACGAGCGCCAGGCCGCGCAGCGCATGTGGTTCGACGTGGACCTGTGCGTCAAGCTCGATCACGCGCCGGCGGCGCGCGACCATATCTCCGAGACGCTGGACTACGACTTCGTGCGCGACGTGATCGCGCGCGAGGTCGGCAGCCAGCACCACGAACTGCAGGAGTCGCTGTGCGACGCCATCGCCGCGGCCCTGCTGCAGAGCGACGCGGTGCACGCCGTGCGCGTGGCCACGCGCAAGCCCGACATCTACCCCGACAGCGCATCCATAGGCGTGGAGCGGGTATGCATCAAGCCCTGGTGAAGCCGTGACCGATTTTTCTTATCATTCGCGCCCCGGCGAGGGCCGGCAGGCGCTCACGCTCACCGGCCTGCGCTTCGACGCCAACCTGGGCATCCTCGACCATGAGAAGGCCGCGCCCCAGCCCATCCAGGTGGACGCCGAGCTCAACCTGGGCCCCCAGCCCCTGGCGCCGCGCGACGACGACATTCGCCATGTGCTGGACTACCGCAAGGTGCGCCAGATCATCATCGACGAGTGCACGGCCGAGCATGTGAACCTGCTCGAGAGCCTGATCGGCAAGCTGGCCCAGCGCCTGCTGCAGCTGCCCGGCGTGCTGGGCGTGCGCGTGAAGATCGCCAAGCTGGAAATTTTTGATGACTGCGAAGTCGCCATTCGCGTCGAAACCGGACAGTGGTAACACCCCCATGAACGCAAACCCGAACGCAGCCGACTGGATCGGCGAAGAACCCGCCACCGACAACCGCAAGATCGAGCGCGAGCAGATCAAGCTGGAAAAACGCCTGTGCCGCGAGGTCGGCCGCGCCATCACCGACTTCAACATGATCGAGGAGGGCGACCGCATCATGGTCTGCATGTCCGGCGGCAAGGACAGCTACACCCTGCTGGACATCTTGCGCAAGCTGCAAAGGCGCGCGCCGGTCAAGTTCGACATCGTGGCCGTGAACCTGGACCAGAAGCAGCCCGGCTTTCCCGAGCATGTGCTGCCCGACTACTTCAAGAGCATAGGCATCGAGTACCACATCGAGAACCAGGACACCTACAGCGTCGTCAAGCGCGTCGTGCCCGAGGGCAAGACCACCTGCAGCATGTGCTCGCGCCTGCGCCGCGCCATCCTCTACAAGGTGGCCGACGACCTCAAGTGCACCAAGCTGGCCCTGGGCCACCATCGCGACGACATCGTCGCCACGCTGCTGCTCAACCTGTTCTATGGCGGGCGCATGAAGGGCATGCCGCCCAAGCTCGTCTCCGACGACGGCAGGCATGTGGTAATCCGCCCGCTGTGCTACGTGCCCGAGAAGGACACGGCGCGCTGGGCGCAGTACCAGCAGTTCCCCATCATCCCCTGCAACCTCTGCGGCAGCCAGGAGGGCCTGCAGCGCGTGGTGGTGGGCGAGATGATGCGCGAATGGGACAAGAAATTCCCCGGCCGCATCGAGAGCATGCTGCGCGCCATGGGCCACGTGGTGACCACGCATTTGATGGACCCCAAGCTGCACGACTTCAAGAACGCCCGCGCCACCGGCATTGCCGACCCCGACGGCGACACGGCCTTTGACCATGAGGAATTCCCCATGACGCCCACGCTGCCGGGCATGCAGGTGGTGCAGCTGGGTTGAAACTCTCGCCGTACCATAGGGGCACACGGGCCCGGCCGCCCGAAGGAGATCGCACCATGGCATCCATGCGCCACATCTTCACCCTGGCTCTGTGCACCGGCGCAGTGCTGCTGGCGGGCTGCGCCGGCCCGCGCCTGGTGGAAAGCAGCGTCAGCAGCTACTCCACCCTGGGCACCCTGCCCAGCCCGCCCACCTACCGCATCGAGCGCCTGCCATCGCAACAGGCCCATGCCGCGGCCTTCGCCCCCATCGAGGCCGAGGCCGAGGCGGCCCTGGCGCGTGTCGGCCTGCGGCGCGACGAGCAGCACCCCAGCCTGATCGCGCAGCTGGGCGCCGAGGGCGGCTATGCCACGCCACGCTACTGGCCTTACTACGGCGATCCGTTTTACGGCCGCTGGGGCTGGGGTTACGGCCCGCGTTGGGGCATGGGCGGGGCCTGGATGATGGACGCCCCGCCCACGCTGTACCACCGCCAGGTCAGCCTGATGCTGCGCAACGCGGGCAGCGGCCAGGTGGTCTACGAGACCTCGGCCGTGTACGAGGACGTGTGGACCAGCGACCCCGCCATCTACGGCGTGCTGTTCGACCAGGCACTCAGCGGCTTTCCGCAGCCGCCGCAGGGCCCGCGCACGGTACGCACGGAGATGCTGCCACCCATGGCCCCGTCGGCAGCACCGCCAGACAAGCCTGGGCCGGCTCCCGCCGCGGCGCCAGGGCCGGCGCGGTGAGGGCCGGCGGGATTTACCGGCCGATACGTCCGCTCGCCCTGCCGTGCTAACGTCCATGCCATTCGCAGATTCGGCCCCGGTCATGCCCGCGCAGAACGAGGGATGCAAGCGGGCCGAACCGTATTGAGACCGGCGTGCGTCTGACACATTGAAAGGAAATGCCATGAAGAACATCACCCCCTCCGCCCTGCTGCTGTCCGCCCTGCTCGGCCTGGGCCTGAACGCGCAGGCGGCCGGCCTGGGCGACGCCCTGGGCGGCAAGCTGGGCATGGGCGGCGGCGCATCGGCCCTGGGCGGCGCGCTCGGCGGCGGCGCCGACACGTCGGCCCTGTCGGCCCTGGGCCTGACCAGTTCGGGCACGGCCAGCAACGCCGCGGGCGTGATCACCTACTGCATGAAGAACAACTACCTCAACGCCGACAAGGCCGCGCAGGTCAAGAACCAGCTCCTGGGCAAGATGGGCCTGGGCCAGAAGGAAGAGCCCAAGGACGAGGGCTACATGAGCGGCCTGTCGGGCATGGTGACGGGTTCGGGCGGCAAGAGCTTCAGCCTCGACAAGGTCAAGGGCGACCTGAAGGAAAAGGCCTGCGACTACGTGCTCGACAACGCCAAGTCGCTACTGTGAGCCCGGCATGCAGGCCACCCGCATCATCGCCGTGCGCCATGGCGAAACCGCCTGGAACGTGGACACGCGCATCCAGGGCCACCTGGACATACCGCTGAACGACACCGGCCTGTGGCAGGCACGCCAGCTCGGCCGCGCGCTGGCCGAGGAACATGTGGCCGCCATCTACAGCAGCGACCTGCAGCGCGCCTATGCCACGGCCGAGGCCGTGGCCCAGACCACGCGCGCACCGCTGGCCCCCGCGCGCGGCCTGCGCGAGCGCAGCTTTGGCAGCTTCCAGGGCCGCACCTTCCGCCAGATCGAGGAGGAGTCGCCCGAGCAGGCGCTGCGCTGGCGCAGGCGCGATCCGCACTTCGTGCCCGAGGGCGGCGGCGAGTCGCTCGTCATGCTGCGCGAGCGCATTTCCTGCACCGTCGATGAGATTGCCGCGCGCCACCGCGGCCAGCAGATCGTGCTCGTGGCCCATGGCGGCGTGATGGACGTGCTCTACCGCCTGGCCACGCGCCTGGACCTGCAGGCGCCGCGCACCTGGCAGCTGACCAACGCCGCCATCAACCGCCTGCTGTGGACCGGGGACAACGGCCTGACGCTCGTGGGCTGGGCCGACACCCAGCACCTGGAGCACGCCAGCCGCGATGAAATTCACTCCTGACGCGCTCATCGGCCAGGGCGTGGACGGCGTGGACACGCCCGCGGCCTGCATAGACCTGGACGCCATGGAGCGCAACATCGAGCGCATGGCCGGCTTTGCACGCCGCCACGGCCTGCGCTGGCGCCCGCACGCCAAGATGCACAAGAGCGCCGAGCTCGCCCTGCTGCTCACGCAGGCCGGCGCCTGCGGTCACTGCGTGCAAAAACTGTCCGAGGCCGAGGCCCTGGCCGCCGGCGGCGTGCGCGACCTGTTCATCAGCAACGAGGTCATCGCCCCGCACAAGCTGCTGCGCGTGGCGCGCCTGGCGGCCGAGCTGGCAGCGCGCGGCGGGCGCCTTGCGATTGCCGTGGACAGCCCGGAAGGCATTGCGCGACTGGCGCAGGCCATGGATGGGGCGGGCAGCGAAGCCGGCATCGACGTGTTCGTGGAAATCGACGTAGGCCAGGGCCGCTGCGGCGCCGCGCCCGGCCCCGAGGCCGCGGCCCTGGCGCTGGCCGTGGCGGCCCACCCGCGCCTGCGCTTTGCCGGCCTGCACGCCTATCAGGGCGGCGCCCAGCACCTGCGCGGCGTGGATCAGCGGCGTGCGGCCATCGCCCACGCCGCGCAGGCGGCAGCCGCCACGCGCGCGCTGATCGAGGCCGCGGGCCTCGTCGCGCCGCTGGTCACGGGCGCCGGCACCGGCACGATGGCGCACGAGGCCGCAAGCGGCGTGTACGGCGAGCTGCAGGCGGGCTCGTTCCTGTTCATGGACGCGGACTACGCCGCCAACGAGCCCGATGCCGCCCAACCGGCTTTTGAGCAGGCGCTGTTCATCAAGACCCAGGTCATCTCGGTGCGCGCCCAGCACGCCGTCTGTGACGCCGGCCACAAGAGCCACGCCATCGACAGCGGCCTGCCGCTGCTGCACGGCCTGCCACCGGAGCGCGCGCTGCGCTACGCCAATGGCGGCGACGAGCACGGCATCCTGCACCCGGCAAGCGCCGCGGCGCGGCTGCCGGCGCTGGGCGAATCGCTATGGCTCATCCCCGGCCACTGCGACCCCACGGTGAACCTGCACGACCGGCTGATAGGCGTGCGCGGCGGGCTCGACCATGGCGTGGTGGAGCGCGTCATCCGCGTCGATGCGCGCGGGGCGGTGACGTAGGGCTCAGAGACTGAGAGTTTTTTGGCCGTGCCCGAAAGGCGCGCCACAGGGTTCCGGATCGAGGCGCAAAGCACGGCCATGGCCCGCGGCCTGCGCGGGGATCCACAGCAACAACGAATCAACGGCGTCTGTAGCGCCTGGATCCCCGCCTTCGCGGGGATGACGGGCTGCGCGTGGATCGCATGCCCTGGAAGGGCGAATCAATGGATATCGCTACCTGGGCCAACTCAAAACAGCCCACCACCCTGCGCCCCCTGCGGCGGCGCCACGCCCAGGTGCCGGTACGCCGCCAGCGTGGCGATGCGCCCGCGCGGCGTGCGCTGCAGATAGCCCTGCTGGATGAGGTAGGGCTCGATCACGTCCTCGATGGTGCCGCTCTCCTCGCCTATGCTGGCCGCGATGTTGTCCAGCCCCACGGGGCCGCCGTCGAAGCGGTGGATCACGGCCTCAAGCAGCTTTCTGTCCATGATGTCGAAGCCCTGCGGGTCCACGTCCAGCATGGCCAGGGCGCGCTGCGCGATTGTTTGCGTGATGCGGCCGTCGCCCTTCACATCGGCGTAGTCGCGCACGCGGCGCAGCAGGCGGTTGGCGATGCGCGGCGTGCCGCGCGAGCGGCGCGCGATCTCGGCGCCGCCCTCGGGGTCTATGGGCGCGCCCAGCAGACCGGCCGAGCGCGTGACGATCAGCGCCAGCTCGTCGGGCGTGTAGAACTCCAGGCGCGCGACGATGCCGAAGCGGTCGCGCAGCGGGTTGGTGAGCATGCCCGCGCGCGTGGTCGCGCCCACCAGGGTGAAGGGCTGCAGGTCCAGCTTGATTGAGCGCGCCGCCGGGCCCTCGCCGATCATGATGTCGATCTGATAGTCCTCGAGCGCGGGGTAGAGAATCTCCTCGACCACGGGCGAGAGGCGGTGGATCTCGTCGATGAACAGCACGTCGTTGCGCTCGAGGTTGGTGAGCAGCGCCGCCAGGTCCTTGGGCTTTTCCAGCACCGGGCCGCTGGTCTGGCGCAGATTCACGCCAAGCTCGTGCGCGATGATGTGGGACAGCGTTGTCTTACCCAGGCCCGGCGGGCCGAACAGCAGCACGTGGTCCAGGGCCTCGGCGCGCTTCTTGGCCGCGCCGATGAAGATCTCCAGCTGCTCGCGCGCCTTGGCCTGGCCCACGTATTCCTGCAGCAGCTTGGGGCGCAGCGCGCGCTCCAGCGCCTCCTCCTGCGAGGACGCGGGCGCCGCAGACACCACGCGCTGGCGCGCCGGTGGCGGCGGGGAGGGGGAAAAATCGTCGGTCTGGATGGTCATGCGCGCAAGAGAAAAGCCTGGAACCGGGCGCGCGCATTGTCCCCCATCCATCCCGGCGCAAGTGGGACCGCGCAGGAACGGCGCAACGCCCATTGGGTAACATCGCCCCCTTCGCGCCCGCGCGCCCGTACCCATTTTGCTAGCCTGCGCCCCGCGACAGGCCGGCACCTTCTCTCGGCGAGAACCCCATGAACACCCCAACACCCCCCAGTTTCCTGAGCCGCATCGCGATCGCCATCGGCAGCTTCTTCGCCATCCTCGGCAATGCCCGCCTGGCGGGCGACGTGCGCCGCCTGCGCACGGGCGAGCCGCTGGCCGCCGACGCGCCCCCGAAGGAGGTGCGCGTGGAGGTGCCGGTGGAAAAAATCGTCGAAACCCGCGTCGAGGTGCCCGTCGAGAAGCTGGTCGAGAAGATCGTCGAAAAACGTGTGGAGGTCTCCACCGACACCGCCGCTCTGCAACTGCTGGGCCTGCTGCAGCGCGAGGCGCGCTTCGTCGACTTCATCCAGGAGGACGTGGCGCCCTATGCCGACGCCGAGATCGGCGCCGCCGCGCGCGTGGTGCACGCGGGCTGCCGCAAGGTGCTCGCCGAGCATTTCACGCTCGCGCCCGTGCGCGCCGAAGCCGAGGGCGCACGCATCACGCTGGCCGCCGGCTTCGACGCCGCCGCCGTGCGCCTGAGCGGCAACGTGGTCGGCCAGGCGCCGTTCACGGGCCAGCTCACCCACCGCGGCTGGCAGGCCACCGAGGTGCGCCTGCCGCAGCTGACCGACGCGCGCGCCGCCGCCATCATTGCCCAGGCCGAGGTGGAGCTCTAAACCATGAACACTACGAATACGATAGCTGCCAGCGCAGACGCAGCAAGCGCGAAAGGCCAAAACCATGCCAAATTCAGCCTGGGCATAGACCTGGGCACCACGCACTGCGCCCTGTCCTGGGTGGACCGCGCCGCCAGCGACGGCGAGAACGTGGTGCAGGGCGTGCTGGACATTCCCCAGCTCTGCGGCCCGGCCAGCGTGCAGGCCCTGCCGCTGCTGCCCTCCTTCCTCTACCTGCCGCACGAGAGCGAGCTCACGGCCGCCGACCGGGCCCTGCCCTGGGGCGGCGACGCGCCCGGCCTGGTCGGCGAGCTCGCGCGCCAGCGCGGCGCGGCCACGCCGATACGGCTCGTGTCCAGCGCCAAGAGCTGGCTGTGCCACCCCGGCGTGGACCGGCGCGCGCCGCTGCTGCCCGCCGACGCGCCGCCCGAGGTGCAGCGCGTCTCGCCCCTGGCGGCCAGCACGCTCTACCTGCAGCACCTCAAGAGCGCCTGGGACAGCGCCCACCCCGAGGCGCCGTTCGACGCCCAGGACGTCACCGTGACCATTCCCGCGTCGTTCGACCCGGCCGCGCGCGAGCTCACGGCCGAGGCCTGCCGCGCCGCCGGATTCCAGAGGCTCACACTGCTCGAGGAGCCCCAAGCCGCGCTCTACAGCTGGCTGCAGGCCAGCGGCGGCGGCTGGCGCAAGCAGGTCTCGCATGGCGACGTGATCCTGGTGGTGGACGTGGGCGGCGGCACGACCGACCTGTCCTTGATCGCAGTGCTCGAGCGTGAGGGCAACCTGGAGCTGCAGCGCGTGGCCGTGGGCGAGCACATCCTGCTCGGCGGCGACAACATGGACCTGGCCCTGGCCTACGCCGTGGCACGCAAGCTCGCGGCCGAGGGCAAGCAGCTCGACGCCTGGCAGACCCGCGCGCTGGCGCACGGCTGCCGCGCCGCCAAGGAGCAGCTGCTGCAGGATGAGACGCTCGAGGCCGTGCCCGTGGTCGTGCCCAGCCGCGGCAGCAAACTCATCGGCGGCAGCCTGCGCACCGAGGTCACGCGCGCCGAGGTGCTGCAGCTGCTCGTCGAGGGCTTCTTCCCCCAGGTCGCCGTGAGCGACAAGCCGGTGCAGCGCGCGCGCGCCGCGCTCACCCAGCTGGGCCTGCCCTACGCGCAGGACGCGGCCGTCACGCGCCACCTGGCGGCCTTTCTCACGCGCCAGACGGGCGCCACGGCGCAGATCGCGGGCCTGCAGGCCACGCAGGCCGAGGGCGCGCGCTTTCTGCACCCCACGGCCGTGCTGTTCAACGGCGGCGTGCTCAAGGCCGCGCCCATCGAGCGGCGCATCCTCGACGTGCTCAACGGCTGGCTCGCCGCAGAAGGCGCGCCGCCCGCGCGCCTGCTCACGGGCGCCCACCTGGACCTGGCGGTGGCGCGCGGCGCGGCCTACTTCGGCCATGTGGCGGCCGCGGGCCGCGGCGTGCGCATACGCGGCGGCACGGCGCAGAGCTACTACGTGGGCATCGAATCCAACATGCCCGCCGTGCCCGGCATGGAGCCGCCGATCTCCGCCCTGTGCCTGGCGCCCTTCGGCATGGAGGAGGGCACGGAGGTGACGCTGGCCGCCCAGGAATTCGGCCTGGTCGTGGGCGAGCCGGTGCGCCTGCGCTTCTTCGGCTCCAGCGTGCGCCGCGGCGACCAGGTCGGCACGCTGCTCGACTTCTGGGGCCCCGAGGAGCTCGTGGAGCTGCAGGAGATAGAAGCCCAGCTGCCCGCCGAGGGCCGCGTGCCCGGCGAGGTCGTGCCCGTGCAGCTGCACGCACGCGTGACCGACATCGGCACGCTGGAGCTCTACGCCGTGCCCGTGGGCGGCAGCGAGCGCTGGAAGGTGGAGTTCGACACGCGCGCGGGCGCCGCGGCCACCCCATGACCGATCGCCCCGCCTCCCTCACGCCCGCGCCCGGCGGCTATGCCGACTGGCTGGCCGAGCTCAAGGCGCGCATCCATGGCGCCCAGCAGCGCGCGGCACTGGCCGTGAACCGCGAGCTGGTGCGGCTGTACTGGCAGATCGGCAGCGACATCCTCGAGCGCCAGCAACGCGAGGGCTGGGGCGCCAAGGTGATCGAGCGCCTGGCACATGACCTGCGCACGGCGCTTCCGGACATGAAGGGGTTTTCGCCGCGCAACCTCAAGTACATGCGGGCCTTTGCCGAGGCCTGGCCGGATCAGGCGTTTGTGCAAGAGCTGCTTGCACAGTTGCCCTGGTATCACCACCTGACGCTGCTGGACAAGCTGCCCGGCCCCGAAACCCGGCGCTGGTATGCCGCCGAGGCGCTGGAGCACAACTGGTCGCGCAATGTGCGGGTGATGCAGATCGAGGCCGAGCTCGCCGAGCGCGACAGGCCGTGACATGAGCGCAGAACAAGCCCCCTCCCCCGCGCGCCATGCCGTCGGCATCGACCTGGGCACCAGCCACACCGTCGTGGCTCATGTGCCGCTGGCCGGCGGCGCGCAGGGCATTGCGCTGCTGCCCATACCCCAGCGCGTCTCGGCCGCCGAGGTCGAGGCCCTGGCGCTGCTGCCCTCCACGCGCTACCAGGGCACGCCCGACGAGCTGGGCGAGGCCTGGCGCACGCCCTGGCCGCCGCTGGGCGCGGGCGCGCAGGCCCCGGCCGTCATCGGCCGCTGGGCGCGCGAGCTGGGCGCGGCCGTGCCCGCGCGGCTGGTGGCAAGTGCCAAGAGCTGGCTGTCGCACGCCGGCGTGGACCGCACGGCGCCGATCCTGCCCTGGGGCGCGCCCGAGGGGGTGGAGAAAGTCTCGCCGCTCGCGGCCTCGGCCTCGTACCTGGCCCATGTGCGCGCCGCGTGGGACGCGGCCCACCCCGATGCGCCGCTCGCCGAGCAGGCCGTGGTGCTCACCGTGCCGGCCTCGTTCGACGAGGGCGCGCGCGCGCTCACGCTCGAGGCCGCGCGCCTGGCGGGCCTGCCGGCGGTGCAGCTGCTCGAGGAGCCCAAGGCCGCGTTCCACGACTGGCTGGTGCTGCAGGGCGAGCGCCTCGCGGCCGAGCTCGCCGGCTGCCGCCTGGTGCTGGTGGTCGACGTGGGCGGCGGCACGACGGACCTGACGCTGATCCGCGTCGAGGCCGCAGAGGATGGTGGCCTGCCCCGGCTCACGCGCAGCGCCGTGGGCGAGCATTTGATGCTCGGCGGCGACAACATGGACCTGGCGCTGGCGCATCTGCTGGAGCCGCAGCTGGCGCCGCCCGGCGAGCGCCTGCCGGCCGCGCGCTTTGCCCAGCTGGTGCAGCGCTGCCGCCAGGCCAAGGAGCAGCTGCTGGCCGAGGATGCCCCCGCATCGGTCACGGTGACGCTGCTGGGCGGCGGATCGAGGCTGCTCGCGCAGTCGCGCTCGGCGCGGCTCACGCGGGAGCAGGCGCTGCAATGCGCGGTGGAAGGTTTTCTGCCGCCCGCGCGTCTGGATGAGCAGCCCGCCCGGCGCCAGGGCGCGCTGCGCGGCCTGGGCCTGCCCTACCCGGCCGACGCCGCCATCACCCGGCATCTGGCGCAGTTTCTGGCCCGGCATGCAGGCGGGGCACTGCCTGATGCACTTCCCGATGCGCTGCTGCTCAACGGCGGCGTGTTCCACGCCCATGCGCTCGCGCAGCGCCTGCAGGAGCAGCTCGCGGCCTGGCGCGGCGCGCCGCTGCGCCTGTTGCACAACCCGCACCCGGACTGGGCCGTGGCGCGTGGCGCGGCCGCCCATGGGCTGGCGCAACATCAATCAAACAGGCCTGCAGCGCCCGCCAGACAAGCGCAGACAGCTACAACAACCATAGTGCCGCGCATCGGCGGCGGCGCCGCGCGCAGCTACTGGCTGGTGCTGCCGGCCAAGGCAGGGGCCGCCCCCCAGGGCATCTGCCTGCTGCCGCGCGGCACCGAGGAGGGCACGCGCATCATCCTGAGCGGCCGGCGCTTTGCGCTGCAGCTCGGCCAGCCCGTGCGCTTTGCGCTCGTGGCGCGCAGCGAGGGCCAGGCCCAGGCCGGGCAGATCGCGCCCCTGGAGGGCGAGGGCTGGGTGGAGCTGCCGCCGCTGGCCACCGTACTGCCCGCACCCGAGGGCCGCGCCACGGCGCGCGTCGAGGTGCAGCTGCAGGCCTGCATGAGCGAGGTCGGCGTGCTGGAGCTGCGCTGCATCGACGCGCAGGACGCGGCGCGCTCCTGGCTGCTGCCGTTTGCGGTGCGCGGGGCCGGCCCTCACCCCGGCCCTCTCCCGGAGGGAGAGGGAGATGAAAACCCAGCCGACCGGTCGCCCTCGCCCCTTTGGGGAGAGAGCCTGCCCCCGGCTCGAACGGGGGGAGGGGTGAGGGGCCAGCCGCAGCCGGCCATCGCCCTGATCGACCGCATCTACGGCAACCAGACCCAGGACGTGCCCGCCAAGGAGGTGCGCCAGCTGCGCCAGTCGCTCGAGAAACTCCTCGGCCCGCGCGAGGGCTGGGCCATGCCGCTGCTGCGCGCGCTGTTCGACACGCTGCTCGCGCGCGCCAGGCGCCGGCGGCGCTCGCCCGAGCATGAGCGCGCCTGGCTCAACCTGGCCGGCTGGTGCCTGCGCCCCGGCCTGGGCGCGGAGCTGGACGGCTGGCGCGTGCAGCAGCTCTGGCAGCTCTATGCCCAGGGCCTGGGCCATGCGGGCGAGAGCGCCAACTGGACCGAATGGTGGGTGCTGTGGCGCCGCGTGGCCGCGGGGCTCGACGAGGCGCAGCAAATGCACGTGCTCGAGGACGTGGCCGCGTGCATGCAAAAAACCGTGCAGCGCAGCGCCCACGCGCGCTGGGGCAGCTACGACGACATGCTGCGCCTGTTCGCCGCCATGGAGGCCGTGCCCTGGCAGTACCGCCAGGAAATGGGCCAGTGGATGCTGGCGCGCCTCGACCGCCCGGACGAGCCGCAGCAGACCTGGTGGGCCATTGGGCGCCTCGCGGCGCGCGCGCCGCTCGCGGCCAACGCCCACCTGGTGATGCCGCCCGAGGCAGCGCAGGAGTTCCTCGACGCCACGCTGGCCCAGGACTGGCGCAAAAACGAGCACGCCATGTTTGCCGCCGTGCAGATTGCACGCATGACGGGCGACCGCGCGCGCGATCTGCCCGACGTCGTGCGCGCAAGGGTGCTGGACAAAATGCGCGCGACCCACGCCCCCGCGCGCTGGATCGCCCTGGTGGAACAGGTGGTGCAGATGGACGCCGAGGACCAGCGCCGCAGCCTGGGCGACAGCCTGCCGCCGGGGCTGGTGCTGGTGGGTTAGGGCCTGTTAACGCTATGCAAGAGGGTCGCGTCAATTGGCTGAGCCGGGGTTCAGCCATCGCTGCAGCCCAGCGCGGTAGCTCAGGTCAAAGCGCCCAAAGTAGTCCACACCGCTGGGCACCGTGCAACTGGCCGTGCCACCGAAGAGCTGGCCGGCGACATAGCGCCGCGCGCCAATGGTGACGAATGCCGCCGCTCCGCTGCTGCCCGGCGCGGTACTGCCCTGCTGCCAGTTGACCACCAGAAAACCGCCGCGCTCGGGGTCGCTGCTGCCGCAGTTGTCGCCTACGCAGTTTCCGTAGCGCTGCAGCGTCCCCAGGCTGAGGGTCTGCGGGTCACCCTCGGGATGCTGCACCGTGGCCAGCGCCGCGCCGACCGGCACCCCGCCATAGTAGGACCCCGCATAGACGATGCCGGCGGGGGCCGCACGATTGAGCCGCATGAACGAGGTATCGGTCGTCGCCGACGCATAGAGCAGCGTGGCCCCTCCCGTCAGCCTCTGCACACCGGGGTTGACACTGGCGCCGCCGCAGCTGGCCGTGCGGTAGAACCAGTCGGTGACCAGCGTGGACGCCACCGCCTGGCTGGAGATGCAGTGGTTGGCGCTCAGGAAATAAGGCGTGCCGGACGAGGCCGCGTCATTCAGCAGCGTGCCCGTGCAAAAAAAGCCGGCACCGCTGTCCACGTAGTTCATGCGTGCCACCGAGCGGCTTTGCTCCAGGTAGTCGGCGTTGCAGCTCACGTCAACGGGGCAACTGCCGGCCTTGGCCGTGAAGGCCGCCTCGGCCTCGGCGGGCGAGAGCGTGAAATGCGACAGCCCGGGCACGGCCAGCTGTACGGCAGCAGGCGCCGCACCCGCGGGAATCTGCACCTCCAGCGTGGTCTGCGGGCCGCCGAAGTCGGGGCTCCAGTAGGTGCGCGCAAGCGCCTCGTCGGCCCCGCTCAGGGCGTTGCGCTCGGCCACGGCCTGCAGCTCCTGCGCGCCGACTTCCACGGCCTCATCGCGCGCCGCGCCGTAGAAGCGCAGCACGGCGCCCGGCGGCAGGGCCTGCACCCGCACGCCCAGGCGCACACCGTGCGCGTCCGGCGACTCGAAACGCAGCGCCGCCAGCTGCGTGCCACCCGGGCCCGGCCGCCACCGCAGCAGTGCGGCGGTGGCGGCCACGCTGGCCGTGTCGGACACGCGGCGTGCCTGGCCGATCTGGCGCGGCATGCCCGGCGCCACGGAGGCGCCGACGATTGCCTTGGCCAGCGATTCAGGCAATGGCCCGAGCGCAACGCTGCCGGTGTCTGCGTAGGCTGCCAGGGCAGAAGGCGGCTGCGTCGCCGCCTTGGCCGCGCTGGCGGCCTTGCCGGAGTCGTAGGGTTCGATACGCTGGCTCCACACAGGAGCATCGGGCGTTGGTGGGCCGATACTGCTGCTGCTGTTGCCTCCGCCTCCCCCGCCGCAGGCGGTGAGGGTCAGGGCCACAGTCAGTGCAGCCCACCGAACTCTGGAAATTCGCACGCTTTCCTCCTTCATGCCCTGTACGGCCATGGTCTTATTACTTGGCCAGCGACTTGAGCGCCAGCTTGATGCCCTCGCTCACGCCCACGTCGGCGGGCAGGGCCTTCAAGGCGCTCGCGGCCTCCTTGTCGTTATAGCCCAGGGCCAACAGCGCCTGCAGGATGTCGGCCTGCGCATCGTTAACCACTTGTGACTTGGCGCCGATGTCCGCGCCCAGCTTGCCCTTCAATTCCAGCAGCAGGCGCTCGGCCGTCTTCTTGCCTATGCCCGGCACCTTGACGAGGCGGCCCGCCTCCTGCAGCGACACGGCCTGCGCCAGGTCGCCCACGCCCATGCCGGAGAGCACGGCCAGCGCCGTGCGCGGGCCCACGCCGCTGATCTTGATGAGTTCGCGAAACGCCTGGCGCTCCTCATGCGTGGCAAAGCCGTAGAGCAGCTGCGCGTCCTCGCGCACGATGAACTGCGTCAGCAGGCTGATCTTCTCGCCCACGGCCGGCAGGTTGTAGAAGGTGCTCATGGGCACCAGCACCTCGTAGCCCACGCCGTGGCAGTCGAGCAGCACCTCGGGGGGGTTCTTTTCCAATAGCAGGCCGGTCAACTTGCCTATCATGCCTATCCTTTGCCGCAAGAAACGCGGCTCTCAAGCGGAATTATCAGCGTGATACTGCGCCACACCTTCACACCCCACAACAACCTGCGCCTGTCCCATCTATGCGGCCCGGCCGACGTGCACCTGCGCACCATAGAGGCTGCGCTGCAGGTCAAGATCGCCCACCGCCATGAACAATTCAAGGTGGACGGCCCCAAGGCCCGCGCCACCCAGGCCATGGAACTCTTGCAGGCGCTCTACGAAATGGCCGACCACGCCATCCGCGAAGACCACCTGCAGCTCATGCTGGCCGGCGACGCCGCCATGCGCGAAGACGATGACGACGCGGGCGCCCAGCTGACCACGCGCCGCAGCGACCTGCGCGCGCGCACCCCCAACCAGCGCATGTACCTGCACAACATCGCCGCGCACGACATCACCTTCGGCATAGGCCCCGCGGGCACGGGCAAGACCTATCTGGCCGTGGCCTGCGCCGTCGATGCGCTCGAGCGCCAGGCCGTGCAGCGCATCGTGCTCACGCGCCCGGCCGTGGAGGCCGGCGAGCGCCTGGGCTTTCTGCCCGGCGACCTGACGCAGAAGGTTGACCCCTACCTGCGCCCGCTCTACGACGCGCTCTATGAGCTCATGGGGTTTGACCGCGTGCAAAAGGCCTTCGAGCGCAACCAGCTGGAGATCGCCCCCCTGGCCTTCATGCGCGGGCGCACGCTGAACAACGCCTTCGTGATCCTGGACGAGGCGCAGAACACCACGCCCGAGCAGATGAAGATGTTCTTGACGCGCATCGGCTTTGGCGCGCGCGCCGTGGTCACGGGCGACGTGAGCCAGATCGATTTGCCGAAGGGCCAGCTCTCCGGCCTGATCGACGCCGAACGTATCCTGAAGCGCGTGCAGGGCATTGCCGTGACGCGCTTCACCAGCGCCGACGTGGTGCGCCACCCGCTGGTCGCGCGCATCGTGGACGCCTACGACGCCCAGCGCAGCCGCCGCGGCGCGGGGGAATGAGCCTCGGCCATCCCCGCCCTGCCGCCATCCCCGCCCCTTCGTCATCCCCGCGCAGGCGGGGATCCACACCCACCCACATGCAGCGCCCCCAAAGCCCATGGATCCCCGCCTGCGCGGGGATGACGGAATACAGACCCCCACGGATGGCGCGGTTCATCTATATTTTTAATAGCTGTCCGCGCTTTACTAGCGGGCGCTGGAGACCAAAATGGCTCTGAATCACCTGACCTTGTCCCTGCAGTTCGCACGCGAGGCCGCCGCGCACCGCGCCCAACTTCCGCGCCACAAGGTCGGTCGCTGGATACGCCACGCGCTGGCGCTGGACGCCGAGATCACCGTGCGCATCGTGGGCAGTGAAGAGGGCCAGCGCCTGAACCGTGAGTTCCGCCACAAGGACTACGCCACCAACGTGCTGACCTTCGACTACCAGCAGGAGCCCACCGTGCTGGCCGACCTGGTGCTCTGCGCCCCCGTGGTCGAGTGCGAGGCGCGCGAGCAGGGCAAGACGCTCGAGGAGCATTACGCGCACCTGCTGGTGCACGGCACGCTGCACGCCCAGGGCTGGGACCATGAGACCAGCGAAGCCGACGCGCAGGAGATGGAGGCCTACGAGACGGCCATCATGCGGGAGCTGGGCTTTGACGATCCCTATGCCCCATAAAGACACCGTCACCGCGCGCGCACCCCAGCGGGCGGTGCGCCCCGCCTGAGAACCTGTTCAAAGATCGTCCCGATGTTCGACACCGCCCTGCTCCTTGCCGCCGCCTTCGTCGCCGGCGCCCTCAACGCCGTCGCCGGTGGCGGCAGCTTTCTCACCCTGCCGGCCCTGGTCTTCACGGGCGTGCCCCCCGTGGTGGCCAATGCCACCGGCACGGTGGCGCTGCTGCCCGGCTACATGGCGGGGGCCTGGGGCTTTCGCGAAGACATGGCGCCGCCGCCGGGCCTGTCGATGCGCGCCGTGGTCGTGCTGTCGCTCATAGGCGGTGCGGCCGGTGCGGCGCTGCTGCTGGTCACACCCGACGCCGTCTTCCGCAAGGTCGTGCCCTGGCTGCTGCTGGCGGCCACCGCGCTGTTCGCCTTCGGGCCGCAGCTGCGGCGCTGGGCGGGCTCGGGCCAGCACGGCGCATCGCCCTGGAAGGCCGGCCTGGGCATGCTGGCCGTGGCCGGCTATGGCGGCTACTTCAACGGCGGGCTGGGCATTCTGCTGCTGGCGCTGTTTGGCCTCCTGGGCCAGACGCAGCTCAACGCCATGAACGGCATGAAGAACCTGGTTTCGGCCCTGCTCACGGCCATCTCGGTGGCCATCTACGCCGCGGGCGGCATCGTGCAGTGGCAGCAGGCCCTGTTGATGATGGTGGCCGCCACCCTGGGCGGCTACGGCGGCGCGCGCGTGGCGCGCCGGCTGCCTGCGCCCGTATTGCGCTGGGGCATCGTGGCAACGGGGTTGGTGATGGCGGCTCTGTTCTTCTGGAAGCAGTGATGTAGGGTCAAAGTGGGCCGTATCGCAGACCCGTCAAGCGCGACAAGCTATTCATTCTTGGGCCCGAGTAGCGATTTGCGTTGAAGAGCCTCTGCTTCGTCATCCGCGCGAAGACGGGATGACGGGCTGCGCTCAGGTCGCGCGCCCTGGATGGCCGAATCGACAGGACTCACCGCCCGAGAGCAATCAAGGCGCAATGCGCAGCGGAATGGTCACCGGCCCGTCGTTGATCAGGTGCACCTGCATGTCGGCGCCAAAGCGCCCCGTGGCCACATGCGGGTGCGCCGCGCGGGCCTGGGTGACGAAGTAGTCGTAGAGGCGCTCGCCCTCGGCCGGCGCGGCCGCCTGGCTGAAGCCCGGGCGATTGCCGCCGCGCGTGTCGGCGGCCAGCGTGAACTGGCTCACGACCAGCAGCCCACCGCCCATGTCCTGCAGGCTGCGGTTCATCTTGCCGGCCTCGTCGGCAAAGATGCGCAGCTTGAGGATCTTGGCCAGCAGCCTGTCGGCCTGGGCCTCTGCGTCGCCCTGCTCGGCGCAGACCAGGGCCAGCAGGCCGGCGTCGATGCGGCCCACAATCTGGCCCGCGATCTCCACGCGCGCCTCGCGCACACGCTGCAATACGCTGATCACGTGATCTTCTCCTGCGCTTCGGTTTGTTCAAAAACGGTTTCTGCGCCCTCAGGCAGCAGCTCTATGGTGGCGTACAGACCGGGCACCATGTCCATCAGCTCGGCCTCCACAGAGGCGCGCGCGGCCGCCGCCCGGCCCAGCGTCCAGTGCGCCGGCACATGCATGTGCAGGTCGAGAAAATTGCGCGTGCCGGCGCGGCGCGAGGTCAGGTTGTCGAAGTACATGAGGCCGCCCGAGGCCTGTGCGCGGCGCTGCAGAGCGGCCTCGACCTGATCCAGCAGCTCCGGCTCCACCGCCTCGTCCATCAGGCCCTGGGCGGCGCGCCAGACCAGCTCCACGCCCTCCTTGAGGATGTTCAGGGCCACGCCTATGGCCACCAGCGGATCGAGCCACAGCCAGCCCGTGGCGCGCGCGGCCAGCAAGCCCACGACCACGCCCACCGAGGTCCAGACATCGGTGATCAAGTGGCGCGCATCCCCCACCAGCGCCACAGAGCGGTAGGCGCGCGCCGAGCGGAGCATGGCCCAGGCCAGGGCGCCGTTGCAGGCGGTGCTGACGATGGACAGGCCCAGGCCCCAGCCCAGCTGCTCCACCGCCTGTGGATGCACGAAGCGCAGCGCCGCGGCCCACAGGATGGCGGCGCTGGCGCCGACGATGAGGATGCCCTCGAACCCGCTGGAGAAATATTCCGCCTTGTGGTGGCCATAGGGGTGTTCGGCGTCGGGCGGGCGCTGCGCCACCGTGACCATGGCCAGGGCGAACATGGCGCCGGCCAGGTTGACGAATGACTCCAGCGCATCCGACAGCAGGCCCACCGAGCCACTGACCCACCAGGCCAGGGTCTTGAGGACGATGGTCAGCACCGCCACGCCCACCGAGGCGCGCAGCAGGTTGTGGGGCGTCATCCAGGCGGGAACTTGCGGGGATCTGGCAGCGGCAGTTGGCATGGCAGGAATTATCCTGCCCTGAGTCAGACGATCCGGCCGGACTGCGCCACCGGCCTCGCCAAACCGCCGGCAATGCGCTATAAGCCTGCACACCCTTCGGCCAACCCCATGCCAGCACCGACTGCCTCCGACCCCGTCCCATCCGCAACGGGTTCGCACGCCAGCGCCACGCTGTTGCGGCTGGTGGCGGGTGCCGTGCCGGTCATGCTGGCGTACTACGAATGCCCGGGCCTGCGCTGCAGCTTCGCCAACCAGCGCTTTGCGGCCTTCATGGGACGGACGGTGGACGCTCTTATGGGTGCGAGCGCACAGGACACCCTGGACGCGCCGACCTGGCAGCAGATCCAGCCCGCCGTGCAACGCGCGCTGGCGGGCGAGACCGTGCAGCATGTCTGCGAGCTTCCCGGGGCCGACGGACGCGCGCGCGTTCTGGAGTTCAGCCTGCGGCCCGAACTCGACACCCGCACCGGCATTGCGGCCACGCTGGGAATGCTGGTGCTGATCAACGACATCAGCGAGCGCCAGGCGGCCGAGCAGGCCGTGCGCCAGAGCGAGGAGCGCATGCGCAAGTTTGCCGAGGCCACCGAAGAGGGCCTGGCCTTTCACCGCGACGGCTGCATCGTCGATGCCAACGACTCCCTGCTGCGCATGACCGGCTACTCGCTGGCCGAGGCCGTGGGGCTCTCGATCTTCGACTTCATCCTGCCCGAGTACCGCGCCCTGGCGCAGGAATACACGCGCCGCGGCCGCGAGTACCCCTATGAGCTGGCCATACGCCACAAGGACGGCCACACCATCCCCGTCGAGGCCGTGGGCAAGACCATGCCCTATGCGCGGGACGAGTACCGCGTGGTGGTGGTGCGCGACATCACGGCGCGCAGAAAGGCCCAGGAACGCGCGCGCTTCCTGGCCATGCATGACCCGCTGACCCAGCTGCCCAACCGCAGCCATCTCATGCTCAAGCTGGCGCAGTGGACCAGCGGCGGGCAGAGACGGGCCCAGGCCGCCCTGCTGTTCATCGACCTCGATCACTTCAAGACGATCAACGAATCGCTGGGCCACGAGGCCGGCGACCAGCTGCTGTGCGAGACAGCCCGGCGCCTGCAGGACAGCGTGAGAGCCACGGACTTCGTGGCGCGCGTGGGCGGCGACCAGTTCGTGGTGCTGCTCAGCAAGCGGCGCGGCCGCGCCGCCGTAGCCGCCCTGGCCGACACGCTGATCGAGCGCATGCAGGCCGCATACCTCATAGACGGCACACGGCTGTCGGTGTCGCCCTCCATAGGCATCAGCATCTTCCCGGACGACGGCTTCGGCCCCGACGAACTGCTGCGCCGCGCCGACGCCGCCATGCAGCAGGCCAAGGAGGGCGGGCGCGGCACCCGCCTGTTCTACACGCCGGACATGGAGGGCCAGCCCGCGGAGGTGCTGCAACAGGAGCACCTGCTGCGCGAGGCGGTGTTCCAGGAGGCGCTGGAGCTGCACTACCAGCCCCAGGTGCAGCTCGCGTCGGGACGCCTGATGGGCTTCGAGGCACTGGTGCGCTGGCGCCACCCGCAGCGCGGCCTGGTCGGGCCCGACGAATTCATCCCGCTGGCCGAGTCGCGCGGGCTGATCTCGCCCATAGGCCGCTGGGTGCTGCGCGAGGCCTGCCGCCAGCTCAAGGCCTGGCAGGACGAAGGACTGGCCATGGTGCCCGTGGCCGTGAACCTGTCGGCCATGGAGTTTCGCCAGCGCGACGTGGCCGGAGAAGTGGCCCGCGTGCTGCACGAGACCGGCCTGGCGCCGCAGTACCTGGAGGTCGAGATCACCGAGACCACGCTGATGCAGCATGCCGAGCACACGCGCGCCACGCTGCAGGCGCTGCGCGACATGGGCGTGGCCGTCACGGTGGACGACTTTGGCACGGGCTACTCCTCGCTCACCTACCTCAAGCGCTACCCGCTGGACAAGCTCAAGGTGGACCGGTCCTTCGTCAACGACACCCCGAACGACGGCGACAACGTGGCCATCGTCACCGCCATCGTCCAGCTGGCACGCAGCCTGCAACTGCAATCCGTGGCCGAGGGCGTGCAGACCGCCGAGCAGTTCGCGCTGCTCGAGCGTCTGGGCTGCGAACTGGCCCAGGGCTTTGGCATTGCGCGCCCCATGGATGCGCAGCACGCGCACGAATGGCTGCGGATGCAGGCTCCATGACGGCCGCATGACGGCGCGCCATGGACAATACGCCCATGGCTTCCTCTCACGCCCTCATCACCGCCCCCAGCTTCCACGCCGACCCCGCCGCCGCCCTGGCACAGGTGCAGCGCATCTACCAGCAGCAGATCGACCACCTGCGCGACGCCATGCAGCGCTTCGTGGCCGGAGAGACGCCCACCAGCCATGTGCGCGCCTGCTACCCCTATGTGCGCGTACACATCACCAGCGTGGCGCGCGCCGCCACGCAGCTGGCCTATGGCTTCATCGAGGGGCCGGGCGTGTACGAAACCACGCTCACGCGGCCCGACCTGTTTGCCGGCTACTACGCCGAACAGTTTCGGTTGCTGCTCGCCAGCCATGGCGTGGAGCTGGAGGTGGGCCTGAGCGGCCAACCCATTCCCATCCACTTCTCGTTCGCCGAGCATGACTATGTGGAGGGCCAGCTCGGCGCCGAGCGGCGCATGCTGATGCGCGACCTGTTCGACCTGCCCGACCTGGCCGCCATGGACGACGGCATCGCCAACGGCACCTGGGCCCCGCGCCCCGGCGAGGCCCAGCCCCTGTCGCTGTTCACCGCCCCGCGCGTGGACTACTCGCTGCACCGCCTGCGCCACTACACGGGCACGCTGCCCGAGTGGTTCCAGAACTTCGTGCTGTTCACCAACTACCAGTTCTACATCGACGAATTCGTGCGCCTGGGCCATGCCGAAATGGCCAGGCCCGACAGCGAATACATCGCCTTCATCGAGCCCGGCAACGTGGTGACGCGCCGCGCGGGGCTGGCCGCCGAGCCCGGCGACGAGCTGGGGTCGCCCCCGCCGCGCCTGCCGCAGATGCCGGCCTACCACCTGGTGCGCGCGGACAACAGCGGCATCACCATGGTCAACATCGGCGTCGGCCCGGCCAACGCCAAGACCATCACCGACCATATCGCCGTGCTGCGCCCCCACGCCTGGATGATGCTGGGCCACTGCGCCGGCCTCAGAAACAGCCAGCAGCTGGGCGACTACGTGCTGGCCCATGCCTATGTGCGCGAGGACCATGTGCTCGACGCCGAGCTGCCGCTGTGGGTACCCGTGCCCGCGCTGGCCGAGATCCAGGTGGCGCTGCAGCAGGCCGTGGCCGACGTGACCGAAATGACCGGCAGCGACCTCAAGGGCATCATGCGCACCGGCACCGTGGCCAGCACCGACAACCGCAACTGGGAGCTGCTGCCCGACAACCTACCCCAGCGGCGCTTCTCGCAAAGCCGCGCCGTGGCGCTGGACATGGAAAGCGCCACGATCGCCGCCAACGGATTTCGCTTCCGCGTTCCCTACGGCACGCTCCTGTGCGTGAGCGACAAGCCGCTGCACGGCGAGATCAAGCTGCCCGGCATGGCCAACCATTTCTACCGCGAGCGCGTGGACCAGCACCTGCGCATAGGCATGCGCGCCATCGACATCCTGCGCGCGGGCGGCGTACAGCGCCTGCACAGCCGCAAGCTGCGCAGCTTTGCCGAAGTGGCGTTCCAGTAAGGCTCAAGT
>JAFECU010000263.1 GCA_018242005.1 Pseudomonadota bacterium | reverse complement strand
ATCACGGCAGCTTTTTTCTGCGTGAAAGCCAGGATGTTCAGAGCCTGATCCACCTTCTTGCCGCGGATCAGATCAGCAACCAGGCGACCCTTGTCCACCGACAAACGGACGCCCCGGAGGACTGCACGTGTTTCAGACATGGTCGTTCCTTACTTCTTCTGGACTTTTTTGTCCGCGGGGTGACCCTTGAAGGTGCGCGTCAGGGCGAATTCGCCCAGCTTGTGGCCCACCATCTGGTCGGTGACATAAACCGGTACGTGCTGCTTGCCGTTGTGCACGGCAATGGTCAGGCCGATGAACTCGGGCAGAACCATGGAGCGACGCGACCAGGTCTTGACTGGCTTCTTGTCCTTGGTGGCGATGGCCTTCTCGACCTTGGCCAGCAAGTGATGGTCAACAAACGGACCCTTTTTGAGAGAACGAGTCATTTGCTACCTCTTACTTCTTGCGACGCGACACGATCATGGTCTGCGTGCGCTTGTTGTTACGGGTGCGGTAGCCCTTCGTCAGATTGCCCCATGGGTCAACTGCGTGGCGACCTTCGCCGGTACGGCCTTCACCACCACCATGCGGGTGGTCGATCGGGTTCATGGCAACGCCGCGCACGGTCGGGCGGATACCCATCCAGCGCTTGACACCGGCCTTGCCCAGTTGGCGCAGGCTGTGCTCTTCGTTGGCCACTTCACCGATGGTGGCGCGGCATTCGATATGGATCTTGCGCACTTCGCCCGAACGCATACGCACCTGGGCGTACACGCCTTCGCGCGCCAGCAGCGTGGCCGACGTGCCAGCGGAACGGGCGATCTGGGCACCGGCACCGGGCTTGAGCTCGATGCAGTGGATGGTCGAACCCACCGGGATATTGCGGATCGGCAGCGTGTTGCCAACGCGGATCGGAGCCTCGGAGCCGCTCAGGATCGAGCTACCCACTTCCAGGTTGCGCGGGGCGATGATGTAGCGACGCTCGCCGTCGGCATAGCACACCAGGGCGATGTGGGCCGTGCGGTTCGGGTCGTACTCAATGCGCTCCACCTTGGCGGGGATGGCGTCCTTGTTGCGACGGAAGTCCACCACGCGATAGTGGTGCTTGTGGCCACCGCCCTTGTGGCGCGTGGTGATGTGACCGTTGTTGTTGCGTCCGGCCTTCTGGAACTGGGGTTCCAGCAGGGGAGCGAACGCCTCACCCTTGTGCAGGTGGTCACGCGAGATCTTCACCGTGCCGCGTTGGCCGGGAGTCGTGGGTTTGAGCTTGATAACAGCCATGATTAAGCAGCCTCCCCGGACAGGTTCAGCTCTTGACCTTCCTTGAGCAGCACATAGGCCTTGCGCACGTTGTCGCGGCGGCCCATGGTCTTGCCAAAGCGCTTGGTCTTGCCTTTGGTGTTCACCACAGAAACGCCCTTGACCTCGACCTTGAACATCAGTTCCACGGCGGCCTTGATTTCGGGCTTGGTTGCGTTCTGCAGCACCTTGAACGTCACGGCGTTGGACTTCTCGGCAACCATGGTGGCCTTCTCGGACACGATGGGAGCGACCAACACCTGCATCAGACGACCTTCGTCAAACTTGAGCGTGCTCATGCGAACATCTCCTTGAGTTTGTCGATCGCGCCCTTGGTGACGAGCACTTTCTTGAAGTGCACCAGCGACACGGGGTCTGCGTAACGCGGTTCGACGATGAACACGTTCTTCAGATTGCGCGAGGCGAGGTACAGGTTTTCATCGACCTCATCGGCAATCACCATCACCGATTGCAGGTTCATGGCCTTGAACTTGTCGGCCAGCACCTTGGTCTTGGGGCTTTCCAGCTTCAGCGAATCCACCACGGCCAGGCGGCCTTCACGGGCCAGCTGCGACAGGATGGACGCCATGCCGGCGCGGTACATCTTCTTGTTGATCTTCTGCGTGAAGTTTTCTTCGGGCAGATTCGGGAAGATGCGACCGCCCCCACGCCACAGCGGCGAGGAGGTCATACCGGCACGTGCGTTGCCGGTGCCCTTCTGCTTGAAGGGCTTCTTGGTCGAGTGACGCACCTGCTCGCGGTCCTTCTGGGCGCGCGTGCCCTGGCGGGCATTGGCCTTGTAGGCGACGACGATCTGGTGGATCAGGTCTTCGTTGTACTGGCGATCGAACACGGTCTCGGGCACATCCACCTTGGATGCGGCCTGGCCCTGCTCATTCAGGAGTTCGAGCTGCATTAGTTCGCTCCTTTGGAAGCTTTGGCCTTGACGGCCGGACGCACCATCACGAACCCACCCTTGGAGCCCGGAACAGCGCCCTTGATCAAGAGCAGTTGGCGTGCTTCGTCGATGCGAACCACGTCGAGGTTTTGCGTTGTCACCGTGACGTCGCCGAGGTGACCGGTCATCTTCTTGCCAGGGAACACGCGGCCCGGATCCTGCGCCATACCGATGGAGCCAGGAACATTGTGCGAGCGGCTGTTACCGTGCGAGGCGCGCTGCGAGCTGAAGTTGTGGCGCTTGATGGTGCCGGCGTAGCCCTTACCGATGGAGGTGCCCTGCACGTCCACCTTCTGACCCACGGCGAACACATCGGCCACAGGCACGGCGGCACCGGCGGCGTACTTGCCAGCGACTTCTGCGGTCACCGGGAATTCGCGGATGATTTCACCGGCCTCGACACCCGCCTTGGCGAGATGACCGGCTTCTGGCTTGGTCACACGCGAAGCTTTGCGCGCGCCGAACGTGACCTGCAGGGCCACGTAGCCATCGTTCTCTTGGGTTTTGACCTGGGTCACGCGGTTGTTGGACACATCCACCACCGTGACGGGCACTGCGTCCCCGTCATCGGTGAACAGACGCATCATGCCCACCTTGCGGCCCAGCAACCCGAGGGAGTTGCTCAGACTCATTGGTTTTCTCCAAAACTTCCACCGCCTTGACTGCAATTGGCCCAGGCGTTTGCACTAACTGACCATCCAGGGTGCGTGAAAGAAGGTTGATAAAACTCCGCGCATCGCACTCATTAGCATGGGCGCAAAAACGCGAAGCCGCAAAGTATAACGCGGACCGCCCTTTCAGGCAAGTCCGCGTTACGAAAAGGCGCGAGCTCACGGCCGCGCCCCTGTGTCGCAGCGATTACTGCAGCTTGATTTCGACGTCCACGCCGGCCGGCAGGTCGAGCTTCATGAGCGCGTCCACGGTCTTGTCGGTGGGGTCGACGATGTCCATCAGGCGCTGGTGCGTGCGAATTTCGAGCTGGTCGCGGCTGGCCTTGTTGACGTGCGGCGAGCGCAGGATGTCAAAGCGCTTCATGCGCGTGGGCAGGGGCACGGGGCCCTTGACAATGGCGCCGGTGCGCTTGGCGGTGTCAACGATCTCGGCAGCGGACTGGTCGATCAGCTTGTAGTCGAAGGCCTTGAGGCGGATACGGATCTTTTGCTTGGACATGATGTTCCTTGGCTGTGCTTGCGTCGATTAGGCAATGATCTTGGCCACGACGCCGGCGCCCACCGTGCGGCCGCCTTCACGGATGGCAAAGCGCAGGCCTTCTTCCATGGCGATGGGGGCGATCAGCTTGACGGTGATCGACACGTTGTCGCCGGGCATGACCATTTCCTTGTCGGCGGGCAGCTCGATGGAGCCCGTGACGTCGGTCGTGCGGAAGTAGAACTGCGGACGGTAGTTGTTGAAGAACGGAGTGTGGCGGCCGCCTTCGTCCTTGGAGAGCACGTACACCTCGGCCGTGAAGTGGGTGTGGGGCTTGATGGAGCCGGGCTTGCACAGCACTTGGCCGCGCTCGACGTCTTCACGCTTGGTGCCGCGCAGCAGCAGGCCCACGTTGTCGCCGGCCTGGCCCTGGTCCAGGAGCTTGCGGAACATTTCCACGCCGGTGACGGTGGTCTTTTGCGTCTCGCGGATGCCGACGATTTCGATTTCTTCGCCGACCTTGATGATGCCGCGCTCGACGCGACCCGTCACCACGGTGCCGCGGCCGGAGATGGAGAACACGTCTTCCACGGGCATCAGGAAGGCGCCGTCGATGGCGCGCTCGGGCGTGGGGATGTAGGTGTCCAGCGCTTCAGCCAGGCGCAGGATGGCGGGCTCGCCCTTGTCGGACTGGTCGCCTTCGAGGGCCAGCTTGGCCGAGCCGCGGATGATGGGGGTGTCGTCGCCGGGGAATTCGTACTTGTCCAGCAGTTCGCGCACTTCCATTTCGACGAGTTCGAGCAGTTCTTCGTCGTCCACCATGTCGCACTTGTTCAGGAACACGATGATGTAGGGCACGCCCACCTGGCGGGCCAGCAGGATGTGCTCGCGGGTCTGGGGCATGGGGCCGTCGGCGGCCGAGCACACCAGGATGGCGCCGTCCATCTGGGCGGCGCCGGTGATCATGTTCTTGACGTAGTCGGCGTGGCCGGGGCAGTCCACGTGGGCGTAGTGGCGGTTGGCCGTCTCGTACTCGACGTGCGAGGTGTTGATGGTGATGCCGCGCGCCTTTTCTTCCGGAGCGTTGTCGATCTGGTCGTAGCCCTTGGCTTCGCCGCCGAACTTCTTGGCCAGCACCGTGGCGATGGCCGCCGTCAGCGTTGTCTTGCCATGGTCCACGTGACCGATCGTGCCCACGTTCACGTGGGGCTTGGTACGTTCGAATTTACCTTTTGCCATTTCAATCTCTCCAAAGAGCAATGCCTGTGTAAGGGTTTAACGTCTGCACCCGATTGCTTGATCCTGCCGCACAGGGCAACGGCAGGGCACCGGGTCGCAGATTGCAAGAAACTTGCTATTTTTAAGTGAGCTGCTCGCGCTTTACAGAAAAGCACTAGCGGCCAATTGTTTCCATTAAGAGGTGCCCGAGCAAATTCGCTGCGCGATCTGGTCCGCCACCTTCATAACCAGAGGTGCCCGGGCAAATTCGCTGCGCGAATTTGGTCCGGCACCTAAGGTTTACTTGGCGCGGGCGGCCATGATGGCCTCGGCCACGTTGCGCGGAGCCTCGGAGTAATGCTTGAACTCCATGGTGTACGTGGCGCGGCCCTGAGTCATGGAGCGCAGCTGCGTGGCGTAGCCGAACATTTCGGACAGCGGCACCTCGGCCTTGATGGCCTTGCCGCCGCCGACCATGTCGTCCATGCCCTGCACCATGCCGCGGCGGCTGGACAGGTCACCCATCACGGTGCCGGCGTAGTCCTCGGGCGTCTCGACTTCCACGGCCATCATGGGCTCGAGGATGACGGGGTTGGCCTTGCGCGCGGCTTCCTTGAAACCGAAGATGGCGGCCATCTTGAACGCCTGCTCGGACGAGTCCACGTCGTGGTACGAACCGAAGGTCAGCGCCACCTTGACGTCCACCACGGGGTAGCCGGCCAGCACGCCGGAAGTCAGCGCCTCTTCCACGCCCTTCTGCACGGCGGGGATGTACTCGCGCGGCACCACGCCACCCTTGATTTCGTCCAGGAACTCGAAGCCCTTGCCCGGCTCGTTGGGCTCCAGGCGGAACACCACGTGACCGTACTGGCCCTTACCGCCGGACTGGCGCACGAACTTGCCGTCCACATCCTTGACGGTGTTGCGGATGGTTTCGCGGTAGGCCACCTGGGGCTTGCCGACGTTGGCTTCGACGTTGAACTCGCGCTTCATGCGGTCAACGATGATTTCCAGGTGCAGCTCGCCCATGCCGGCGATGATGGTCTGGCCCGATTCTTCGTCGGAACGCACGCGGAAGGACGGATCCTCGGAGGCAAGGCGCGACAGGGCGATGCCCATCTTTTCCTGGTCGGCCTTGGACTTGGGCTCCACGGCCTGCGCGATCACGGGCTCGGGGAAGACCATGCGCTCCAGCGTGATGGGGGTATCCACATCGCACAGCGTTTCGCCGGTGGTGACGTCCTTCAGGCCCACGCAGGCGGCGATGTCGCCGGCGCGGATCTCGTCCACTTCGATACGCTCGTTGGCGTGCATCTGCACAATACGGCCGATACGCTCCTTCTTGCCCTTGACCGAGTTGTACACGGTGTCGCCCTTGGAGAGCACGCCGGAATACACACGCACGAATGTCAACTGGCCGACGAAGGGGTCGGTCATGAGCTTGAACGCCAGGGCGGAGAACTTCTCGCCGTCGTCGGCCTTGCGCGACAGATGCTTGTCGTGGTCTTCCGGGTCCGTTCCCGTCACGTCGGGGATGTCCACCGGCGAAGGCAGGTAGTCGATCACCGCGTCCAGCATGCGCTGCACACCCTTGTTCTTGAAGGCCGTGCCGCACAGCATGGGCTGGATTTCGGTGGCGATGGTACGCGTGCGCAGGCCGAGCTTGACTTCTTCCTCGGTGAGGTCGCCCTCTTCGAGGTACTTGTTCATCAGCTCTTCGCTGGCTTCGGCGGCGGCCTCGACCATGTTCTCGCGCCACTTCTGGGCGTCAGCGGCCAGTTCGGCGGGAATGTCCTGGAACTCGAACTTCATGCCCTGGGAAGCCTCGTCCCAGATGATGGCCTTCATCTTGACGAGATCCACCACACCCTTGAAGTTGTCCTCGGCACCGATGGGGATCACCACCGGCACGGGGTTGGCCTTCAGGCGCAGGCGCATCTGGTCGTAGACCTTGAAGAAGTTGGCGCCGGTGCGGTCCATCTTGTTGACGAAGGCCAGGCGCGGCACCTTGTACTTGTTGGCCTGGCGCCAGACGGTTTCCGACTGCGGCTGCACGCCGCCCACGGCGCAATACACCATGCAGGCGCCGTCGAGCACGCGCATGGAGCGCTCCACCTCGATGGTGAAGTCCACGTGGCCGGGGGTGTCGATGATGTTGAAGCGGTGCTCGGGGTAGGACATGTCCATGCCCTTCCAAAAGCAGGTCACGGCAGCCGACGTGATCGTGATGCCGCGCTCCTGCTCCTGCTCCATCCAGTCGGTGGTGGCAGCGCCGTCGTGCACCTCGCCCAGCTTGTGGGTCACGCCGGTATAGAACAGGATACGCTCGGTGGTGGTGGTCTTGCCGGCGTCGATGTGGGCCGAGATACCGATGTTGCGGTAACGCTCGATGGGGGTTTTGCGTGCCATGGTGATGGTCTTTCGTTAACGGCCAAGAGCCCGGTCGTCAAAAGGGTGACGAGCGGGCTCCCGACCTTCGAGGGAATGCGAGGATTAGAAGCGGAAGTGGCTGAAGGCCTTGTTGGCTTCGGCCATGCGGTGCACTTCGTCACGGCGCTTCATCGCGCCGCCACGGCCTTCCGTGGCTTCCATCAGCTCGTTGGCCAGGCGCTGGGCCATGGACTTCTCGCTGCGCTTGCGCGCGGCTTCCTTGATCCAGCGCATCGACAGCGCCAGACGGCGCACGGGGCGCACTTCCACGGGCACCTGGTAGTTGGCGCCACCCACGCGGCGGGACTTCACTTCCACCATGGGCTTGACGTTGTTGATGGCCGTGACGAACACCTCCAGGGCGTCCTTCTCGGGTTGCTTCTTCTCGATCAGCTCCAGGGCGCCATAGATGATGCGCTCTGCAACTGCCTTCTTGCCGCCTTCCATGATCACGTTCATGAATTTGGACAGCTCTACATTGCCGAACTTGGGATCCGGCAGGATTTCACGTTTGGGGACTTCGCGACGACGTGGCATTTTTCACCTCTATCTTTGCTTCAGTTGGCACCGTTTCTGGCACCGCGAGAGCCATGGGGACTCCCACTTACTCGACCCGCGCAAACCATTTTGCGTGAGGGTCACTTCGCTGCATCTTCCGCGCCACGCGGGCAACACAGCACCGAAAATTTGCAAAAGCCGGATTACTTGGCCTTCGGCTTCTTGGCACCGTACTTGGAGCGGGCCTGCTTGCGGTCCTTGACGCCTTGCAGGTCAAGCGAACCGCGCACGATGTGGTAACGCACACCGGGCAAGTCCTTGACCCGGCCGCCGCGCACCAGCACCACGCTGTGCTCCTGCAGGTTGTGGCCTTCACCGCCGATGTAGGAGATGACCTCGAAGCCGTTGGTCAGGCGCACCTTGGCAACCTTGCGCAGAGCGGAGTTAGGCTTCTTCGGCGTCGTGGTGTACACGCGGGTGCACACGCCACGGCGCTGGGGGCAGTTTTCCATGGCAGGGCTTTTGGATTTGACAACTTCGACCGTGCGGCCCTGACGCACGAGTTGGTTAATGGTTGGCATTAATACGTCCCTAAACGTGAATGAAAAGCGAAAACGTGAATCCCTTCGGAAATTCCGAAAAGCCTTCTAATGTATCAGCTTGATGCGATAGAGGCAAGCGCCATGCCAAGATGCAGCGCCCGCTCACTTAATCCACAGGCGGATGGCGTCCCAGGCGCGGCCGAAGATGCCGGCCTGGCCCACATCTTCCAGTGCCACCAGGGGCACCTCGGCCACCTGCTGGTCGCCGAGCTTGACCTTGAGCGTGCCGACGGACTGACCCTTGGTGAACGGCGCGATGAGCGGGTCCTGGCGCACGATGTCGGTGCTCAGCTTGCCGGCGCTGCCCGCGGGTACGGTGACGACGATGGCCTCGGGGCGGCCGATCTTGAGCGTGTTCTGCGAGCCCTTCCAGACGGCCGGCGTTGCGGCGGCCTGGCCGGCGTCGAACAGCTTGACGGCATCAAACGCCGTGTAACCCCAGTTGAGCAGCTTCTGGCTTTCATTGGCGCGGGAGTTTTCACTGGAGGCACCAAGCACGATGGACAGCAGGCGGCGCTGGCCCACGTTGGGGAAGTCACGCTTGGACGTGGCCACCAGGCAGTAGCCGGCTGCGGCCGTGTGACCGGTCTTCAGGCCGTCCACCGTGGGGTCGCGGAACAGCAGCGAATTGCGGTTGTGGCTGTTGGATGCCGGCGTGCCCTCGTAGCGGTACTGCTTGGTGGAGTAGTAATGCATGTACTGTGGAAAGTCCTGCATCAGGCGCGTGGCCAGCGTCGCCAGGTCGCGCGCCGTGGTGGTGTGGCCGGGTTCGGTCAGCCCTTCGGGGTTCTTGTAGGCGGTGTTCTTCATGCCCAGCGCCTTGGCCTGCTCGTTCATGAGGCGCACGAAGTTCTCCGCCGTGCCGCCCACGCCCTCGGCCAGGGCCATGGTGGCGTCGTTGCCCGACTGCACGATCATGCCCTTGAGCAGGTCGTCGACCGGCACCTGCATCTTGGGGTCGATGAACATGCGCGAGCCCGGCATCTTCCAGGCGCGCTCGCTCACGGGCAGCTTTTGCTCCAGCGTGATCTTCTTGGCACGCAAGGCGTCGAACACCAGGTATCCGGTCATGAGCTTGGTGAGCGACGCCTGCTCCACGGGCGCGTCGATATCCTTGGCGGCCAGCACCTGGCCGGCCGTCACATCCACCAGCAGATAGTTGCGCGCGGCGATCTCGGGGGGCTGGGGCGCCTGGGCCCAGAGGATGGCGGGCGCCATCAGGGCGGCACAGGCCAGGGAGCGCAGGGAGGACAGGAGGGATTTCATGGTGAAACGGGCAGTCTGGAAACAGAAAAAACAAACCGGCCCACGGGCCGTCGAACAACAGATGCGCCGGGCGCGGCGCGACGCTCAATCAAGGCGTGGACTGTAGGTGGCGCATGACCAGCCCCTTGAGCAGGGGCAATTGTCCGTGAAAGAAATGCCCCCCTCCGGGCACAACCGTAACCGGCAGTGTCTGGGGCCGAGCCCAGTCCATGACCGCGGCCAGCGGCACGGTCTCGTCATGCTCGCCATGCACGACCAGGCTGCGCAGATGGGCCTCGGGTGGCAGCGGCGCCACCGTGAAGCGGCTGGTGGCCGTGCCCACGAGCACGGCGCTCTGCACCCGGCCCTCGCCCCAACACCGCGCGATCGCATGGCTGGTCACGAAGGCACCGAAGGAAAAACCGGCCAGGGCGATGGGCCCCTCAGGCGCCACCTGGCGCACCACGGCCAGCAGGTCGTCGAGTTCGCCCGCGCCCGCATCGTGTGCGCCGGCCGAGCCGCCCACGCCGCGGAAGTTGAAGCGCACGGCGGCAAACCCGCTGGCCACGAAGGCACGCGCCAGGGTCTGCACCACCTTGTTGTCCATGGTGCCGCCGAACAACGGATGCGGGTGGGCGATCACAGCCACGCCGCGCGCGGGCACGCCCTCGGCCGCGGCGTCGCGCACGGCCTCGATCGCGCCGGCCGCGCCCGTCAGGTTCAGGCGTTCGGTTTGGGCATTCACGTTGCTATCCAATCAGGGGCTGCCGACGATTCTCGCGAAAGCGTCGCAACCAAAAAGCACTGCATATACCAGGGTAGAGAGTGCCGATCAGCGGCCAAGTTCCGGCGGCGTGCGCAGGCGCTCGACCACCACGCCGTTCTTGAGGTGCGACTCGACGATCTCGTCGATGTCGGCCCCGTCCACATAGCTGTACCAGACACCTTCGGGGTAGACCACGGCCACCGGACCGGCCGCGCAGCGGTCCATGCAGCCGGCCTTGTTCACGCGCACCTTGCCGGGGCCGGCCAGGCCCTGCTGCTTGACCAGCATCTTGCAGCGCTCGAAGGCCTGCTGCGCACCGTGCTGGGCACAACAGTTCTCGCCAGTTTGGCGTTCGTTCAAACAAAAGAAGATGTGGCGCTGAAAGTACGGGACGGTGGTATCGCTCATGGGCCCGATTTTAGGTTTGCGCGTCGCGCCGCGACACGCGCAACAACACATACAGCAGCGCGGCGTAGGGCCAGAGCCAGCCCAGCCACTGCCCCAGGCCGTAGAAGCGGATGAAGCGCCCCTGCTCCCAGGCCTGCAGGGTCTGGGCAAAGTAGGCGCCGGCGGGCGCCTCGTTGAGCAGGTTCAGGTGCAGCATCAGCGCCAGCAGCAGCAAGGCTGCCGCGGCGCGCCGCGGCAGCGCGACCAGCGCCAGCGCCGCGCCCAGTCCCACAAGCAGGCCGGCGCGCGTCGCCGGAGTCAGCCACTCCCAGGCATGGGCCGGACCGTAGCTGAGCAGCGCCGACAGCGCCGTCACCGCCACGCCGACCGCCGCCACGGCCATGGCGAACGCCACGCGCCGTCCAAGGTTGCGCATGATGCAGTAGCCCAGCAGGCAGGGGATCAGCAGGCCCAGCGCCACGGCCAGCAGCTCGCCGCCGGGCGAAAGCGGCTCCAGAACCGGCTCCCGCACGGGCAGCCAGTCGATGAAGGGCGTGTCTCCCAGCACATCGGTCAGCGCCACCTCCAGCCGGTCCCAGACCTGCCCCAGGCCAAAGGGCAGGGCCGCCGGAAACAGCAGCGCCCAGGGCCACAGCGCCAGCAGCACCAAGGCACCGCGCGCCTGCGGCACGAACCAGCTTTCGCGAAAACGGCTCCAACGCGCGATCGCGCCCAGGCGCTCCAGCAGCGCCGCCGCCAGCGCACCCGCCAAAGCACCTGAGGCATTGAGGGCCAGGTCCATGTTGGACGGCACGCGCCGCGGCAGATAGATCTGCAGCGTCTCCATGGACAGCGACAGCAGCGCCCCCGCCAGCGCTGCCACGGGTACGGCGGCGCGCGGCCAACCGGTGCGCAGCAGGGCCAGCGCCAGCAGGAAGCCGAGCGGCGCGTAGCCGGCCAGGTTCAGGCCGACATCGAACCAGGTCCAATACGGCGGCGGCATGGGTGCCGTGAAGAACACCCAGGGCGAGATGCCCTGCGCGCGCCAGCCCTCGAACGGAAACAGGCTGGCAAAGACGATCAACGCCACATAAATGAGCGCCAGGGGCCAGGCCGATGTCTTGTGCATGGCGTTGCCGCCGCCATCAGAACGGCTTGACGACCACCAGCACAACGGCGGCGATGAGCATCAGCACGGGCAGCTCATTGAACCAGCGAAACCACTTGTGGCTGTGCTGGTCGGTATTGGCCGCGAGCCGCCCCAGGAGCCGCGCACAGGCCCAGTGGTAGATCACCACCAGCGTCACCACGGCGAGCTTGGCATGCAGCCAGCCGTTGCCCGGCCCTCTGCCAATGCCATAGCCCAGCCACAGCCACAGGCCCAGCCCGATCGCGGGCACGGCCAGCAGCGTGGTGAAGCGCAGGAGCTTCCTCGCCATGAGCAGCAGGCGCTCGCGCTCGGCCACCGAGCCCGGCGCCACCATGGCCAGGTTGACGAAGATGCGCGGCAGGTAGAACAGGCCGGCGAACCAGCTGGCAATGAAGACGATATGAAAGGACTTGACCCAGAGCATCGGCGCAGTGTACGCGGCACGCTACAAAAAAAGAGGCCCGGACGAGGCCGGGCGGGGAAAGCCCCGCGGCGATCGACGCCACCGGGCCCCGCTCAGGGAGGTGAAGCGGGGGGCGACCGGGGTCACCCGGGCGCAATCTAGCACTCGCGCGCCGCGCACGCAAGCCGGCTCAGGCAGCCAGCGCCCGCGCCAGCGCCGCCTGCAACGCCTGCGCCAGCTGCGGCGCATCGGGCGACTGCGCGCCAAGCTGGTCGCAGGACACCGTGCGCCGGTGCATCGCGACCTCGTCGCCCGGCTGCTCCAGCGCCTGACACAGCAGCGCCCAGTCGGGCGGCGTGACCAGGGTACCGGCCACGAGCAGCACGCCCGTGCGCTGGCGCCGCTGGGCCAGGCCGACGAGCTTGCGGCCACCATCGTCCACCACCTCCCAGGGTGCCAGGCTGCCATAGCAGGCCCAGGGCACGGTGGCGCCGGTGAGCGCGTTGGCGGCGTCCACCTCGGCCGGTGGCAGGGCCCTGGAGGGCACGCCGAACTGCGCGAGCACCTGCACATGCAGGCGGCCCAGCCCCTGGTAGCTGTCGGGCAGGCGGCCCTGCACCCAGGGGTGGGACAGCGGCAGCACGACCGAGCAGCTCACCATCCACGGACCGACCAGCACCGCGCCGCCGCCCGAGGGGCGCAGCAGCAGATCGACCTCGGGCGCCAGGCGAGCGCGGGCGCCCGTCTCGAACTTGCGCTGCGAGCATCCGAGCACGACGGCCGGCGCGCCATAGGTCCACACCCGAAAGCGCGGCCGCGTCACGGGCTCCAGCATCTGCCGGTGATTCCACGCCTGCTCCTGCGCGATGGTGGTGAGGAAGGTCTGCGGGTCGGGCATGGCGCCCAGCCTACCACCGCGCGCGCGGCGATGTGGCGGACAATCACGCCCATGCATCTATCCAGCCCCACCCCTTTCCCCGCGAACCGCCCGCGCCGGCTGCGCCGCGACGCCTTCACGCGCAACCTGGTGCGCGAGACCGTGCTGACGCCGCACGACTTCATCTACCCCGTGTTCGTGCACGAGGGCTCGCAACTGCGCGTGCCCGTGCCCTCCATGCCCGGCGTCGAGCGCCTGTCGCTCGACCTGCTCTTGAGAGTGGCCGAGGAATGCGTGCGCCTGGGCATCCCCTACCTGGCACTGTTTCCCTCCATCGAGGCCGGCCAGAAGACGCCCGACGGCCGCGAGGCGCTCAATCCCGAGGGCCTGATCCCGCGCGTGGTGCGGGCGCTGAAAAAAGAATTTCCCAACCTCGGCGTGATGACCGACGTGGCGCTCGACCCCTACACCAGCCACGGCCAGGACGGCGTGCTCGACGACACGGGCTACATCCTGAACGACGAGACGGTGGAGATCCTCGTCGGCCAGGCCCTCACCCATGCCCAGGCCGGCGTGGACATGGTCGCGCCCAGCGACATGATGGACGGGCGCATCGGCGCGGTGCGCGACGCGCTCGAGGCTCATGGCCTGATCCACACACGCATCATGGCCTACAGCGCCAAGTACGCGAGCGCCTTCTACGGGCCGTTCCGCGACGCCGTGGGCTCGAGCGCCAACCTCGGCGTGAGCAACAAGGACGTCTACCAGATGGACCCGGCCAACACCGACGAGGCCCTGCGCGAGGTGGCGCTGGACCTGGCCGAGGGCGCCGACATGGTCATGGTCAAGCCCGGCATGCCGTACCTCGACGTGCTGCGCCGCGTCAAGGACGAGTTCAAGGTGCCGACCTTCGCCTACCAGGTCTCGGGCGAATACGCCATGCTCAAGGCCGCCGCGCAGAACGGCTGGCTGGACCACGACAAGGTGATGATGGAGGCGCTGCTCGCCTTCAAGCGCGCGGGCGCCGACGGCATCTTGACCTACTTCGCCCTGGACGCCGCTCGCAAGCTCCCGAAATAAGAGCTGCCCGCACCCACCCCACAAGCGTTGGAGGCCGATTTGACGGAAACCTCAGTCAGACCGATCCGCGTCTTTCACCTACGACCCGGCACCGGCGTCCAGGAACTGGACCAGTTGCCCAACGCGCCGGCCGGTGCCTCGCCCACCCAGGGCTTCTACTGGATCGCCTGCACACGCGCGGCCTTCGGCGACGAATTGGCCCGCCTGCAGGCCGCGCTGCAGGCACTGACCGGCCAGCAGCTGGTGGACCTGCATGTGTCCGACCTGCTCAACGCCCAACTGCCTTCGCACTACGACTACACGGCGCAATACGACCTGCTGGTGGTGCGCCGCCTGGCCCAGGCGCAGGCCCAGGCCCAGGCCGCTGCGCCCCTGGCCGGCAACTCGCGCGGCGGCCCGCCCGTGCTGCGCCGCATAGACACCAGCCCCGTCGGTTTTGCCGTGTTCGACCAGGTGCTGCTGTCGGTACACCCCGAGGATTGCGGCGTGCGCGATGCCTACGCCGCCCGCCTGCTGGTCCCCATGGCCGGCAACCGCATGCCCGCGAGCCCCGCTGACCTGATGCTGCGCGTGGTCAACCATATCGTGGACAACTACCTGGACCTGCGCCGCGAACTCTCGCGCCAGCTCGATCACTGGCAGACCGAGCTGCTGCGCCCGCGCACGCGCTTCGCCAATTGGGGCGCGCTGCTGGACGCGCGCCTGACGCTGCACCAGCTCGACGAGATCTGTGAAGACCAGCGCACCGCCGTGCGCGCCTGGCTCGATGCGCTGGAGGGCTGGGCCACGCCGGAAGGCGACGCCGCGCTGCGCGAACTGGACCTTCTCAAGGTGCGAAGCCGCGACGTGCTCGAGCATATCGAGCGCGTGGTCAACCATGTGCGGCGCCTGGAACACAGCACCGAGACCGCGGTGCAGATGCATTTTTCGGTGCAGAGCAACCGCACCAACGACATCATGCGCATCCTGACGGTGATCACCGCCATCTTTCTGCCGCTGAACCTGATCGCCGGCATCTTCGGCATGAACTTCGAATTCATCCCCCTGGTACACCAGCAGGACGGCTTCTGGTGGGCCATGGGCGCCATGGGCGGCATCACCACCACCCTGGTGGCGCTGTTCTGGCGCAAGCGCTACCTGGCACGCACCGGCCAGGGCTGACCCGCTCCGGCAAGCACCGTGGCAAGGCGTGCTCAATGAATTGACTTGACAATTATTGACCAGTCAATAATCATTCGACCCCATGCATTCCGATCCCCTTGCGCACGCCGACCCGGTGCAGCCGCCACCGTTCGATGTGGAGCGCAGCATAGGTTTTCAGATGCGGCGCATCAGCCTGCTGCTGGGTGGCGAGATCGACCGCCGCATGGAGCCCCTGGGCTTGACCGACGCGCAATGGAAGCCCCTGCTGCGCCTGCTGCTGGGCGCGCCCGACACGGCCGCCGCACTGGCACGCGACTGCCACATGGACGCGGGCGGCCTCACGCGGCTGATCGACCGCCTGCAGGCCAAGGGCCTGTGCCGGCGCGAGCGCTCCGAGCAGGACCGGCGCGCGGTGCAGATCGCCCTCACGCCCGAGGGTCGAGCCGCAGCCGAGCAGCTGCCCATGATCCTGGCCGAGCTGCAGCAACAGCTCCTGCAGGGCTTCAGCGCCCAGGAAGAAGCGCGGCTGCGCAGCTACCTGGCACGCATCTACGCCAATACGCGCCACCTGGCCGAACGGCGCTGACCAGAACCACACCATGAAGAACCCCCATTCCCCCCCGAGCCCCCAGCCGCCAACCGGCGTCTTCCTGGCCTCGGCCCTGCTGGCGCTGGCCACGCTGAGCGGCTGTGCCGACATGTCGGGCATAGCGCCCCGGGCGCAACTGCGGGACGCCAGGGCAACAGGCCTGCAGGCGGGGGCGTCGTTTGAAGCACCGCAGGACTGGTGGCGCGGCTTTGGCGATGCACAGCTCGACGCACTCATGGATCAGGCCCTGGCCGGCAACCCGGGCCTGGCCCAGGCGGGCGCGCGCGTCGCACGCGCCCAGGCCTTTGCCGATCAGGCACAGGCCACCCAAGGCCCGCGCCTGGACGCCGGCCTGGACGCCTCGCGCCAGCGCTACAGCGCCAACGGTCTGTACCCGCCGGGCGTGGCCGGCGCCACCATCGGCGTAGAGACGGCGCGCCTGACCGGCAGCTGGGAGCTGGACTTCTTCGGCAAGAACCGCGCCGCGCTGCAGGCCGCGCTGGGCCAGGCCGAGGCCGCGCACGCCGACGCCCAGGCCGCGCGCCTGCTGCTGGCCAGCCGCGTGGCGCAGGGCTACTTCCAGCTGGCGCGCCTGCAGGCCCAGCAGGCCGTGGCCGCGCGCACCCTGGCCCAGCGCGAGGAGATGCTGCGCCTGGTGCAGCGCCGCCTGGGCGCGGGCCTGGACACCCGGCTGGAGCTGCGCCAGAGCCAGGGGGCCCTGCCCGAGGCGCGCCAGCAGATCGAGGCCCTGCGCGAGCAGGAGGCCCTGGCGCGCAACGCCCTGGGCGCCCTCATTTCAGACCAGGAAACGGCTCAAGCCATTACCCCAAAGGCGCTAACAGCTATCAGACAAATAGCGATACCGAGCCACATACCGGCGGACCTGCTGGGCCGCCGGCCCGACGTGGCGGCGGCGCGCTGGCGCGTCGAGGCCGCCATGGATGACGTGGCCGTGGCGCGCGCGCAGTTCTACCCCAACGTGAGCCTGACGGCCTTTGTGGGCCTGTCGAGCATCGTGCTCGACCGCTTCATCGAGGCCGGCAGCCGCGAATGGAGCGCGGGCCCGGCGCTGCGCCTGCCGCTGTTCGATTCCGGCCGCCTGCGCGCCAACCTGCGCGGCAAGACCGCGGACCTGGACACGGCGGTCGAGAGCTATAACGCCGCCCTGCTGGAGGCCGTGCGCGACGCGGCCGACCAGCTGGCATCGGGCGCCTCGATCGAGCGCCAGATCGCCCAGCAGCGCCAGGCCGGCGCTGCCGCCGAGGATGCCTACGCCATTGCCCAGAAGCGCTACGACGCGGGCCTGGCCAACTACCTGCAGGTGCTGGCGGCCGAGACCCAGGTATTGGCCCAGCGCCGCCAGGCCGTGGATCTGGCCGCACGCCGCCTGGACAACCAGGCGGCGGCCATGCGCGCGCTCGGCGGCGGCTTTGCCGCGCCGCTGCCGGTGGCCACCGCGCAACACTGACACAGAAGCTCCGAACAAGAACACACCATGAACGCGCCGCAAAACACTCCCGATACGGCAACTGCCAAGGTCCGCCGCCGCAAGGCCCTGCTCACGCTCGCCGGCATAGTCGCCATTGGCGCCATCGCCTTGGGCCTGTACGACTGGCTGGTCGCCAGCCACCGCGAAAGCACCGACAACGCCTATGTGTCGGGCAACCTGATCCAGATCACGCCGCAGGCCGGAGGCACGGTGATGTCCATCCTGGCCGACGACACCGACTTCGTGCGTGCCGGCAGCGCCCTGGTGCAGCTCGACCCCGCCGACGCGCGCGTGGCCCTGCAGCAGGCCGAGGCCAACCTGGCCCAGACCGTGCGCCAGGTGCGCCAGCTCTACGCGAACAATGGCTCGCTCACGGCGCAGATCCGCCTGCGCGAGGCAGAGGCCGCGCGCGCCCAAACCGAGATCACACGCGCCCAGGACGACCTGCGCCGACGCCAGCAGCTCACGGGCGACGGCGCCGTCTCCAAGGAAGAGCTGCAGCATGCCCAAAGCCAGCTGGACAGCGCCCGCACCCAGCTGGCCGCCGCGCAGGCCGGCGTGACGGCCGCGCGCGAGCAACTGGCCAGCAACCAGTCGCTGACCGCGGGCGTCGCCGTTCAGCAGCACCCCAGCGTGCTGGCGGCCGCGGCGCGCGTACGCGAGGCCTACCTGGGCAGCCGGCGCACCGCCCTGCCCGCGCCCGTCGACGGCTATGTGGCGCGGCGCAGCGTGCAGCTGGGTCAGCGCGTGGCCGCGGGCACGCCGCTCATGGCCCTGGTGCCGCTCAAACAGGTGTGGGTGGACGCCAACTTCAAGGAAAACCAATTGCGCAACCTGCGCCTGGGCCAGAGCGCGACGCTCACGGCCGACCTGTACGGCGGCAAGGTGGAATACCGCGGAACCGTGATCGGCCTGGGCGTGGGCACGGGCGCGGCCTTTGCGCTGCTGCCGCCGCAGAACGCCACGGGCAACTGGATCAAGGTGGTACAGCGCGTGCCGGTGCGCATCGCGCTCGACCCCGAGCAGCTCGCCGAGCACCCGCTGCGCGTGGGCCTGTCCATGGAGGTGACGGTGGACACCAAGGACCGCGGCGGCCCCGCGCTGGCCAATGCGCCGCGCGAGCAGCCCGTGGCGCAGACCGCCGTGTACGAAGCGCTCGACCAGGGCGCCGAGGCCGACGTGGCGCGCATCATCGCCGCCAACATGGGCAAGTGAGCCCCCATCCATGACCGCTCCCGCAAGCACCGCGGCACTGCCGCCCCCGCCGCTGTCGGGCAGCGCGCGCACCTGGGGTACGCTGGCCCTGTCGGCCGCCACCTTCATGAACGTGCTGGACACGTCGATCGCCAATGTGTCTCTGCCCGCCATCGCCGGCGACCTGGGCGTGAGCCCCACGCAGGGCACTTGGGTCATCACCAGCTTTGCCGTGGCCAACGCCATCGCCGTGCCGCTCACGGGCTGGCTGTCGCAGCGCTTCGGCCAGGTGCGGCTGTTCGTGGCCAGCGTCACGCTGTTCGTCATCTCCTCCTGGCTGTGCGGGCGGGCGCCGAACATGGCGCTCCTGATCGCCGCGCTCACGCTGCAGGGCTTCGTGGCCGGGCCCATGATCCCGCTGTCGCAGGCGCTGCTCCTGTCGAGCTACCCGCGCGCGCTCGCCGGGCTGGCCATGGCCATGTGGTCCATGACCACGCTGGTCGCCCCGGTGCTGGGGCCGCTGCTGGGCGGCTGGATCACCGACAACATCAGCTGGCCCTGGATCTTCTACATCAACGTGCCCGTGGGCATTGCCTCTGCGCTGGCCACCTGGGCGATCTTTCACAGGCGCGAGACGGCGCGCCAGAGCCTGCCCATAGACTCCATCGGCCTGGCGCTCATGGTCATCGGCGTGGGCAGCCTGCAGGTGATGCTGGACATCGGCAAGGAACATGACTGGTTCGCCTCGCCCCTGGTCACCGGCTGCGCCATCGTCGCCGCCGTCGGCCTGCTGGCCTTCTGGCTCTGGGAGCAGGGCGACGACCACCCGGTGGTGGACCTGAGCCTGTTCAGAATCCGCAACTTCTGGGCCGGCGCGCTGGCCACGGCCGTGGGCTACGGGCTGTTCTTCGGCAACGTGGTGCTGCTGCCGCTGTGGCTGCAGCAGTTCATGGGCTACACCGCCACGCAGGCCGGCGAGATCATGGCCCCGGTCGGGCTGCTGGCCTTGGTCCTCTCGCCCATCGTCGGCAAGAGCATTGGCCGCGTCGATCCGCGCCGCTACGCAACCATTGCCTTCGTGGTGTTCGCGCTGGTGCTGTGGATGCGCTCACGCTTTTCGACCCAGGCGGACTTCATGACCATCATGATCCCGACCATCGTCCAGGGCGTGTCAACGGCGTTCTTCTTCATCCCGCTGGTGACGCTCACGCTGTCGGAGATTCCGCCGCACCGCATCCCTGCGGCCTCGGGCCTGTCCAACTTCCTGCGCATCACGGCCGGCGCCATCGGCACCTCGGTCACCACCACGCAGTGGGAGAGCCGCGCCAGCCTGCACCACGCGCAGCTGACCGAGCGCCTCACGGCCGACAGCCCGGCGCTGGCGCAGACCATGCAGACGCTGCAGGCCGCCGGCATGACGCCGGCGCAGGCGCTCGCCCAGATCGAGCGCATGACCAACCAGCAGGCCTACATGCTGGCGGCCAATGACATTTTCTGGGTCTCGGCCCTGCTGTTCATCGCGCTGATTCCGCTGGTCTGGCTGGCACACAGGCCCGCGCCCGTGACCGGCGCCGCAGATGCGGCCGCCGGGGCGCATTGAGCTGCCAACGCCTTCATTTCCTATCCATGAGGACCTCTGCCATCACCGCGAAACCGAGGAGCCATGCGCGGCCGGTGTCGTTGTCTCGTCAGGGCAGTGGGTTCTCGCTTCGGCGGAAATGACGGGTCTAAGTCACCCGACATGCCGGGCCAGGAAGGCCATGGTGCGCTCACGAGCGTTCAGGGCCGAGGCCTGGTCATAGCTGTCGCGCTGGTCACAGTTGAAACCATGGTCCGCGGGGTAGACATGTACCTGCACCTCAGGGTGGGCCTGCGCGAAAGCCCGCACGCCATCCTGAGTGATCCAATGGTCGCGCTCACCGAAATGCGCCAGCACCGGCACGCGCGGCCGGCGCGCCACCTCGGTGGCCGTGGTGATGCCGCCACCGTAGTACGGCACGGCGGCGGACAGGCCGTCGGCCAGGCAGGCCGCGCGCCAGGCCAGCAGCCCGCCCCAGCAGTAACCCACCACACCCACCTTGCGCCCGCCAAGGCGCGCCGCATAGTCGATGGCCGCCTGGATGTCGGGCATCACGCCCGGCGCGGGCAGGCCCTCCACGGCGGCCTTGAGGGCCATGCCGGTCTTGCGGTCGGCCTCGCCATAGCCCAGATCCACCGCGGCCTGCACGCGCGCAAAGGTGGACGGCGCGACCGCCAGGTAGCCGCGCGCGGCAAAGCGCTCGGCCACGGCGCGGATATGACTGTTGACGCCGAAGATCTCCTGCAGCACCACCACCGCCCCGCGCGGCGCGCCATCGGTACGCGCCAGCCAGGCGGGGAAGATGAAGCCGTCGTCCGATGTAAGGTCTACCCACTGCCCCATTGCGCAATCTCCCGAAAGTCTGGCGACACACGCCGCAAACCTGTTCCAATGCGCGATTGTTTCAGGAGTCACGCGTTGATGGGAAAGATTGTGCTATTTGTCGGCGCCGGCCGGATCATGGACGCTGCAGCACGGGTGTCGCCATGAATCTCAAGCCGCTCATTACGCTGCTGGCCATCGTGAACCCGCTGGCCATCGTGCCGTTCTTCATCCACTACACCAACGGCTTCAGCGCCGCTCAGCGCCGGCGCACCATCCGGGTGGCGGCCTTCAGCGCGTTCTGCGTGATCGCCGTCTGCGCGCTCCTGGGGCTGCAGATCCTGGACTTCTTCAACATCTCGCTGCCGAGCTTCCAGGTGGGCGGCGGCCTGCTGCTGCTCATCAGCGCCATGAACATGCTGAACGCCCAGCCGGCCGAGGCCAAGCCGCACACCAACGAGCTGGAGGCCGGTGCGCAGAAGGCCGCCCAGGGCTCCAGCATCGCCGTCGTGCCGCTGACCATTCCGCTGCTCACCGGGCCGGCGGCCATGTCCACGGTGGTGATCTACGCCGACCGCGCCCAGACGATCTGGCAGCACCTGGCCCTGGTGGGCTACGGCGTGGTAGTGGGCGCTGCCACGGCGCTGTGCTTTGCGCTGGCCGAACCCATAGAGCGCGCGCTCGGCAAGACCGGCATCAACGTCATGACGCGGCTCATGGGACTGATCCTGGCAGCGCTGTCGGTGGAAGTGATGGCCGACGGGCTGAGCAAGCTGTTCCCTGTCCTCGCCGGGCGCTGAGCCGCGACTCCGCCTGGAGGCGGCCGCTGAATGCGCTTGCCTGTGTCGTGATCGGCGGGCCAGGCAGGGCGGGTTGACGCGGCGGCTTTTGCCTGCGAGGAGGAGCAACGCCGCAGCGTGCGCAGAAGACGGCGCCGCCCCGGGCGCAGCGTGCTCACCCATCAGCGGCAGGCCAGCGAAACCGCAAGGCTCAGCATTCGTGCCGGTCTCGTGAAGATGACAAGCGGTCAGCTGCCCGGTCAGCTGCCGTTTCCAGGTTGGTCCTGTGCCTGTCGGCCGGCTGCGCGAGCGCGGCAGGTCAACGGCCGATCTGATGGCTGATGGCGTTTTCCTGCTGGTTCAGTGCGCGCTGGTCGGCGCGGGTGAGGTGGCCGTTGTCGTGCGAGGCCATCACGCGCTCTTCATGGCGCACCTGCCGGTCCTCGGTGTGCAGCGCCCGTGCCTGGCTTTTGGTGAATTCGCCCTCACGGCGCTCGGCATGGATGCGCCGGTTCTGGTTGGCCAGGCGCTCATTGACTTCGACGCGGCGCGGATGATGGTTCTGCCAGTGCGTGGCCGCAAAAGCCGCTGGCGTGGTGAATGCGCACAAGACCGCGGCGAACGTGGCAATTTGACGGATGGACATGGTTCGACCTCCTGGGGGTTGCAAGGTGGGGCGAAGGCCTCACACCGCTGCAACGAGGGCGCCTCAAGCCCTGTTGACCGTCCGAGGTATCACCCCGGTAAAGTCGTGCAAAGCGCAAGGCCTGGGGCCGGCGCGGCCCCGGTCATTCAGCGCCCCTGCTGTCGCACCCAGTCCGCGAGTTCGTCGGCCACCTGGGCCGCGGCCTCGGCCAGGGCCCTGGCGCCCCCGGCGGCGTCGGGCGTGGCGGCGCTGCGCCGGGCAACGAACACGCGCTGGGCCAGCGGCGTCTCGCCGGCAGCGCTGGTGTCGGCCAGCAGGGCACGTACGCGCACCCAGCCGGCGCTGGCCTCGGCGGAGCTGAAGACCTGGCTGAACTCCTCCAGCTGCACGCGCAGCACGCTGGGCAGAGGGCCCTGGCCCTGCCGCAGGGCCAGCGCCTCATTGCCCGAAAGCACGACGCGTTGCTGGCCCAGGCGTTCGCGCAGGGCCTGGGCCAGCAGGTCGGCGGGCGGCTGGCTCCAGCGCGCCAGGGTGTAGGGGCGCAGCTGCTGGGCATTGGCATAAGCCAGGCGGTACAACAGGGCGGAGCTGCCGTCGGGCAGGCCCACGCTTTCCACAGCGGCCAGCGCGATGGGCGGCAGCGGCGCGGCCGGACCGGCAGCGCCCACCGGGCCGGGGCCGAAGTCGTAGAGCTCGGCGCGTACGGGCGGCGCGGGCAGGGCCGAGCAACCGGCCAGGGCCAGAGCCACAAAAACCCAAACAAATACGGCTTTAACGTCCACACCTACTACGCTGTAAGCTATGTTTTTTGCAGTTTTCATAAGACTTATTCCTGCTGCGGGTCAGGGCTGAGCGGCGGGCGCGACAAAGCCCGGTTCGCCCGGCCCGGCGGGCGCCCGGCCCGGGCCGTAGAGCAGCGCTTGCGGGTTGTCGTTGATGCCGGTCGCGGTACGGCTCAGGCGGCGCGCGGCACGCGCGGTCTCGTCGGCGGCGCGGCTGACGCTGGGCAGCGTGGCGCGGTTGAGCCTGTCGGCGGCGGCCGACAGCGCCTTGGCGCCGTCCGTGATCTCGGCGATGGCGCCACCTTCGACATTCAGCGCGCGCACGGCCTGGCGCACGTCATCTGCGGCGCCGGCGGCGTTGCTGCCGGCCTGGCGCAGCGCCCGCAGGGTCTGCTGCGCGTCCTGCGCGAGGGCCGGCACGCCGGCCAGAGCCGGGTCGAGCCGCTGGCTCACGGTGTTGTCCAGGCGCCTTGCCAGCCGGTCTATGCTGCCCGCGGCCGCGCCCAGCTGCTGAAGTGCGGCGGCAAAGCGCTGTTGGTTGTCGTCGTCCAGCAGTGAATTGACGCGCCGCGTGGCCTCCTGTACCTGGGCCAGGATGGCCGGGCCCTGCTCGGCCAGCTGGCTGAAGGACGAGGACTGCAGCGGCAGGCGCGGCAGGCCGCTGGCGCCCCTGGGCAGGGTCGGCAGCGGCGTGTCGGCATCGTCGAGCTGGATATGGGCCAGGCCTGTCACGCCCTGGTAGCCCAGCGTGGCGAAGGTGGTGGGGCTGATGGGCGCATCGGTGTTGACGGCGATGCGGATCAGCACATTGCCCGCGGCCTGTGGGTCGAAACCTATGGCCGTGACCTTGCCCACGGCCACGCCCTTGTAGCGCACGGCCGCCTGGGGCTGCAGGCCGCTGACGCTGTCCTTGCTCGACAGCTCGTAGACGCGGTAGTCGGTGCGGTCACGCGTGAGCCACATGCCAAGGCCCGCGAGCAGCGCCGCCACGAGGATCACGAAAATGCCCGCGGCCAGGGCGTGGGACTTGTTTTCCATCAGGTCTCCCGGATCGGGGCGGCAGGCGGCTGCGCCATGGCGCGGCGGCCACGCTCCCCGAGGAAAAAATGGTGAATGAAAGGGTGGTCGAACTGTGCCACCTGCTGCGGCGGCCCACTGGTGATGACATGCTGATCGGCCAGCACCGCCACGCGCGTGGACAGGTCGTAGAGCGTGTCCAGGTCATGCGTGACCATGATCACGGTAAGGCCCAGGGCCGCGTGCAGCTCGCGCAGCAGCGCGCAGAACTCGTCGGAGCTGTTCGGGTCCAGCCCGGCCGTGGGCTCGTCGAGCAGCAGGAGCGGCGGGTCCATGATGAGCGCGCGCGCCAGGGCCGCGCGCTTGATCATGCCGCCCGAGAGATCCGCAGGCATGCGCGTGGCGTGCTCGCGCTTGAGGCCCACCAGGCACAGCTTGACCATGGCCGCATCCCGCACGAGCGCCGGTGGCAGCGTGCCCAGCTCGCGCAGCGCAAAGGCGATGTTGTCGAGCACGCTGAAGGCCGAGAACAGCGCCCCCTGCTGGAACAGCATGCCCACGCGGCTGCTGGCGCCGTCGCCACCGAGTTCGGCCGCCGGCCTGCCCAGCACCGTGACGCTGCCGCGCGTGGGCTGCGTCAGGCCCAGGATATGGCGCAGCAGCACCGTCTTGCCCGTGCCCGAGCCGCCGACGAGCGACAGGATCTCGCCGCGATTCACCGTGAGCTCCAGCCCGTCATGCACGCAAAAGGCCTGCTTGCCCTTGCCAAACACGGTGGCCAGGCCGCGAATCTCGACCACGGGCGGGGCGGGCGCGTCGGTCATGGTCAAAAGCCCAGGTTCTTGAAGGCCACGGCGAACAGCGCGTCCACAACGATGACCATGGTGATGGCGCTGACCACCGAGGCCGTCGTGCCCTCGCCCAGGCTCTGCGTGTTGGGCTTGACGCGCAAGCCCCAGTGGCAGCCGATGAGCGCAATGAACACGCCGAACACCACGGACTTGGCCATGGCCAGCCAAAGGTTGGAGACCTTGACCGCCGCCGGCAGCGCCTGCGCGAAGTAGGCCGGCGAGATGCCCATGGCCACGTCGGCCGCCAGCATGCCGCCGGCCAGCGCGGCCAGCGTGGTCCACAGCGCGATGAGCGGCATGGCCAGGCCCAGCGCCAGCGCGCGCGGCAACACAAGGCGAAAACCGTGCGGTATGCCCATGACGCGCATGGCATCGAGCTCCTCGGTCACGCGCATCACGCCGATCTGGGCCGTAATGGCCGAGCCCGAACGCCCCGCCACCAGGATCGCGCCGAGCATGGGCCCGAGCTCGCGGATCAGCGAGATGCCCAGGATGTTGACGATGAAAGCCTCGGCCCCGAACTGGCGCAGCTGCAGGCTCATCAGATAGGCCAGCACCACGCCGATCAGAAAGCCCACCAACGCCGTGATCGGCAAGGCCATGGCGCCCATGCGGTACAGATGGCCCGAAATGTCGCGCCAGGGCGCGCGCCGCGGGTTGCGCGCGAGCCGCAGCAGGTCCAGCACCAGCTGACCCACGAGCTCCACCATATGGGCCAGGTGGTCGAGCGCGTGCATGACCAGCACGCCCAGGCGGTCCACCTGGTCGGCCAGGCGCCAGGGTGGCGCCGGATCGCAGGGTGCGGAGAAGCGCGCCACGCGCTCGAGCATCTCGCGCTGCGCCGCGTTCATGTCGAGCTGCGCCGGCCAGGTACGGCCCCAATGGTTCCACAGCACCTGCGCGCCCACATGGTCCAGATGCGTCAATCCGTGCAGGCTCCAGGCATGGCCCGGCCCGCAGGTCTTGAGCTCGCCCGCCACGCGTCGCCAGGCGCTGCGGTTGGCAAAGGCCGCCGCCACCCAGTCGCCCTGCGGCAGCGCACGCGGCGTGGCGCTGTCGTCTTGCACGATCGAGGGCGGTGTGAAGGCGGACATGGTGGCGGAAATGGGCACTGCGGCGCTGGAGTGGATGCGGCGCATCATTCCACAGAATGGCGCCACGCAAAAGCCGCGCCGCGACGGCCTTGAAAAGACAGCACAAAGATGCTGATGCGCGCATAAGCAAAGCGCAGGCAGCCATCAAAGCCATAGCATGTCGGGCTTACCCTCTCGACACCCGCATGCCGCTTTGCACAATCGTACATTGCACCACATCCCAGCGCGGCCGGCAAAGGCGGCGCTTTTCCTGACGGGCGATCGGCCACCATGAGCGACACCACCTTCGACTACGTCATCATCGGCGGCGGCACGGCCGGCGCCCTGCTGGCCAACCGCCTGAGCGCGGATGCGCAAAAGCGCGTGCTGCTCATCGAGGCCGGCCGCAAGGATGACTACCACTGGATCCACATCCCCGTGGGCTACCTGTACTGCATAGGCAACCCGCGCACCGACTGGCTCTACCACACCGAGCCCGACGCGGGCCTGAATGGCCGCAGCCTGCGCTACCCGCGCGGCAAAACGCTGGGCGGCTGCTCAAGCATCAACGGCATGATCTACATGCGCGGCCAGGCGCGCGACTACGACCACTGGGCCCAGGTCACGGGCGCGGACGCCTGGCGCTGGAGCAATGTGCTGCCGGCCTTCAAGCGCCACGAGGATCACTGGCGCCTGGATCAGCCCGGCGGCGCCGACGCGGTCTTCGAGCAGCTGCACGGCAACAAGCGCACGGGCAGCACGGGCGAGTGGCGCGTGGACAAGCAGCGCCTGCGCTGGGACATCCTGGACGCCTTCGCCCAGGCCGCGCAGCAGGCCGGCATTGCGGCGACCGACGACTTCAACCGCGGCACGAATGAAGGCGTGGGTTACTTCGAGGTCAACCAGAAGAACGGCTGGCGCTGGAACACGGCCAAGGCCTTTCTGCGCCCCACCTGCTACGGGCGGCCCAACTTCGAGCTCTGGACATCGGCCCAGGCCACGCGCCTCATCATGGAGCGCCAGGCCGACGGCCGCCCGCGCTGCAGCGGCGTCGAGGTGTGGACGGGCGACGAGATGGTGACGGCGCTGGCGCAGCAAGAGGTCATCGTCTGCGCCGGCGCCATCAATTCGCCCCAGCTCCTGCAGCTGTCGGGCATAGGGCCGGGCGCGCTGCTCAGGCAGCATGGCATCGACGTGGTGCTGGACCTGCCCGGCGTGGGCGCCAATCTGCAGGACCACCTGCAGATCCGCGCCGTCTACAAGGTGCAGGACGTGCTCACCCTGAACACCCTGGCGGGTAGCCTGGCGGGCAAGGCCAGGATAGGACTGGAATACCTGCTTCACCGCAGCGGGCCCATGAGCATGGCGCCCTCGCAGCTCGGCGCCTTCACGCGCAGCCGGCCCGACCTGCCCTACCCCGACCTGCAGTACCACGTGCAGCCCCTGTCGCTGGAGGCCTTTGGCGAGCCGCTGCACGCCTTCCCGGCCTTTACGGCCAGCGTCTGCAACCTGAACCCGACCAGCCGCGGCACCGTCACCATCACCAGCCCGGACTTCCGTACGGCGCCGGCCATCGCGCCCAACTACCTGTCCACGCCCGAAGACCGCCAGGTGGCCGCCCAAAGCCTGCGCGTCACGCGCCACATCGTCGCCCAGCCGGCCCTGGCGCGCTACCGGCCCGAGGAATACAAGCCCGGCCCTCAGTACCAGACGGATGAGGAGCTCGCTCGCCTGGCGGGCGACATTGCCACCACCATCTTTCACCCCGTGGGCACCACGCGCATGGGGCGGGTGGACGACCACGAGGCCGTGCTCGACCCACAGATGCGCGTGCGCGACGGCCGGGGCGGCGTGGTCGCCGGCCTGCGCGTGGTGGACGCGGGCGCCATGCCGACCATCACCAGCGGCAATACCAACTCGCCCACGCTGATGATGGCCGAGATGGCGGCACGGTGGATACAAGACCCATCGCGTGACGCGATGTGAGTCACATTGGCGCGCGATGGCGGCCCGCGGGAAAGCACCAATGTCACCTGAGAGACTGCCCCGCTATAGTCTTGCCACTCGACGCGCGCCACGGCCCGCCACGCGAGGGGACCGAGGAGACAAACCCAAATCCAAGAACATTCAATCAGGCATCCGCAACGAGATGCTCCTCACAAGGCACCTGCAACCCAGGTGCCTTTTTTATTGGCTCGTTGTCCACCCTCTTCCTCATGACGTAGGACAATCGCGCGCATGGAATGGATCATCGTTTCGCTGGCCTCCCTGCTCGCCGGCTTCGTGGACGCGATCGTGGGCGGAGGCGGACTGATCCTGGTACCCGCGCTGTTTGCCACCTTCGCCAGCGCCCCGCCCGCCACCCTGCTGGGCACCAACAAGAGCGCCTCCGTCTGGGGCACGAGCATGGCCACCTGGCAATACAGCCGGCGCGTGCAGATGCCCTGGCGCGCCATGCTGCCGGCGGCGGGCGCAGGTTTTACCGGCTCCTTCTTCGGTGCCTGGGCCGTCACCATCATGTCGGCCGAGTTCCTGCGCAAGCTGCTGCCACTGATCCTGCTCGCGGTACTGCTCTACACCCTGGCCAAGAAGGAACTCGGGCGACACCACCAGCCGCGTTTTGCGGGCCGCACGGAGACGGCGCTGGCCTGCCTGATCGGCCTCGTGATCGGCTTCTACGACGGCTTCTTTGGCCCCGGCGCGGGCAGCTTCTTCGTCTTCGCGTTTGTGCGCCTGCTCGGCTACGACTTCCTGAACGCCTCGGCATCGGCCAAGCTGCTGAACCTGGCCACCAACATCGCGGCCATCCTGCTGTTTGCCGCCAAGGGCCACGTCTGGTGGCATTTCGCGCTGCCGCTGGCCGTGGCAAACGTGCTGGGCAGCCTGCTTGGCACGCATATGGCGCTGCGCCACGGCACGGGCTTTGTGCGCGCCATCTTCATCCTGGTGGTGAGCGTTCTCATCCTCAAGACCGGATACGACGCGTTCCTGCGTTGAGCCCAGCGTCACCTTCACGAGAACCACATGAAGACCAGGTTGCTCCGCGTCGCTGGCCTTCACCCGATGGGTGGGCACCTTAGGCCCTTGCCCGCACCACCGTCTTCGGCGCGCCATGGGGCGTTGCTCCTCCCGGGCTCAAGCCCGGCGCGCCGCTTCGCCTTGCCTGGCACGCCGATCACGGCACCGGCAAGCGTGTCCAACCGCCTTTTCTAGGTCGAAGGAGGCCTGTGCCATGTCACCAATCACTCTGATCGGCGCCCCGACCGACGTGGGCGCCAGCGTGTTGGGCGCCAGCATGGGGCCGGACGCGCTGCGCATCGCCGGCATCGCCCGAGCGCTGCGGGCCCTGGAGCCTGACGTGCAGGACCTGGGCAACCTGGCCGGCCCCGGCAATCCGCAGGCCGCACCCAGCGGCGGCTTCAGACACCTGGCCGAGGTGACGACCTGGAACCAGGCCGTATTTGCCGCCACGCTGGCCACGCTGGAAGCCGGACGCCTTCCGCTGCTCATGGGCGGCGACCATTGCCTGGCAATCGGCTCCATCAGCGCCGTGGCACGGCATTGCCGGCTGCGCGGCCGGCGCCTGAAGGTGCTGTGGCTGGACGCCCACGCCGACGCCAATACGCCGGCCTCCTCGCCCAGCGGCAACCTGCATGGCATGCCGGTGGCCTGCCTGCTGGGTCACGGCCCGGCGCAGCTCACCGGGCTCGCCGGCCCGGGCGCCGCGCCGGCACTGCGGGCGCAGGAAATCACGCTGGTCGGCGTGCGCAGCGTGGACGCGACCGAGAAGCGCTTCGTCAACGCCCAGGGCATCGAGGTCTACGACATGCGCAGCATCGACGAGCTGGGCATGCGCAGCGTGATGCAGGCGGCGCTGGCCGATGTGGACGAAAACACCCACCTGCATCTGAGTTTCGACATGGATGGCCTGGACCCCACGATCGCCCCCGGCGTGGGCACGCCCGTGCGCGGCGGCCCAAGCTACCGCGAGACCCAGCTGTGCATGGAGATGCTGGCCGACAGCGGCGCCTTGGGCTCGGTGGACATCATGGAGCTGAACCCGGCGCTGGACATCCGCAACCAGACCGCAGAGCTGGCGGTGGACCTGCTGGAGAGCCTGTTCGGCAAGTCCACGCTGATGCGTGCGTGATGAAGCTTGTGTCGGCTTGGCCTGGGGCGCGAATGCCCCGCACAAAACGCACTGGGCCCAACCCGGGTCAGGGCTCCGGCGCGACCGACACCTCGTCGGCTCTGCGCGGCAGGCCCATGGGCGCCGCGGCCTGACCCTTGGCCACGGCAGCCAGGTCCTGCTCGTTGGGGTACTGGCCCTGCAGCCAGTAGTCGAACACGCGGCGCACGATGGGCGCGGCGGCCGCGGCGCCAAAGCCGGCGTTTTCCACGATGACGGCGACGGCGATCTTCGGGTTCTCCACGGGGGCGAAGGCGGCGAACAGCGAATGGTCGCGCTGGTGTTCCTCCAGCAGCCTGGCGTTGTACTTCACGTTCTGGCCCATGCTCACGGCCTGGGCCGTGCCCGTCTTGCCGGCCGAGGTGTAGGGCGCGCCCAGGAACACGCGCCGACCCGTGCCCGCCTGGTTCACGGCCATGAGGGCGTTGTTGACGATGGCCACGTTCTTCGGATTGAAGCCCAGGTTCTCGCCCGGGGGCTGCTGCACCTCGGTCACCTGGCCGCTGACCTGGTCCTTCACGGCCTTGATGAGGTGCGGGCGGTGGCGCGTGCCGCCGTTGGCCAGCGTGGCTTCGGCGACGGCCAGCTGCAGCATGGTGAAGCTGTTGTAGCCCTGGCCTATGCCCAGCGACACCGTCTCGCCCGAATACCAGCGCTTCATCTCCGGCCGCTTGTAGGTCTTGCGCTTCCACTCGGTGCTGGGCAGTACGCCGCGCACCTCGCCGCCGAGGTCGATGCCGGTGATCTGGCCGAAGCCCAGTGGCGCCATGAAGTCATGGATGGCATCCACGCCCATGTCCACGGCCAGCGAATAGAAATAGGTGTTGCTCGAATACTGGATGGCGCGGTGCATGTCCACGCCGCCCAGGCCACCCTCATGGCTGCGGAAGGTGCGTCCGCCGTAGTTGAAGAAGCCGGGGTCGTTGTAGACCTGGGTGGGCGAGCGTTTTTTCAGCTCCAGCGCCGCCAGCGCCATGAAGGGCTTGTAGGTGGAGCCCGGCGGGTAGGTGCCGCGCAGCGCACGATTCAGGAGCGGCTTGTTGATGGACTCGTTGAGTGCCTGCCAGTTCTCCTGGTCTATGCCTTCGACGAACAGATTGGGGTCGAAGGTGGGCTTGGACACCAGGGCCAGCACCTCGCCACTCTGTGGATCAAGCGCCACCAGCGCGCCGCGGCGCTCGCCGAACATATCCTCGATGAGCTTTTGCAGCTTGATGTCCAGCGACAGCATCACGGTATTGCCGGGCGTGGCCGGGTGGCTGTTGAGGCGTCGCACGGCGTAGCCGCCGGCCGAGGTCTCCATGCGCTCGAAACCCGTCTGGCCGTGCAGCGTGGACTCGAAGCTCTGCTCCACGCCAAGCTTGCCGATGTAGTCCGTGCCGCGGTAGTTGGCGGCATCGTCCGAGTCCTCGATGCGCTCCTTCTCGCGTTGGTTGATGCGCCCTATGTAGCCGATGGCGTGGCTGCCCAACTCTCCCAGCGGGTAGTTGCGAAACAGACGCGCCTTGATCTCCACGCCGGGGAAGCGGTAGCGCTGCGCCGCAAAGCGCGCCACCTCCTGATCCGTCAGGCGCGTGCGTATCGGCAGCGAATCAAAACTGCGCGACTCGTCGCGCAGGCGCTTGAAGCGACGCCGATCGCGCGGCTGTATGTCCACGATCTCGGCCAGCGCGTCTATCGTCGCCTCCAGGTCCATGGCGCGCGAGGGTGTGATCTCCAGCGTGTAGGCCGAATAGTTGGTGGCCAACACCACGCCGTTGCGGTCCATGATCAGGCCGCGGTTGGGCACGATGGGCACGATGGCCGTCCGGTTGTTCTCGGCCTGGTCGGCCAGGTCCTCGTGGCGCACCACCTGCAGCACCACCAGGCGCGCGGCGATGAGCGCAAAGGCCAGCAGCACCACCACGGCGAGCACGAACACGCGCAGGCGAAAGCGCCAGGCGTCGGCCTCGACATTGCGCAGTTCGGTCATTCCCGGCAGCCCTTCATACCAGCGTGGTCACAGCGGACGATTGTCGTCCTGGTCGGGCGGGCGGCGCTGCGGCGCCAGCAATATCCAGCTGGCCAGCGGCCACAGGGCGGCTTCGAGCAGCGGCGCCACCAGGCCTTCGAGCCCCGGCAGCGTTCCGCCGCCGGCGACCACGCGCAGCGCGAGCTCCACGACATGGGCAGCGAAGAACAGCGGCAGCAGCTGCAGCGCCTGCAGCAGGGGGCCGAACCACATCAGGCGACGGTGCGTGAGTTGCGCGCCGAACATCAGGCCGCAATACACCAGCGCATGCTGGCCCAACAGCGCAGACTGGTTCACGTCTATGCAAAGCCCCAGGGCAAAGGCCACGCCCAGCCCCACGCGCTGCGGCTGGTGTATGCCCCAGAACACGAGCAGCACCATGAGCCAGTCGGGCGTCCAGACCACGCGGCCCAAGGGCAGCATGTTCAGCGCCAGCGCCACCAGCAGGCTGGACCAGATGAAGGAGGGGCTCACGGGCAGCAGCAGCTGCTGTCCCTTGGGCATGATCATTTGCGGCCTCCGCGCTTCTGCGGCGCCGGCTCGGGCGCGGGGCGCGCGGGCAGGTCGGCGGCCTGGGGCTTGAGGATCATCACATGGTGCGCGCCATAGACCTGGGCCAGCGGCGTGCAGTAGATGCGCGCAAAGGCCGAATCGGCGCGCCGCTCCACGCGCTGCACGCGCGCCACGGGCAGGCCCGGCGGGTACAGCCCGTCCACGCCGCTGGTGGTGAGCAGGTCGCCCTCCTGCACGTCGGCGTTGCTCGGCGTGAAGCGCAGCTCCATGCCGCCGCCGGCGCCGGCCACCGGGTCGCCATAGGCGACGCTGCGCGCACCCGTGCGCAGGTTGAGCACGGGAATGGCCTGATCACGGTCTATGACCAGGGTGACCTCGCTGAGCATGGGGTAGACACGCGTGACCTGTCCCAGCACGCCATTGGCATCCACCACCGGCGAACCCGGCTCCACTCCGGCCATCTGGCCACGGTCCACCATGACGCGGCGGGTGTACGGGTCTGCCGTGTCGTAGAGCACCTGGGCAGCGAGGGCCGGCGTGTCCAGGCGCGCGCGCAGCTCCAGCAGCTTGCGCAGCTCGGCGTTTTCGCGCAGCAGCTGGTCGGCCTCGCCGGCCCGCACCGACATCTGCGCCATCTTCTGCTGCGCCGCGTCTGCGCCCTGCTGCGCCGCCTGCAGCGACTGGAAATACTGCGCGCCGCGCTCGGCCAACTCCACCGGCTGCAGCATCAGCCACTGCAGCGGATACAGCGCCGTGGCCACGGCCTTGCGTAGCGGCTCGGTGACATGGAAGCGCGCGTCGGCCACCATCAAAAACAGCGCCAAGGCGCTGTAGAGGGTGAGGCGGGACAGCGCCGACGGCCCATGCTTGAACAGCGTGGGCGCCGTACGGTCCAGGGTTCCCAGGGGCATGCGGACGGCCTAGTTCGGCGCGTGCATCATTCGCTGGTAAAGATGCTGCCCTGGCGGTCCATGCGCTCCAGGGCAATGCCGCAGCCGCGCACCACGCAGGTCAGGGGCTCCTCGGCCACCAGCACGGGCAGGCCGGTTTCCTCGGCCAGCAGGCGGTCGAGGTCGCGCAGGAGCGCGCCGCCGCCGGTGAGCATCATGCCGCGCTCGGCAATGTCGGCGCCCAGCTCGGGGGGTGTCTGCTCCAGCGCCGTCTTCACGGCCGAGACGATCTGGTTGAGCGGCTCGGTCAGGGCTTCGAGCACCTCGTTGGAGCTGATGGTGAAGCTGCGCGGCACGCCCTCGGAGAGGTTACGGCCCTTGACCTCCATCTCCTTGACCTCGCTGCCCGGAAAGGCCGAGCCAATGCTCTT
>JAFECU010000262.1 GCA_018242005.1 Pseudomonadota bacterium | reverse complement strand
GGAAAGATCTAGGTTGTATAGCAAAAAAAAATACGCTGGCGCTTCGGTGGCGCAAATTTCTTCTTCGGACGAAATCGAGGGTACGGTGCAGGGCCATCGCGATGGTCACGGCTTCGTCATCCGCGACGATGGCGAGCCGGATATCTTCATTCCCCCCAACGAAATGCGCGCGGTGTTGCACAAGGACCGCGTGAGGGTGCGCATCGTGCGCCAGGACAGGCGTGGCAGGCCCGAGGGCCGCGTGGTCGAGATCATCGAGCGCCCGCCCCAGCCGATCATTGGCCGGCTGCTGCAGGAAAGCGGCGTTTGGCTGGTTGCGCCCGAGGACAAGCGCTACGGGCAGGATGTGCTGATTCCCAAGGGCGCGACGGGGGCGGCGGCAACGGGGCAGGTGGTGGTCGTGGAGCTGACGGAGCCGCCAGCGCTGTTCGGCCAACCCGTGGGGCGCGTGGTTGAGGTGCTCGGCGAGGTGGATGACCCGGGCATGGAAGTCGAGATCGCCGTGCGCAAATATGGCGTGCCGCACGAGTTCTCCGAGGAGTGCCTGGCGCTGGCCAAGACCTTGCCCGACAAGGTGCGGGCCCAGGACAAACGACGCCGCGTGGACCTCACTGATATCCCGCTTGTCACCATAGACGGCGAGGATGCGCGCGACTTCGATGACGCCGTGTACTGCGAGCCGGCCAAGATCGGGCGCGCCAAGGGCTGGCGCCTGCTGGTGGCGATTGCCGATGTCAGCCACTACGTGGATAACGGCAACGCCATTGACGTCGATGCCTATGACCGAGCCACCAGCGTCTACTTCCCGCGTCGCGTCATTCCCATGCTGCCGGAGAAGCTCTCCAACGGCCTGTGCTCGCTCAACCCGCATGTCGAGCGCCTGTGCATGGTGTGCGACATGTTGGTCACAGCCAAGGGCGAGGTCCAGGCCTACCAGTTCTACCCCGCCGTGATGCTGAGCCATGCGCGCTTCACCTACAACGAGGTGGCCGCCGTGCTGGCGAATACGCGTGGACCCGAGGCCATGAAGTACCAGGAGCGCGTTCAGGACCTGCTGAACCTGCACGATGTCTACCGCGCGCTCCTGGCCGCCCGGCAGGCACGCGGCGCGGTGGACTTCGAGACCACCGAGACGCAGATCGTTTGCGACGACAACGGCCGCATCGAGAAAATCGTGCCGCGTGTGCGCACCGAGGCCCATAAACTGATCGAGGAGGCCATGCTGGCGGCCAACGTCTGCAGCGCCGATTTCATTGAGCAGGCGGGCTACCCCGCGCTGTACCGCGTGCACGAGGGCCCGACGCCGGAAAAGCAGGAGATTCTGCGCGCCTACCTGAAGGCCATCGGCGTGGGCATGAGCATAGGCGACGAGCCGCGTCCGCAGGACTTTCAGGCCATCGCCGAGGCCACCAAGGATAGGCCCGATGCGCAGCAGATCCACACCATGCTGCTGCGCTCCATGCAGCAGGCGATCTACACGCCCATCAACAGCGGCCACTTCGGCCTGGCGTTCGAGGCCTATACGCATTTCACCAGCCCCATCCGGCGCTATCCGGACTTGCTGGTGCACCGCGTCATCAAGTCCATACTGAGCGGTACCAAGTACATGCTGCCGGCCCTGCCCACCCCCGGCGAGGCGCAGTTCAAGCTTGCCAAGCGCCTGGCATCCAAGGTTGCCGAGCCGGCCATCAAACCGGGCAGGGCGGGGGCGGCCAGCGTGCGTGAGACCCAGGCCTGGGAGGCCGCTGGCCTGCACTGCAGCGCCAACGAGCGCCGCGCCGACGAGGCCAGCCGCGACGTGGAGGCGTGGCTCAAGTGCCAGTACATGCGCGAGCATCTGGGCGAGGAATACAGCGGCATGGTCAGCGCCGTGACCAGCTTCGGCATCTTCGTGACGCTGGACTCCCTGTATGTCGAGGGCCTGGTGCATATCACCGAACTGGGCGGCGAGTACTTCAAGTTCGACGAGGCACGTCAGGAACTGCGCGGCGAGCGCACCGGCATCCGCTATGCCATCGGTGCGCGCGTGCGCGTTCAGGTCAGCCGCGTGGACCTGGACGGGCGCAAGATCGATTTCCGTTTGGTCGATGAAGCCGGCGAACCTGTGTCCGGTCGATCGCCCAAGGCCCGGGAATCGGGCAAGCAACAGCCGCCCGAGAGGGTGCGCGATCAGCGCGCAGCCGAAGGGCGCGACTTCGACAGGTCGGCGGCCTCGCGCAGTGGCAAGGACAGGGCCCAAGGCCGGCCGACCGGTGGCAAGAAGCCGGGTGCCGGCAAGGGCGGACACAAGGGGCGCAAGCCTCGCGGTTGAATCACAACAAAGGGGCAAAACATGAGTGACAGCACCAAGATCGCCATCGTCACGGGTGCCGGTTCGGGCATCGGCAAGGCGGCGGCCCTGGCCCTGCTGCGCGATGGCTGGTGCGTGGCCCTGGCGGGGCGGCGCGAGCAGCCGCTGCACGATGTCGCTCAGCAGTCCCAGGCCGGAGCGCGGGCATTGGCCATTCCGACTGACGTAGCCGACCCCGAGGCCGTGCGCCACCTGTTTGACTGCACGCTGCAGCAGTTTGGGCGCGTCGATCTGCTGTTCAACAACGCCGGCGTGGGCGCGCCCGCCATCCCGCTCGAAGACTTGACGGTGCAGCAGTGGAAGTCGGTGGTGGACATCAACCTGAATGGCATGTTTTTCTGCATTCAGAACGCATTTCGGGTCATGAAGGCGCAGTCGCCGCGCGGCGGCCGGATCATCAACAACGGCTCCATATCAGCGCATACGCCGCGCCCCAATTCCATCGCCTACACGGCCACCAAGCATGCGGTCATGGGCATGACGAAGACGGCATCGCTCGACGGGCGCAAGTACGACATCGCCGTGGGGCAGATCGACGTCGGCAACGCGCAGACCGAACTGGCGCAGCGCATGACGCAGGGCGTGCAGCAGGCCAATGGCCAGATTTCCGCCGAGCCGCTGATGGACGTGGCCATCGTCGGGCAGTCCGTGTTGTACATGGCGAACCTGCCACTCACGGCCAATGTCATGTTCCACACCGTCATGGCCACGAAGATGCCGTTTGCCGGGCGCGGGTGAGGGCTCATGTCGCGAGGCACGCGCGCCGCGCTGGTGTTGTGCGCGGGCCTCATGTGGTCCGCGGTGCAGGCTGATCCCGCTGCGGACGACATGCGGCTTCGCGTACTGGCCTGCACCGCCTGCCATGGCAAGGAGGGGCGGGCAACTCCCGGCGCCTACTTTCCGCGCATCGCGGGTAAGCCGGCGGGCTATCTGTACAACCAGTTGCTGAATTTCCGTGACGGGTACCGCAGCTACCCGCCCATGTCGCATCTATTGGACTATCTGACGGACGAGTATCTGCACGAGATCGCCGGATATTTCGCCTCGCTGGAGCTGCCCTATGCGCCACCTGCGCCGGCGCCCGCGGCGCCGGCCCGGCTCGAACGCGGCCGACAGCTGGTGCGCCAGGGCGACGAGGGACGCAAGATCCCCGCCTGCAGCCAATGCCATGGCGACGCCATGACCGGGGTTGCGCCCTTCGTCCCCGGTCTGCTGGGCTTGTCACGGGACTATGTGAGCAGCCAGCTTGGCGCGTGGCAGACCGGCCAGCGCCGTGCCCAGGCGCCGGACTGCATGGCGCGGATCGCGCACCAGCTGAGTGCGGACGATGTTGGCGCCATTGCGGCGTGGCTGTCGGCCCAGCCAGTTCCCGGCCAGGGCAAGCCGGCCAGCGCATTCAAGGGCGAGCCGCCCATGCCCTGTGGCGGCGTGCATGTGCCGCAGCCGGCGGCCCGCGTGGATGGCGGTGCGGGGCGATGAAGCCAAGATATGTCTTGTATGGCTGGGTCGTGGGCTGCGTGCTGCTGCTGGCGGCCCTTGCCGGTGTCGTGGTTGCGCTGAATCGGCTCGATGAGGTCCCGCTGCCCGCCGGAGAGCCCATTGCGCCCGCAACGCCCAAGCTGATTGAACGCGGAGCCTACCTGGCCAGGGCGGGTAACTGCGTGTCGTGCCATACGCGCCAGGGTGGGCCAGCGTTCGCCGGCGGCCGGGCGATCGATACTCCATTCGGCGCGGTCTACGCGAGCAACCTCACGCCCCATGACGCCACGGGTCTGGGCCTTTGGACACCTGACGATTTCTGGCGCGCCATGCACAACGGCCGCGCGCGCGATGGTCGCCTGCTCGTTCCCGCGTTTCCCTACACCAGCTATACCCACGTCACGCGTGCCGACTCGGATGCCATCTATGCCTACCTGCGCAGCGTGGCGCCTGTGGATCAGCCCAACCGGCCGCATTCGCTGAGTTTTCCCTTCAACACGCAGGCGGCCCTTGCCGTATGGCGCGCCCTGTTCTTCCGGCCCGGCGTGCTGCCGCACCAGGCGGCGCAGTCGGCCGAGTGGAACCGTGGCGCCTACCTGGTGCTTGGCCTGGGGCATTGCGCCGCCTGCCATACGCCGCGCAATGCGCTGGGCGCGCCGCGCGCGGGCGCGGCGCTGCGCGGTGGCCTGATCCCCGTGCAAAACTGGTATGCACCGGCGCTCACATCACCGCGCGAGGCGGCGGTGAGCGCCTGGCCGCTGGGCGATGTGGTCGCGCTACTCAAGTCCGGCGTGTCGCCCCAGGCCACGGTATCGGGGCCCATGGCAGAGGTCGTGTTCCGTAGCCTGCAGTACCTGGACGAGGCCGATCTGCGCGCCATGGCCGTCTATCTGCGCAGCCTGCCGCAGGAGGACAAGGCCGAGCCGCCCGCCGCCAGCCCGTCTGCCACGGCGCTGGAGAAGGGGCAGAAGCTCTACAAGCAGCAATGTGCCCAATGCCACGGCGAGCGAGGGGAGGGGCGCCCAGGCGCCTTCCCGGCGCTGGCGGGCAACCGCGCCGTGCTGATGGCCGACACCACCAACCTGGTTCAGGTGGTTCTGCAAGGGGGCTACCCGCCGGCGACTGCGGGCAACCCGCGGCCCTATGGCATGCCGCCCTTCATGCAGAGCCTGCATGATGAGGAAATTGCCAACCTGCTGTCCTATATCCGCAATGCCTGGGGCAATGAGGCTGCAAAGGTCGATACGATAGACGTCTTCCGTGCCCGCGAGCGGCGCGGCTCTTGATTTCCACAAGGACCAATTGCATGGGCATGGGGAGCGCAGCGGCGCCATCGTCAGCACAATCGCCCTCGGGGCCGGTATGGTGGGTGGTGTGCCTTTGCGCCCAATGGTGCGGTGCCTGCCGCGAGTACCGGGCCACATTCGACGCGTTGGCGCGCGCCTGGCCGCAGGTGCGCTTCGAATGGGTGGATGTGGAGGACGAGGAAGACACCGTCGGCGATGTCGAGGTGGAAACCTTCCCCTCGATCCTGATTGCCGATGGCCAGGTGGCGCGGTTTCTCGGACCCGTGTTGCCCCAGGCGCAGGTGCTGGGCCGCATGCTGCAGGGCATGCAGGGCGATCCAAGCGCGCCGGCCGCCAACGCACAGGCCCAGGCGCTCTTTCAGCGGGTTGCCGCCAGCAGGTGAGTCACAGCAAGATGCGTGCCGTTGATCTTTGCATAGAGGTGTTTTAACGGATACAATACCCGCTTCACGACCAAAACGGGCGGGTACTCACCGCCCGTTTTTTTTGGGCGTTTGCTTTTTGGCCTCGGCCCGGCGCGCGTTTTTGCGGCCTGCGGGGGCATTCAATCGGAATTGGACAGAGCGCACACCTGTGGCATTGCAGCAAATCGTTGAACAAACCGTGGCCGGCCTGGGCTATGACCTGGTGGAGATCGAACGCTCCGCAGGGGGCTTGCTGCGCATCACCATCGACCTGGTGTGGGTGTCGCCGGCCGACGGCGCCGCGGAGCAGTTCATCACCGTCGAGGATTGCGAGAAGGTTACACGCCAACTGCAATATGCACTCGAGGTTGAGGCGGTGGACTACAAGCGCCTGGAGGTGTCCTCGCCGGGAATAGATCGGCTGCTGCGCAACGAGCAGGACTTCACGCGCTTTGAAGGCGAGGTGATCGACATCACCTTGAAGGAGCCCCTGGGCGCCGCGGCAGGCGGGCAGGTGTCGGCCAATCGAAAAAAATTCCGCGGCACGCTGGAACGCCTGTCTGCCGGTGGCTGGCAGATCGTCTGGAGCGATGCGCCGCCGGTCAAGCCGGGTCAGCGCGTGAGCAAGAAGCGCGTGCCGGCGCCGCTGCAGGCATTGGGCTTCACGCTGGACGAGTTGCGCGAGGCGCGGCTGGCGCCCATCGTGGACTTCAAGGGGCGGGGTGCCAAGCCTGCTTCGGCAGACTGAAATTTGATAGCGTTGGCCGCCCGCTACCGGCCGGCCCGCCAGGGATTGAGAAACAGGAGAGTCGTCGCATGAATCGCGAATTGTTGATGTTGGTCGAGGCTATTTCGCGCGAAAAGAACGTCGAGCGCGATGTGGTCCTGGGTGCCGTCGAGTCGGCACTGGCCCAGGCCACGAAGAAGCTGTACCAGGGTGAGGTGGATCTGCGCGTGTCCATCGACCGCGACAGCGGCGAATACGAGACCTTCCGTCGCTGGCTGGTGGTGCCCGACGACGCCGGGCTGCAAAACCCCGACGCCGAGGAACTGCTCATGGATGCGCGCGAGCGCGTGCCCGACATCGAGGTGGGCGAGTACATCGAGGAGCCTGTGGAGTCCGTGCCCATAGGCCGCATCGGCGCCATGGCCGCCAAGCAGGTCATCCTGCAGAAGATCCGCGACGCCGAGCGCGAGATGCTGCTCAACGACTTCATGAGCCGTGGTGAGAGGATTTTCACCGGCACCGTCAAGCGCATGGACAAGGGCGACCTCATCGTCGAATCCGGGCGCGTGGAAGGGCGCCTGCGCCGCGGCGAAATGATCCCCAAGGAAAACCTGCGCAGCGGCGACCGCGTGCGCGCCATCATCATGGAGGTGGATCTCACGCTGCGCGGCGCGCCCATCATTCTCTCGCGCTCGGCGCCGGAGTTCATGATCGAGCTGTTCCGCAACGAGGTGCCCGAGATCGAGCAGGGCCTCTTGGAGATCAAGAGCTGCGCGCGCGACCCGGGCAGCCGCGCAAAAATCGCCGTGCTCTCGCACGACAAGCGCGTCGACCCCATCGGCACCTGCGTGGGCGTGCGCGGCACGCGTGTCAACGCCGTGACCAACGAGCTCGCAGGCGAGCGCGTGGACATCGTGCTGTGGTCCGATGACCCGGCGCAGTTCGTCATCGGCGCGCTGGCGCCGGCCAACGTCAGCTCCATCGTCGTTGATGAGGAAAAGCACGCCATGGACGTGGTGGTGGACGAGGAAAACCTGGCCATTGCCATTGGCCGTGGCGGTCAGAACGTGCGTCTGGCTTCCGACCTCACGGGCTGGAAGATCAACATCATGGACGCTGCCGAGTCCGCGCAGAAGCAGGCCAATGAGTCGGACGCGGCGCGCAGGCTGTTCATGGAAAAGCTCGATGTGGACGAGGAGATCGCCGACATCCTGATCGCCGAGGGCTTCGAGAGCCTGGAAGAGGTGGCCTACGTGCCACTGCAGGAGATGCTGGAGATCGAGAGCTTCGACGAAGACACGGTCAACGAACTGCGGGCACGCGCCAAGGATGCGCTGCTGACCATGGAAATCGCCCGCGAAGAAAGCATGGGCGGGGTCTCCCAGGACCTGCGCGACCTTGAAGGCCTGACGCCCGAGCTGATTGCCAAGCTCGGCGCCGGCGGGGTGAATACACGTGATGACCTTGCTGATCTGGCCATCGATGAGCTGACCGAACTGACCGGACAGTCTGCCGAGGAAGCGAAGGCCTTGATCATGAAGGCTCGCGAGCACTGGTTCACGGGGCAAGAGTAAAGGTCAGGGAGGTACGTACCGAATATGTCGAGTAACACTGTCGCCGAGTTCGCCGTAGAACTCAAGAAATCGCCCGAAACCCTGCTGGATCAACTCAAGTCCGCCGGTGTCGCCAAGTCGGCTGCCACCGATTTGTTGAACGAAGCCGACAAGCAGAAGTTGTTGGCCTTCCTGCAGGCCAGCCATGGCACGGCCGGCGGTGATCGCAAAAAGATCACGCTGGTCAAGAAGTCCACCAGCGAGATCAAGCAGGCCGATGCCACGGGTAAGGCACGTACCATCCAGGTGGAAGTGCGCAAGAAGCGCACCTTCATCAAGCGCGAGGATGGCACCGATGGCGCTGCCGAACCCGCAGCGCCGGCTCGTTCGGTGGAGGACCAGGAATTGGCGCGCCGCGAGGAAGAGGCGCGCCGCCAGGCCGAACTGATCGGTCGCCAGGAGGCCGAGCTGGCCGAGGCGCGCCGCGAACGCGAAGCGCGCGAGCAGCGTGAACGCGAGGCCGAGGAACGTGCAGCCGCCTACGCCGCCCAGCAGGCCGAGAAAAAGGCACAGGTGTCCGCAGAGCGCGCCGAAGCCCAGCGCGAGGCTGCCGCCGAGGCCGAGGAACGCGCCAGGGTGCAGGCAGAGGCAAGAGCCAAGGCCGAGGCCGAATCGAAGGCCCGCGCCGCGGAAGAGAGCGCGCGCGCCGCCGACCTGGACGAACGCCGCCGCAAGGCCCTGGCCGAGGCCGAGGCCATTCGCGCCATGATGGCTGCGCCCAAGAAGGTGCTCGTGGCCAAGAAGCCCGAGGAGCCCAAGCCCGCCGCCAAGGCGGCCGTGGGTGCCGATGCCAAGAAGGGCACGCTGCACAAACCGGCCGCTGGCACGGGAGCCGGCGCGCGTGCAGCCGCGCCAGCCGCACCCGGCGCAGGCAAGGAGGTCAAGTCCGCCAAGCTGTCATCGAGCTGGGCCAACGACGCGGCCAAGAAGAAGGAAATCAAGACCCGTGGCGACAGCAGCGGCGGTGTGGGCCGCAACAACTGGCGTTCGGGTCCACGTGGCCGTCGCGGCAGTGACCGCAACGAGCAGCACCAGCCGCAGGCCGCGGCCGAGTTCCGCGCCATCGAAGTGCATGTGCCTGAAACCATTACCGTGGCCGAGCTGGCGCACAAGATGGCCATCAAGGCGTCCGAGGTGATCAAGGCCCTCATGAAGATGGGCCAGATGGTCACCATCAACCAGCCGCTCGATCAGGACACGGCCATGATCGTGGTCGAGGAAATGGGTCACAAGGCCGTCGTGGCGGCGCTGGACGACCCCGAGGCCTTCACGGTCGAGGAGGTTTCCAGCCAACAGGCCGAATCGCTGCCGCGTGCGCCCGTGGTCACTGTCATGGGCCACGTGGACCATGGCAAGACCTCGCTGCTGGACTATATTCGCCGCGCCAAGGTGGCGCCGGGCGAGGCTGGCGGCATCACGCAGCACATCGGTGCCTACCACGTGGATACGCCGCGCGGCACCATCACCTTCCTCGACACCCCCGGTCACGAGGCCTTCACGGCCATGCGTGCCCGAGGCGCCCAGGCGACCGACATCGTGATCCTGGTCTGTGCGGCCGACGACGGTGTCATGCCGCAGACGCGCGAAGCCATCAAACATGCCAAGGCAGCGGGCGTTCCCATCGTGGTCGCCATCACCAAGGCCGACAAGCACGAGGCCAACCCGGAGAAGGTCAAGCAGGAACTGGTGGCCGAAGAGGTGGTGCCCGAGGAATACGGCGGTGACTCGCCCTTCGTGGCCGTGTCGAGCAAGACCGGCCTGGGCATCGACGAGTTGCTGGAGCAGGTGCTGCTGCAGGCAGAGGTGCTGGAGCTCAAGGCGCCGGTGGAGGCCATGGCCAAGGGCCTGGTGATCGAGGCGCAGCTCGACAAGGGCCGCGGCCCCGTGGCCACGGTGCTGGTGCAGTCGGGCACTCTCAAGGTGGGCGACGTGGTGCTGGCCGGCCAGACCTTTGGCCGCGTGCGCGCCATGGTTGACGAGAACGGCAAGACGGCCAAGGAGGCCGGCCCGTCGATCCCGGTGGAGATCCAGGGCCTGTCCGAGGTGCCGCAGGCGGGCGACGAGTTCATGGTGCTGTCCGACGAGCGCCGTGCACGCGAGATTGCCACCTACCGCGCTGGCAAGTTCCGCAACACCAAGCTGGCCAAGCAGCAGGCCGCGAAGATGGAAAACGTCTTTGCCGAGATGCAGGCCGGCGAGGTGCAGCACCTGCCCATCATCATCAAGGCCGACGTGCAGGGCTCGCAGGAGGCGCTGGCAGCTTCCCTGCTCAAGCTCTCCACCGACGAGGTCAAGGTGCAGCTGGTGTACGCCGGCGTGGGGGGCATCAGCGAGAGCGATGTGAACCTGGCCATCGCCTCCAAGGCGCTGATCATCGGCTTCAACGTGCGTGCCGACGCCAACGCGCGCAAGCACGCCGAGGCCAACGACGTCACGCTCCATTACTACAACATCATCTACGACGCCGTCGATGAGTTGAAGGCTGCCATGTCCGGCATGCTGGCGCCCGAGCAGCGCGAGGAAGCCATCGGCACGGCCGAGATTCGCACCGTGTTCGTGGCGACCAAGATCGGCACCATTGCCGGCTCCTACATCACCTCGGGCCAGGTCACGCGCGGCTGCAGGTTCCGCCTGCTGCGCGAAAACGTGGTCATCTACACGGGCGAAGTGGAATCGGTGCGCCGCTTGAAGGACGATGTCAAGGAAGTCAAGGAAGGCTTCGAGTGCGGTATCAAGCTGCGCAACTACACCGATATCAGGGAAGGCGACCAACTTGAACTCTTCGAGATCAAGGAAATCGCCCGGACGCTGTAAGCCATGGCTGCCAAGAAATCCGCCACGCCCAACCGCGGCTTCAAGGTCGCGGACCAGATCCAGCGCGACCTGGCCGAGCTGATCCGCGAGTTGAAGGACCCGCGCATCGGCATGGTCACGCTCCAGGGCGTGGAGGTCACACCCGACTATGCGCATGCCAAGGTGTTTTTCAGCGTGCTCGTGGGCGACGGCGCGGCCACGCAGGAGGCTTTGAACCAGTCAGCGGGCTTTTTGCGCAACGGCCTGTTCAAGCGCCTGTCCATCCACACCGTGCCCACGCTGCATTTCGTGTTCGACCGCACGCAGGAGCGTGCCTCCGACATGAACGCGCTCATCGCACGCGCCGTGGCCTCGCGCTCCAAGGACGACGACGGCAATGACTGAGCGCGCTCCCCGTGTCCGGGTGCAGCGGCGCCCGGTGCACGGAGTGCTGCTTCTCGATAAACCCCTGGGCTTGTCCAGCAACGACGCCTTGCAAAAGGTGAAGTGGTTGCTGCGCGCCGAAAAGGCCGGCCACACGGGCACGCTCGATCCGCTTGCGACCGGCGTGCTGCCGCTGTGCTTCGGCGCGGCGACCAAGTTCAGCGCGCTGCAGCTCGATGCGCCCAAGACCTACGAGGCCATCGCCCTGCTGGGCGTGACGACCACCACCGGCGATGCCGAGGGCGAGGTCGTCGAGCGGCGGGCGGTTGACGCCGCGGCCCTCACGCCAGAACGCCTGGCCGCAGTCCAGGCGCAGTTCACCGGCCCCATCCGCCAGGTGCCGCCCATGCACAGCGCCCTCAAGAAGGACGGCAGGGCGCTGTACGAGTACGCCCGCGCCGGGGTGGAGGTGGAGCGCCCGGCACGCGATGTCACGATTCATGCATTGAATCTGGCTGAAACACAGACAGATAAAGCGCAATCAGCTATCAAAATTACAGTAACTTGCAGCAAGGGAACCTATATCCGCACCCTGGGTGAAGACATAGGCCAGGCGCTGGGCTGTGGCGCGCACCTGATCTTCCTGCGCCGCCTCGATACCGGCGGCCTGGGTGTTGCGCGCTGCATCACGCTGGCCCAGCTCGAAGCCATGGACGAGGACGAGCGGCTGCGCCAGGTGTTGCCCGTCGATAGTCTGCTGGCCGGGCACAGTCCTGTCACCCTGCAGGAGCAGGATGCCGCGCGCTTTCTGTCGGGCCTGCGCCGCCGTGGCCCCTGGCCCGACGCACCAGCGGTTGCTGTCTACGGCGAGGGCCCCCGTGCGCTGCTGGGCGTGGCCCATGTGCTGGCGGGTGAGCTGATCCCTGACCGGCTGCTGAGCCCGATCGAAATACAACAAATTCTGCAAGGCGCGCCGCGCGCCCACATAGAACGCGGCACATTGGAAACCACGCTATGAGCAAACAAATCCGCAATATCGCCATCATTGCCCACGTCGACCATGGTAAGACCACCATGGTGGACCAGCTGCTGCGCCAGTCCGGCACCTTTGCCGCCCACGAGAAAGTCGTTGACACGGTGATGGACAGCAACGCCATCGAGCGCGAGCGCGGCATCACCATCCTGGCCAAGAACTGCGCCGTGAGCTGGGAAGGCACGCACATCAACATTCTCGACACACCCGGCCACGCGGACTTCGGCGGTGAGGTGGAGCGCGCGCTTTCCATGGTGGACGGCGTGGTGCTGCTCATCGACGCCCAGGAAGGCCCCATGCCGCAGACGCGCTTCGTGACCAAGAAGGCGCTGGCGCTGGGCTTGAAGCCCATCGTCGTCGTCAACAAGGTGGACAAGCCCGGTGCGCGCCCCGATTACGTGGTCAACGCCGCGTTCGACCTGTTCGACAAGCTGGGCGCGACCGACGAGCAACTCGATTTCCCCGTGGTCTATGCCTCGGGCATCAACGGCTGGAGCTCGCTGGAGCAGGGCGCGCCGGGCGAACAGTGGGGTCCCGACATGTCGGCCCTGTTCAACACCATCCTGAAACACGTGCCCTCGGTCAAGGGCGACCCGACGGCGCCGGTGCAGATGCAGGTGTCTGCGCTGGACTACTCCACCTTCGTGGGCCGTATCGGCGTGGGCCGCATCACGCAGGGTACGCTCAAGGCCGGCCAGGACGTGCTGGTCATGGCCGGGCCCGATGGGAATAGCTACAAGGGCCGCATCAACCAGATCCACCAGTTCCAGGGGCTCGATCGCATCCAGGTCAGCGAAGCCGGGCCCGATGAGATCGTGCTCATCAATGGCATAGAGAACGTGGGCATTGGCGAGACCATTACGGACCCGGCCAACCCCCAGCCCCTGCCCATGCTCAAGATCGACGAGCCGACGCTGACCATGAACTTCTGCGTCAATACCTCGCCTCTGGCCGGGCGGGAAGGCAAGTTCGTCACCAGCCGCCAGATCTGGGACCGTCTGCAAAAGGAGCTGCGCTCGAACGTGGCACTGCGTGTCAAGGAAACCGACGAGGACGGCATTTTCGAAGTCTCAGGCCGCGGCGAACTGCACCTGACCATCCTGCTCGAAGAAATGCGCCGCGAGGGCTACGAGCTGGCCGTCAGCAAGCCGCGCGTGGTGTTCAAGGACATCGACGGCGAGCGCTGCGAGCCCATCGAGCTGGTCACCGCCGACATCGAAGAAGGCCACCAGGGCGGCGTGATGCAGGCGCTGGGCGAGAGAAAGGGCGAGCTCGTGAACATGGAGCCCGACGGCCGTGGCCGCGTGCGCCTGGAATACCGCATCCCGGCGCGTGGCCTGATCGGTTTTACCAACGAATTCCTGAACCTGACGCGAGGCTCGGGCCTGATTTCCAACATCTTCGACAGCTACGAACCGCACAAGGGCGAGATCGGCGGGCGCAAGAACGGCGTGCTGATCAGCATGGACGATGGTGAGATCTTCACCTACGCCCTGGGCAAGCTCGACGACCGTGGTCGCATGTTCGTGCGCGCGGGCGACCCGGTGTACGAGGGCATGATCGTCGGCGTGCACAACCGCGACAACGACCTGGTGGTCAACGCCACGCGCACCAAGCAGCTGACCAACTTCCGCGTCAGCGGCAAGGAAGACGCCATCAAGATCACCCCGCCGATCGAGCTGTCGCTCGAATATGGCGTGGAGTTCATCGAGGAGGATGAGCTGGTGGAAATCACGCCCAAGAGCATCCGCCTGCGCAAGCGCCACCTCAAGGAACACGAGCGCAAGCGTGCCAGCCGCGAAGGAGCCTGATTGGCCCTAAGGTGCGCCAAAAAGGGGAGCCGGCGAGGCTCCCTTTTTTCTGGGGGCGGGTCTTGCCCCAACGGTCTGGCGCAACGGTCTGACGCAACGGTCTGACGCAACGGTCTGGCTATACGACGAGCTCCGCCAGGCCATACAGCGGCGCGCCTATCCAGGGGTTCCACAGCGCATCGACCCCGCGGCCGAACCAGCCATAGCATTCGGACACGCTGTGCAACTGCCGCAGGCGCAGGCGCGGGTGGCTGGCGCACAACTCGTTCGGGTGGCGAATGCCCCAGTGAAACTCGGCCCCCGTGCGGCCTACGCTGCTGTGCCAGTGGGCATGGCCCACGGCGCATTGGTGCAGCGTATCGATGAGCATGCGCGAACGGGCCGGCGCATGCGTGGCAAACTGCGCCAGCACTTGCTGTGCCTGTGACGGCTGTAGGTACATGAGGACGCCCTCGCAAACCACGAACAGGGGCTGATCCAGGGCGTGCTGTGGCAGGTGCAGTGCCTGCCACCATTGGGGATGGGTAATGTCCAGCGTGGCGCGGCGCAGCCGGGGCGAGCAGGGTGGATTCAGTCCGCTGCGCAGGGCCATGACCTCGGGCAGGTCGGCGTCGATCCAGGTGTTGCGGCCGTTGTCGAGCCACTGAAAGTAATCTGACAGTCCGCAACCCAGGTTGATGCCCCAGGCCTGCGGGTGCTGGGCGAAGAAGGCTTGACCGGCTTCGCGGATGCGCCGGGTGCGCCACAGGATGTTCAGGACGGTGAGGCGGTCGGCCAGGTAGGCGCTGACGTCCACATTGAGGCTGCGCAACTGGCGCGCGGCCACTGCATCGTCACAGGCCAGGTGGGGGAAGTAGGCATCTCCGGCAGCGCGTGCCGCCAGGGGAATCAGCAGCGTACTGGGTACGCCGTGCAGGGGTGGCCTGCGCGGCACTTCGGCCGTGAGCAGTGGCGGGCCCTGGGATACGGGCGATGTTGTCTTGCGTAACGAGCTCAATGGCATGGTGTGCTCCTCAACGTGGCAAAAAAACTGCTGCGCCAGACCCCAATCTACGGTGCCATTGGTTGGGGTGCAAGCCTTGGCGGCCCGGTCTTTGTGCTGCATCAAGCGGGTTACGAGCGCAAAAAAATTGCAATTAAACGCAACACATCGCCTTTGTGGCAGGTCGCTGGGTCGGTCTGGTCATTGTGCGCCTCGGCCGCCAAGCTGTGCGTCAGCCAACTTCCGCAATGTGCCCATCGGCCCCGCAATTGCCCCGGCGTGGCCGGCGTGCGCTCCGCCTGCCGCTAATATGCGCGGTTCACATCACGGGTTTGAATGGCGCCGGTCCGCGGCGCGACACTGGGGGAGGAGGCAGCGGATGACAGAGAACGTCCTGCCGGGCCATGGCCGGGCGGTCTGGCTCATGGTGGCCGTGACACTCATGTGGTCCACCGCAGGTGTCGTGACAAGGCACCTGGAACTGGCCCGCAGCTTTGAGGTGACCTTCTGGCGCAGTTTCTTCATGCTGTTGTCGCTGTGCGTGATACTGCCGGCGCTTCAGGGCCGGACACTGCTGCTCAAGCTGCGCCGCGGTGGCCTGGCGCTGTGGATCTCCGGCCTGTGCTGGAGCGTGATGTTCACGGCCTTCATGGTGGCCATCCTGCTGATCCCGGTGGCCAGCGTGCTGGTGACGATGGCCATAGGGCCGCTGCTCACCGCACTGCTGGCACGCGGGTTCATCGGCCACCGCATCGCACCGCGCACGTGGTGCGCCATTGCGCTGGCCGGCGCGGGCATTGCATGGATGTATGGTTCGGAGATTTCCGGCCTGTCCGCCACGGGCGTGGCCGTGGCCCTGTGCGTGCCCGTGGCTGCGGCCGTGAACTGGGTACTGGTGCAGCATTCGCAGCGCCACGGCCATGCGGTGGACCTGGTGCCCGCCGTGCTGCTGGGAGCGGCCCTGTCGGCCCTGGCCACCTTGCCGCTGGCCTGGCCGTTCCAGGCCACGCCGCACGACCTGTTGTTGCTGGCCCTGCTGGGCCTGGTCCAATTGGCGATTCCCTGCGTGCTGGTGGTGTACTGCGCACGCGTGCTCAAGGCGCCTGAGATCGCGCTGCTGGGCCTGCTGGAGGTGATTTTCGGTATTGCGCTGGCCTGGGTCGGCGCCGACGAGCGCCCGACGCCGGCCGTGCTGATGGGCGGCGCGCTGGTGATCGCCGCACTTGTTTTCAATGAACTGTTTGGATGGAAGGAACAACAATGACGGAGATGACGACGGAGGTCGTGGCCGAGGTGCGCGGGCAGGTGGGCTGCATCACCCTGAATCGACCCAAGGCGCTCAATGCCCTGTCGCTGGGCATGGTGCGCGACTTGATGGCCGTGCTGCTGGACTGGCAGCGTGACGACAGCGTACTGGCCGTGGCCATTCGCGGCAGCAACAAGGAGGGCCCGTTCGGCGCCTTCTGCGCGGGCGGCGACATCCGCTTCCTGCATGCCGCGGGCACGGTGGGCAACCCGCAGATCGAGGATTTCTTCACCGAGGAATACGCCCTCAACCACCTGATCCACAACTTCGGCAAGCCCTATATCGCCTTCATGGACGGCATCGTCATGGGCGGTGGCATGGGCATCAGCCAGGGGGGGACGCTGCGCATCGTCACCGAGCGCACGAAGATGGCCATGCCCGAAACGGCGATCGGCCTGTTCCCTGACGTGGGCGGCGGCTACTTCCTGTCGCGCTGCCCTGGCCGCGTGGGTGAATGGCTGGCACTGACGGGCGACACCATAGGCGCAGCCGACGCGATTGCGTTCAAGCTGGCGGACGGATTTTTGCCATCGGATCGGCAGGCGGCGGTATGGGAGGCGCTGGGCGCACAGCACTTTGCCGATGGCGCGGCGGTGCAGCGGTGGGTTTCTTCAGAATTTGTAGCTGCTGACGCTTGCCAAATAAGTGCCAGAGGCCAAATTGACCAGTATTTTGCGCTGGATGATGTACCCGCCATGGTGGCAGCCCTCGAGGGCGCCGACGACGACTGGGCGCGTGCCACGGCGGCCACGCTGCGCAAGCGTTCGCCGCTGATGCTGCATGTGGTGCTGGAACAGATCCGCCGCGCGCGCACCATGGGCCTGGCCGATGACCTGCGCATGGAGCGCGACATGGTGCGCCACTGCTTCTACCTGCGCCCCGGCACCAGCGAGACGCTGGAGGGCATACGCGCCCTGGCCGTGGACAAGGACCAGAGCCCGCGCTGGAATCCGGCGCGCATCGAGGATGTGAGCCCCGAACTCGTGCAGGCCTTTTTCAAGAGCCCCTGGCCGGCATATGCGCACCCGCTGGCTGCGCTGCGCTGAGTTGCCGGAACACGGCGCAGCCCCGCCCGCTCGCAGGGCTGTCTCCGCGATCAGAGGCCCAACAGGAAACCTGCCACTGGACTCAACCGCGTCTTGCGCCTATTCTTGTTCTGCCTCTTTGCGGGCCCACGGACGCCACCGAGGTCAATGAGGTCCTTCGCAGTCGTCAACCATTTCCAACGCCCGACAGGGCCAAGCGACAAAGGAAAACGAAATGTCACGATCCATCTTGCAACGCTCTTGGCAGATCTTCGGCGGCTTGGCCTTGGCGGGGACACTGGGCCTGGCGCAAGCGGCACCGGTTTCATTCAAGCTGTCGTTGACGGGAGCCGAGGAGGTTCCGCCGGTGCAGACCACCGGCAGCGGCAGTGTCAATCTCACCTATGACGCCAGCACCCGGGTCGTCACCTGGGACCTCAGCTTCAGCGGCCTGTCCAGCCCCGCGACGATGGCGCATTTCCACGGACCCGCACCGGCGGGCAAGAATGCCGGCGTGAAGATATGGATTTCGCAGAAGGGCGGCATGGACGTGACGAGCCCGATCAAGGGTGAGGCGACGCTGTCCCCGGACGATGCCAAGATGTTTGAAGCGGGTGACATGTATATCAACGTCCACTCCAAAGATCACCCCGGGGGTGAGATCCGCGGCCAGGTGGTGCCACCAAAGGGCAATTGAGGCCGCCACTTCGGCCGCCGTGCCGAGGCCGGATTCGCCGTGCTCTGCAGCGTGCACCCTGAATGCCGGCACCACGGCGGCGCCGACCCAAAACAGCGGCAAGCCGGGCCTTAGCCGCGCTGGGGTGAGGGCCGGTGCAACAACTTGTAGTCGGGCCGCATGGAAGGCTGCAGATGCCGCCGCGTTGGGCAGGCGTTGGCCCCACGCCCGGTGCAATCAACGGTGGCGGCTTTTCATGGCGCGCTCGACCTCGCGCTTGCCCTCGCGTTCCTTGATGGTGTCGCGCTTGTCGTGCTCGGCCTTGCCCTTGGCCAGCGCGATGTCGCACTTGGCACGGCCGTCCTTCCAGTGCAGGTTCAGCGGCACCAGGGTGTAGCCCTTTTGCTCCACCTTGCCAATGAGGCGAAGGATCTCCTCCTTGTGCAGCAGCAGCTTCTTGATGCGCGTGGCGTCGGGGTTTACGTGGGTTGAGGCCGTCTTGAGCGGATTGATCTGGCAGCCGATCAGGTACAGCTCGCCATCCTTGATGACCACGTAGCCGTCGGTCAGCTGTGCCTTGCCTTCGCGCAGGGCCTTGACCTCCCAGCCGTGCAGAACCATGCCGGCCTCGTGACGTTCCTCGAAGAAGTAGTTGTATGCCGCCTTCTTGTTGTCGGCGATGCGTGACGATGTTTCGGGTTTCTTGGCCATAGGTAATCAGTTGCGGCGCAAACCGGGAGATGCAATGCCTCCCTACAATCGTTGTCGTCTCGCGCCGCTTATTCTAGGCGCCCCCGTCTTCATGAAAACAGTCAACAAGTCCGTCCTCATCTGGTACAGCCCCGAAGAAATGTTCGCCCTGGTGACCGACGTGGGCAGGTATCCGGAGTTTCTTCCGTGGTGCGATCACGCCACCGTGCTGGAACGCGACGAGCAGGGCATGAAGGCTGAGGTGGGCATTTCCCTTGGGGGACTGCACAAGTCCTTTGTGACGCGCAACACCCACGAACCGGGCCGCCGCGTGAAGATGGAGTTGGTCGAGGGGCCGTTTTCCAAACTCGACGGGGATTGGCACTTCCACCCCGTGGGCGACGGTACGCAGCGCGCCTGCAAGGTTGAACTGCAGCTGCACTATGGCTTTGACAACAAGATGCTGGCCACACTGGTCGGGCCGGTGTTTGACCGAATTGCTGCGACATTTGTCGACGCCTTCATCAAGCGCGCCGAGCAGGTCTACGACTGAGCAATGCCTATGATCCTAAAAGCGGCAGTTGACCGCTTGCCATCTTCCGGTACGTCGCATGGATACTGAGTTTGACCGCATCGTTTGCCGTCACCTGATGGGTGAAAACGCTACGCAGCCGCCAGCACCGCGCTCGGCGTGCCATGCGGCGTTGCTCCTCCTTGCGGGCAGTAGCCCGCCGCGTCGTTGCCCCTGCAGGGCGCGGCCCAGTCAGAGGCTGGGCCCGTTCGCGCTGTCCAAAGGCAAAGGCGCGCTGGCGCCTTTGGAGCTGCGACGCTCACCCTTGCCTGGCACACCGATCACGGCACCGGCGGGCGCGTCCAACTGCTGTTTTTAGGATGATCAGAACGCTACATGTCACCGTGAGCGCCTCGTTGCGGCCATCCGAGGTGCGCGAATGGCAGCTGCAGCTGCCCGAGGGCGCCAGCGTGGCCGATGCGCTGCGGGCTTGTGGGATTGATGCACAGGGGGCTGGCCTGTCATGCGGTATCTGGGGCAGGGAGGCCGCCGCACAGGATCGGCTGCTCGAGGGAGACCGGGTGGAATGCTGTCGCCCGCTGACGGTTGATCCCAAGCTGGCGCGTCGCCAGCGCTTTGCCAACCAGGGCGCGCGCACGGCGGGCCTGTTTGCCAAGCGTCGCAGCGGCTCCAAACAGGGCTACTGAGGCCGAATCAAGAAATACAGGCAGTCCTGGCGGTGTACGCGGCAAGCTGTCGTCGGCCGCGGCAATGGCCTATTGGCAGTCGCTGGCAATGACCCCATCTGCGCGGCTGAGTTCCGCAGCCCGCGTGGCGTCGTCCATGTAGCCGCGTTCGCCGTTGGCGCTGGTGTAGCCCACCAACCGGCCCGGCGCCAGTTGGACCTTGGCCTGCCTGGCGCGTGCGCAGTTGTCGGCGCGCATCTTGGCCTGGCGCTCTTGCTCGGCTTGTTTCTTGGCCGCCTCGGCGGCCTCGGCCTTGGCCTTGTTTTCCTCGAGCTGCCTGTCCTTGCCCGTGCCGGCCGCGGTGCGTGCAGGGGCCGCAACGTCCCCGTTCGCGTCCGTGGACGCAGCCGCGGCAGCGGCTGTGGAAGCGGGGCGGGAGGGCGCGCCTATTCGCGGCTGCTTGAGAATGTTCTTCTCGGGAATGTCCTGCGGCGGTGGGCGGTCGCTAAACACCTTGCGACCATCCTTGTCCAGCCACTGCCATTGGGCAAGGGCCCCGGTGGCCCAGGTACAGGCCAGCGCCAGCAGAAGAAGCTTGTAGGGTTTCATGTATGCAAGTGTAGCGGGGCAGGTGGCGCATGGGCGCGGCGGGCATGTCCTGTCGCGTCGCGGGTACAATCCTTTTTTTGGAGCTTTTACATGCGCCTTCTTGGAAAAGCGCTCACCTTCGACGATGTGTTGCTGGTGCCGGCGTACTCCCAGGTCCTGCCCAAGGACACTTCCCTCTCCACGCGTTTCACGCGCAACATCCAGCTCAACCTGCCCCTCGTGTCCGCCGCCATGGACACAGTGACCGAAGCGCGCCTGGCCATTGCCATCGCGCAGGAGGGCGGTATCGGCGTCATCCACAAGAACATGACGGCCGAGCAGCAGGCTGCCGAGGTCGCCAAGGTCAAGCGCCACGAATCCGGCGTGGTGCACGACCCGGTGGTCATCACGCCCGAGCACACGGTGCTGCAGGTGCTTGAATTGTCGGAAAACCTCGGCATCTCGGGCTTTCCGGTGTGCGACGGCGGCAAGGTCATCGGCATCGTCACCAGCCGCGACGTGCGCTTTGAGACGCGCTACGACGTCAAGGTCAGCCAGATCATGACGCCGCGCGAAAAGCTCATCACCGTCAACGAAAAAGACCACACCAGCCCGGCTCAGGCCAAGGCGCTGCTGAACAAGCACAAGCTCGAGCGCCTGCTGGTGGTCAACGACGCGTTCGAGCTCAAGGGCCTGATCACCGTCAAGGACATCAACAAGCAGACCACCTTCCCCAACGCCGCGCGCGACAGCGAGGGCCGCCTGCGCGTGGCCGCCGCCGTGGGCGTGGGCGCGGGCACCGAGGAGCGTGTGGCCGCCCTGGTCAAGGCCGGGGTGGACGCCATCGTGGTCGACACCGCCCATGGCCACAGCAAGGGCGTGATCGACCGTGTGCGCTGGGTCAAGCAGAACTATCCCGCTGTAGACGTGATCGGCGGCAACATCGCCACCGGCGCGGCCGCGCTGGCGCTGGTCGAGGCCGGGGCCGATGCGGTCAAGGTCGGCATCGGCCCGGGCTCCATCTGCACCACGCGCATCGTCGCCGGTGTGGGCGTGCCGCAGATCATGGCGATTGACAGCGTGGCCACGGCACTCAAGGGCACGGGCGTGCCCCTGATTGCCGATGGCGGCATCCGCTTCTCCGGCGACATCGCCAAGGCGATTGCGGCCGGCGCGTCCACCATCATGATGGGCGGCATGTTCGCGGGCACTGAGGAAGCGCCGGGCGAGGTCATCCTCTACCAGGGCCGCTCGTACAAGAGCTACCGCGGCATGGGCTCGATCGGCGCCATGCAGCAGGGCAGCGCCGACCGCTACTTCCAGGAAGCGACCACCGGCAACCCCAACGCCGACAAGCTCGTGCCCGAGGGCATCGAAGGCCGCGTGCCCTACAAGGGCTCCATGGTCAGCATCGTGTTCCAGATGGCCGGGGGCGTGCGCGCCGCCATGGGCTACTGCGGCTGCGCGACGATTGCCGAGATGAACGACAAGGCGGAGTTCGTCGAGATCACGGCCGCCGGTATCCGCGAATCGCATGTGCACGACGTGCAGATCACCAAGGAAGCGCCGAACTACCGCGCCGATTGAGCGGAACGCTGCGGGTCACAGCCCGTAGCGGAACTCTGTTTTTGATAGCTGCTGGCGCTTGTCTGATAAGCGCTGGAGGCCGATTTCTTTATAAATAGCCATGCAACACGACAAGATTCTCATCCTCGACTTTGGCTCCCAGGTCACCCAGCTCATCGCCCGCCGCGTGCGCGAGGCCCATGTGTACTGCGAGGTTCACCCCTGCGACGTCAGCAGCGACTGGGTGCGCGAGTTTGCCGCCGACGGCAAGCTCAAAGGCGTGATCCTCTCGGGCAGCCACGCCAGCGTGTACGAGGTCGATGACAAGGCGCCGGACGCCGTGTTTGAGCTGGGCATCCCCGTGCTGGGCATTTGCTACGGTATGCAGACCATGGCCAACCAGCTCGGCGGCAAGGTCGAGGGCGGCCACACACGCGAATTCGGCTACGCCGAGGTGCGCGCCCACGGCCACACCGCGCTGCTGCAGGGCATCGAGGACTTCGCCACGCCCGAGGGCCACGGCATGCTCAAGGTCTGGATGAGCCATGGCGACAAGGTCACGGCACTGCCGGCCGGCTTCAAGCTCATGGCGTCCACGCCCGCCTGCGCCATCGCCGGCATGGCCGACGAGGCGCGGCGCTTCTACGCCGTGCAGTTCCACCCCGAGGTCACGCACACCGTGCAGGGTGCGGCGCTGCTCACCCGCTTTGTGCGCGAGATCTGCTCCGCCCAGGCCGACTGGATCATGCGTGACCACATCGAAGAGGCCGTGGCTAAGATCCGCGAGCAGGTGGGCGACGAGGAGGTCATCCTGGGCCTGTCGGGCGGCGTGGATTCGAGCGTGGCCGCCGCATTGATCCACCGCGCCATCGGCGATCAGCTGACCTGCGTGTTCGTGGACCATGGCCTGCTGCGCCTGAACGAAGGCGACATGGTCATGGACATGTTCGCGGGCAAGCTGCACGCGCGCGTGATCCGCGTGGACGCCAGCGACCTGTTCCTGGGCAAACTCGCGGGCGTGTCTGAGCCCGAGCAAAAGCGCAAGATCATCGGCGGCCTGTTCGTCGACGTGTTCAAGGCCGAGGCCGCCAAGCTCAAGGCGGCAGGCGGTGGCCACAAGGGCGCCACCTTCTTGGCCCAGGGCACCAT
>JAFECU010000261.1 GCA_018242005.1 Pseudomonadota bacterium | reverse complement strand
GCGTCCTCGTCGTTGCTTTCTTGGGGGTCTTGCACTCCGCTGGGCTTCCCTCCCCCCCCCCCCTTGGGGGGGGGGTCGGGGGGGGGGGCCAGCAACGCTGATGCACCCACCCCGTTGTTTCGGCCCGGCGCGGCGGCCCCCATCCCTACCTCCCCCCAGAGGGGGAAGGAGCCACAGGCCGCTCGGGCGGCAGGGCCGCCGCGGCCTTGGCCTGCTGCTCGTTCTGCCATTCGGCAAAGGTCTTGATGACCAGCGTCACCAGCGCCAGCAGCGCCAGCAGCGAGGCGGCGGCAAACGCCGCGACCGACTGGTACTCGTTGTAGAGAATCTCCACATGCAGCGGAATGGTGTTGGTCTGCCCGCGGATATGGCCCGAGACCACGGACACCGCGCCGAACTCGCCCATGGCACGCGCGTTGCACAGGATCACGCCGTACAGCAGGCCCCACTTGATGTTGGGCAGCGTCACATGCCAGAAGGTCTGCCAGCCGCTCGCGCCCAGCACGATGGCGGCCTGCTCCTCGTCGTTGCCCTGGGCCTGCATCAGCGGGATCAGCTCGCGCGCGACAAACGGGAAGGTCACGAACACCGTGGCCAGCACAATGCCCGGCACGGCGAAGATGATCTTGATGTCGTGCGCCGCAAGCCACGGGCCGAACCAGCCGTTGGCGCCGAACACCAGCACGTACATCAGGCCCACGACCACGGGCGAGATGGAGAACGGCAGGTCGATCAGCGTGATCAGGAACGCCTTGCCGCGGAACTCGTACTTGGCAATGCCCCAGGCCGCCGCCACGCCGAACACCAGGTTGAGCGGCACGGCGATCACGGCGGTGAGCAGCGTGAGCCGGATGGCGGACCAGGCATCGGGCTCGGCAAGCCCCGCGAGATACGCGTCCACGCCCTTGCGCAGCGCCTCGGTGAACACGGCCGCCAGCGGCAGCACCAGGAACAGCAGCAGAAAACCGAGCGCCATGGCCGTGAGCAGCCAGCGCACCCAGGGCGCCTCGGTCGTGCCCGCGCGAGCGCGCGGCGCGGTGCGTGATGTTGCAGCGCCACTCATGCCGGCATCCCCGCGTGGCGCCGCTGCCAGGCCTGCAGCGCGTTGATGACCAGCAGCATCATGAAGGAGAAGAACAGCATCACCACGGCCACGGCGGTGGCGCCGGGCACGTCATACTGCTCGAGCTTTCCAATGATGATGAGCGGCGTGATCTCCGACACCATGGGCATGTTGCCGGCGATGAAGATCACCGAGCCGTATTCGCCGATGGCGCGCGCGAACGCCATGGCAAAGCCCGTGAGCAGCGCCGGCATGATGCCCGGCAGGATCACGTGGCGAAAGATCTGCCAGCGCGTCGCGCCCAGGCTGGTTGCGGCCTCCTCCAGTTCCTTCTCGCTGTCCTCGAGCACGGGCTGCACCGTGCGCACCACGAACGGCAGGCCGATGAAGATCAGCGCGATCACCACGCCGTTGGGGTTGAAGGCGAGCTGCACGCCCAGCGGCTCGAAGTACTGGCCCACCCAGCCATTGCCCGCCAGCAGCGCCGTGAGCGAGATGCCCGCCACGGCCGTGGGCAGGGCGAACGGCAGGTCCACGAGCGCATCCACGATCTTCTTGCCGGGAAAGCGGTAGCGCACCAGCACCCAGGCGATCAGCAGGCCGAACACCAGATTCACGCAGGCGGCGATGAACGAGGCGCCAAAGGTCAGCCGGTAGGACGCGAGCACGCGTGGCGCCGTCACGGCCTCCCAGAACTGCGGCCAGGTCAAGGCGAAGGTCTTGAACAGCAGGGCCAGCAGCGGGATGAGCACGATCAGGCTCAGGTAGAACAGCGTGTAGCCCAGCGTCAGGCCGAAGCCGGGCAGCACGCGCTTGGAGCGCCTTGGGGCGCTTTTATTGGCATTCATCGGGTGTTGATGGGTTGCCTCAGGTAGCACGATGCCCGTCGCCCCCACGTCATCCCCGCGAAGGCGGGGATCCACTGCGGTGATGCATCAAAGCGGGTTCGGTATGGCACCTGGATTCCCGCTTTCGCGGGAATGACGGCAGGCAGGGGAATCAGCGGTGTATTGACTCTGCTCGCAAGGCGGCTTACTTGCCGTACAGCTTGTCAAACTGGCCGCCATCGTTGAAGTGCACCTTCTGCGCCTCGGTCAGCGAGCCGAAGTACTTGGCCACGGTGAACTGCCGGATGGGCTTGAACTGGTCGCCATGGCGCTTGAGCACGGCCTCCGAACGCGGGCGGATGGCATGGCGTGCGGCGATCTCCTGCGCCTCGTCCGAGTACAGGTAGTCCAGATAGGCCTTGGCGAGCTCGGCCGTGCCCTTCTTGGCCACGGTGCGCTCGACCACCGCCACGGGGTTCTCGGCCATGATGCTCACCGAGGGGTAGACCGCATCGACCTTGCCCTTGCCGAATTCGCGCTCGACCGATACCACCTCGGACTCGAAGGTGATCAGCACGTCGCCGATGCCGCGCTGCAGGAAGGTGGCCGTGGCGTCGCGCCCGCCCTTGGCCAGCACCGGCACGTTCTTGTAGAGCTTGGCGACGAACTCCGCCGCCTGCGCGTCCGTGCCGCCCTTCTCGCGCACCGAGCCCCAGGCGCCCAGGTAGGCATAGCGGCCGTTGCCGCCGGTCTTGGGGTTGACGACGATGACCTTCACGTCCGGGCGCGTCAGGTCGGCCCAGTCGCGGATAGCCTTGGGATTTCCGTGGCGCACCAGGAACAGCATGGTCGAGGTGGTGGGCGATGCGTCATAGGGGAACTTCTTGGCCCAGTCCTTGGCGACCACGCCGTTGTCGGCCAGGAACTGCACGTCTGTCGTGGTGTTGAAGGTCACCACGTCGGCGGCCAGGCCGTCGTTCACGGCGCGCGCCTGGGCGCTGGAGCCGGCATGGGCCTGGTCCACCTTGACCTCGACGCCCTTGGTCTTCTTGTAATGGGCGATGAAGGCCTGGTTGTAGTCCTTGTAGAACTCGCGCGCCACATCGTAGGAGACGTTGAGCAGGGTGTTGGACTGCGCCGATGCCAGGGTGCTGACGCCCAGAGCCAGGGCAGCGAAGACGGTCTTGAGTTTGTTTGTCGGTGTCATTGGGAAATGCCTCTCCGGGATGCGGGAATGGGAGGCATTGTCGAGACGACTGTTTAAAACTCAAAAGAATATATCGTTGTGAATTTATAGATAAGTGATCTAACAACTCGAGTCTGGCGCTGGCCATGCATGACCGGCACATCGCCTCATTGTTCCATTTCCATGACAATCCATCGTATCTTCTCCATCTAATCAGCAATTGATGGCAAAACTACAATCCATCCATCGCTCGATCCCAGGGTTTTCACCAGGACAGGAGAATTCATGCAACTGCTTCACATCGATTCCGCCATCACCGGCAAGCAATCCGTTTCGCGCCAGCTCACCGCCCAGATCGCCCGGGCCTGGATGGCCAGCCACCCTGGGACCCAGGTGGACTACTTGGACCTGGCGGCCGAGGCCCCGGCCCACTTCACCATGGATGCCATGGCCCCGCGCACCGGCCAGACCGAGGGCCTGAGCGAGGCCCAGCAGCGCGAGAACGCCGTCTCCGAGCGGCTGGTGCGCCAGTTTCTCGCGGCCGACGTGGTGATCATCGGTGCGCCGTTCTACAACTTCTCCATCCCCACCCAGCTCAAGGCCTGGATAGACCGCATCGCCCAGCCCGGCCGCACCTTCCGCTACACCGCCAACGGCCCCGAGGGCCTGGCCAAGGGCAAGACGGTGATCGTGGCCTCAAGCCGCGGCGGCATGTATTCGACCAGCGAGGCCGGCCGCGCCATGGAGCACCAGGAAAGCTACCTGCAGACCGTGCTGGGCTTCTTCGGCGTCACGGATGTGCGCTTCGTTCGCGCCGAGGGCGTGGGCATGGGCGAGGAAGCCAAGGCCAAGGCCATGGCCGCCGCTGCGAAGGCCATGGCAACCCATGTGCAGGCCGGTGCCGCCAACCAGGCGCGCATCTCGCAGGTCGCCTGACCCAGGCCAAACCCCACACAGTCTCATGGCTGACATGCGGCGCGTAGCATGCAGCCATGGATGCCCAGCCCCAGGACCGGCCGGCAGCGCCGGTAAATGATGCACAGGACGCGCTGCCCCCGGCGCGGCGCGTGCTGGTGTTTTCCATCGTCTCGCTGGCGCTGCTGATGATGTCGGTGGACTCGACCATCGTCGCCACCGCGCTGCATGCGCTGCAGCAGGACCTGCACACCTCGGTCAACTGGGCCGGCTGGACCATCACCGCCTACGCCTTTGGCTTCGTGCTCATGCTGCCCATCAGCGGCCGGCTGAGCGATCGCTACGGGCGTCGCCGGGTCTTCCTGGGCTCGGTCATGGTGTTCACCGCGGCCTCACTGCTGTGCGGACTGACCGAGAACATTGCCACCCTGGTCGCCTTACGGGCCCTGCAGGCTGCGGGCGGCGCGGGCTTCACGCCCTCGGCGACCGGCATCGTCGTCGATCATTTCGGCCAGGCCCGCGACCGCGCCGTGGGCCTGTTCGGCAGCATCTTCCCCATAGGCTCCATGATCGGCCCGATCTTCGGCGGCCTGTTCGTCACCTACTGGAACTGGCGCGGCGTATTCTTCGTGAACCTGCCCATCGGCCTGGCGGTGATTGCGCTGGCACTGCGCTACGTGCCGCGGGACGCGGTGCGCCAGGGTGCACCGCGCCAGCAGCAGCGCATGGACGGCCTGGGCATGGGTTTGCTGGCGGCCACGCTGCTGACGGGCATGCTGGTGAGCAGCTACCTCGGCGAGTCGGACGCGCCGCTGTCGCCCCCCGTGCTCGCCGTGCTGGCCCTGGTGGCCGGCGGCTGCGGCTGGTTGTTCCTGCGCCACGTAGGCCGCAGCAGCCACCCCTTCATAGACCCGCTGCTCATACACGGCCCGGGCTTTGGGGTCGTCAACCTGGTGAACATGATCTATGGCGGCATCTGCATAGGCGCCACGGCCCTGATCCCGCTCTATGCCACCAACCGCTATGGCATGAACGCGCTGCAGGCCGGCACGCTGCTGATGGCGCAGGGTGCGGCGTCGATCACGCTGTCGCTGCTGGCCACCGCGGCGCTGCGCCGCACGGGCTACCACCTGCCTCTGTACCTGGGCGGCGCCATTTCTGCCGTGGGCATGGTGCTGATCGCGCTGACTCCACCGGTGGGCATTGCGCCGCACAGCTGGCTCTCGGGCGCGGCGATGACCGTGGGCATAGGTGCGGGCATGGTCAATCCGGCCAGCCGCAATGCAGGCCTGCAATTGGCTCCCCAGCACGCATCGGCCATTGCCGGGCTGCGCTCGCTGTGCTTTCAGATAGGCACCATTGCCGTGGTGTCACTGGCCACGGCGGCCCTGGCCGGTGCGCGCGATGCAGAGGGCCGCCAGGCCTGGGTGTACGCCGCCATCGCGCTGCTGCTGGCGCTGGCGCTACCGCTGGTGGCACGCGTTCCGGAACATCACGGCACCTGGTGAACAGCGCCCGGCAGTGACCAACGCCGAGGCCTTCTCCACGGCGCAGCACCGTGAAGGGAGTGGCCGCTATGGGTTATGGCGCTTGACCCAGGCGCAGTAGGCATTCACCCATGACTGCACAAAGCCGCGGCTTGCCTCGCCGACATTGCCGTCGGCATCAAAGAAGCCCTCCTTGGCCTGCAGGAAGGCCTCGGGCTGGGGCATGGCGGGCATGTCCAGAAACACCAGCACATTGCGCAAATGCTGTTGCGCCATGGCCGTGCCTATGGTGCCTATGGAGATGCCTATGACCCCCGCCGGCTTGCCCGACCAGGCGCTCTGGCCATAGGGGCGCGAGGCGTTGTCGATGGCGTTCTTGAGCACGCCGGGGATGGAGCGGTTGTACTCCGCCGTGACGAACAATACGCCTTGCGCCGCGGCGACCTCCTTCTTGAGCCGCAGCACCGGCGCGGCCTGGTGGCCGTCATCGTCCTGGTTGTACAGCGGCAGGTCGTCGATGCGCAGCTGCTCAAACGAGAATTCGGGCGGTGCCATGCGCGCCAAGGCGTTGGCGAGCCTGCGGTTGAACGAATCCTTGCGCAGGCTGCCGACGACGACGGCAATACGATATTTGTTCATACAAGGCCTTTCCGAGAAACACCGCCGAGGCAGCACCGAACCATGATAGGGCGCCGCCATGGGCCTGGCTGCCGGACAAGAGGCCGTCGATCACCAGCCCGGCAGCACCGAGCCCTTGAACTCTGTATCTATGAACCGGCGAATCTCCTGGCTATGGTAGGCCTTGACAAGCTTGGCCACCCAGGGCTTGTCCTTGTCGGCTGCACGCACCACCAGGATGTTCACATAGGGGCCGTTTGGGCTTTCCTGGGCAATCGAGTCGGTCTTGGGGTTGAGCCCGGCCGAGATGGCGAAGTTGGTATTGATGGCCGATGCGTCCAGGTCGTCGAGCGAGCGCGGCAGCTGCGCGGCATCGAGCTCGATGAACCTGAGCTTCTTGGGGTTGCTCACCACATCCAGCGGCGTCGCCTTGAGGCCCGCGCCCTCCTTGAGCTTGATCAGCCCCAGAGACTGCAGCAGCAACAGAACGCGCCCGCCGTTGGTCGGGTCGTTGGGAATGCCAAAGCGCGCGCCTTCCTTCAGTTCGGCGAGCTTTTTGATCTTCTTGGAATAGATGCCAATGGGGAAATTGACGGTATTGGCCGCCACGGCGAACGGGTAGCCGCGATCCTTGATCTGGGCGTCCAAATAGGGCTTGTGCTGGTAGCTGTTGGCATCCAGATCGCCCGCGGCCAGGGCCGCGTTGGGCTGCACGTAGTCACTGAACTCCACCACCTGGATCTTCAGACCCTGCTTCTCGGCCACCTTCTTGACCTGCTCCATGATCTGCGCGTGCGGCCCGGCCGTAACGCCGATCTTGATCGGCTTGTCCTGCGCCAGGGCAGCGCCGGCAAGGCCCGCTGCAATGGCCAGGGCCAGGGTGGATTGGAGCAATGATCGCTTGGAAAGCATGGTGAAGCCTTGTCCGTAGACACTATGAAAACCCGTAATCGTAGGCCCGCGGCGCGCTCACGCGAACAAATTCTTTTACATATCCAAACAACCGGATGGCATCACTGCGTGGCACAACACGGGCTGGCACCATGAGTCCCCCAGACAACCCCACTGTTTTCCGCGACCGCATCGACGCCGCCCGTCGGCTGGCCGAGCGGCTGCACACCCATCGCGGCCACAATCCGCTGGTGCTCGCCATTCCACGGGGCGCCGTGCCAATGGCCCAGTACGTTGCCGCTGCACTGAAGGGGGATTTCGACGTGGTGTTGGTGCGCAAACTGGCAGCGCCCTTGCAGCCCGAATTCGCCATCGGCTCGGTTGACGAAAGCGGCTGGAGCTATCTGTCGCCGCATGCCGCTGCAGGCGGCGCCGATGCCGGTTGCGTGGTCGCAGAGAAGCGCCGGCAGCTGGCGCTCATCCGCGAGCGGCGTGCGCTGTACACACCCACGCGCCCTTCGCTGAACCCCGCTGGCCGCGTCGTCATCGTGGTAGATGATGGTCTGGCCACCGGCGCCACCATGCTCGCTGCGCTGCACAGCCTGCGCCAACACGGGCCCGCGCGTCTGATCTGCGCCGTGCCCGTAGCCTCAGCAGAGGCTCTGACCCTGGTGCGTTCGCTGGCCGATGAGGTCGTATGTCTGCAAGCGCCTGCAAATTTCCAGGCGGTTGGCCAGTTCTACCGGAACTTCGACCAGATCGATGACGCCGAAGTAATGGCCATGCTCAGCAAGCCTGCTCTCCCTTGACGTTTGGTGCATTGGCGCTCAGGCCAAGGCTGACACCCTCTACACCACCGCGTGGGCAATCTCCATACCTTTCTGGAAAAGAAAGCTGCCCATCCCCAGAGAAATACACTCAAGAGCGACAAACAAAACGGTGGACAACGCCGAAGTGTCTTGAACGCGCAGCACAAGGCCATTCAACGGCGTAACGCGGGTGAAGTATCCGCTGCGAACTGTGGTTCAGTGATGACAGCTTTTACGCCCCAGTGACTGTTCAAATAGGCTCTTACAGGACGCTCTATCAAATAATATGAGGCCAAACCACAGATTAGCGCCAAGGCAAGTGCGAAAACCGGAGACACACGCGGGTCGCTGTGCATCCAGACATAAAATGGTTGTTGCCAAAGATAAACAGAAAAAGACCAAAGGCCCAGTTGACGTAAAGGCGACCAGGAAAGAAGCACTGCAAACCAGCCCCTATTTACAGCCAATGCACATATCGCAATGACGAAACAGCCAACACCCACAATTCTTTGAAAAGCCAGGGGTACAGACCACCAATGAAGTGCAATACCGATTAAAAGAAGGATTGGAGCAACTGATACATATTTCAGCATCTTTGGCAAACGCCTGCCCACCGAAACCCATAAAGCAGTAGCAAATAATCCGTAAGCAGCAGTCTCGGTGCGCAACCATTGATTGAAAGCCAGTTTTGGCGGACTCAACCACTGGTAGTACAAAGCAAAACAAACAGTCACAATAACAAGAACACCCACGCCCGAAGCTGATGAGAACAATCGTTTTCGAGAAAAAATGGCGACCAACGAAAGAACGACATAACTATGCTCCTCCACCGATAGAGACCAAATGTGACCAAACGGCATCAACGAGTGCCCCACACCCAAATCGGGAGGTACATAGTTTTTCAAAAACAAAAGTGCCGATATGAGCTCACTGAGACTAAATGAGCGCTCAGTTGCGAAATAGAAAATAGATATGACCACCAAGAATACAACATGAGCAGGAAGTATCCGAGCGATTCTCCGTCTGTAAAATTTTGGAATAGGCTCTTGTTTTTCAAACAAAAGCCCCCCCATCAAGAATCCGGAAAGCACAAAAAAAAGATTTACACCTACTATTCCAAAATCAATCCCTGGCACCGGAAAAAAATGCCCAAGAAGCAACATACACAAAGCCAATCCACGCCAGCCATCAAAATGACTCAAATGTTTGTCATTTTTCAATTTTGGCGAATTGCTTGTTGTCATTAGTTAAATTCCATCCATTTACCCGAAGGCCATGTTCAATAATTTATTTTAAAATATATTAAAAATAAACATGGATAGTAATTGCTCATCCAACACACGATTAAGACGGAATATAAACTGCAGTGCTTTGGGTCGGTAACTGCTGGCCGAACGGCAGGTTCGATAATTATCAGCGATGCGACATGCGTCGCACGATCCAGTCGCCTAGGCTCTGTATCGCCTGCACGAAGACAATGAGGATCAGCACCACGGCCAGCATCACGTCGGGCAGAAAGCGCTGGTAGCCGTAGCGGATGCCCAGGTCGCCCAGGCCGCCTCCGCCCACGGCGCCGGCCATGGCCGAATAGCCCGTGAGGCTCACGAAGCTGATGGTCAGCCCCGCGACGATGCCCGGCAGGGCCTCGGGCAGCAGCACCTTCCAGACGATCTGCCAGGTGGTCGCGCCCATGGACTGCGCGGCCTCGACCAGGCCCGCGTCCACCTCGCGCAGGGCCGTCTCCACGAGGCGCGCGATGAAGGGGGCCGCGGCCAGCGTGAGTGGCACCACGGCCGCCCAGGTGCCAATGGACGTGCCCGTGACCAGGCGCGTGAACGGGATGATGGCCACCAGCAGGATGATGAAGGGCGTGGAACGCACGGCGTTGACGATGCCTCCCACCACGGTGTTCACCGGCCCGTTCTGCAGGATGCCGCCCCTGTCCGTCAGGCGCAGGAACACGCCCAGCGGGATGCCCACCAGCGCGCCCAGAATGCCCGAGGCGCCGACCATGATCACCGTCTCCCACAGCGAGGTGGCAAACAGCTCCAGCATCATTTCTGAAAAATTCTCGAACATCGCCCTGCCCCTGCCTAACCTTGCACTTCCACGGTCTGCACCTGCACGCCCTGGGCACGCAGATAGTCGATGGCCGCGCCAATGCGCGCCGTGGGGCCGCTGGCATACACGGCCAGCGAGCCGAAGGTCTGCTCTTGGATCTCGTCGATCTGACCATGCAGGATGGACAGGTCCAGCCCCAGCTCGCGGATCAGGTGCGACAGGATGGGCTCGTAGGCACGCTCGCCCGCGTAGGACAGGCGCAGCAGCTGGCCGCTGGCGCCCGCCGGCAGGCGCGCCGCCAGGCCGCGCACGCGCGCCAGCACGCCCGCAGGCAGCTCCTGCGGCACGATCTCGTCGATCAGGCTCTTGGTGATGGCCTGCTGCGGCCGCGTGAAGACCTCGATCACCGGGCCCATCTCCACGATGCGGCCGGCATCGATCACGGCCACGCGGTCGGCGATCTGCTTGATGACCTGCATCTGGTGCGTGATCAAGACCACCGTCACGCCGAGCTCGCGGTTCACCTGGCGCAGCAGGTCCAGGATGGAGCGCGTGGTCTCGGGGTCGAGCGCGCTCGTGGCCTCGTCGGACAGCAGCACCTTGGGGCTACTGGCCAGCGCACGCGCAATGCCCACGCGCTGCTTCTGCCCACCGCTGATCTGCGCCGGGTAGCGATCGGCCAGATGCGCCAGGCCCACCATATCCAGGAGCGGCACCACGCGCTGCCTGATCTCGGCCGCGGCCATGCCCGCGAGCTCCAGCGGCAGCGCGGCATTGCCGTACACGGTGCGCGAGGACAGCAAGTTGAAATGCTGGAACACCATGCCGATCTCGCGCCGCGCGGCGCGCAGTTCGGCGTCGCCAAGCTGTGTCATGTCGCGCCCAGCCACGAGCACCTGCCCCTTGGCGGGCCGGTTGAGCAGGTTGATCACGCGCACCAGCGAGCTCTTGCCCGCGCCCGAGCGGCCGATGATGCCGAACACCTCGCCCGGCGTGACGTGCAGGTCGATGCCGCGCAGGGCCTCGACCGGGCCCTGCGGGCCCGGGTAAATCTGGGTGATGCCCCGAAGATCGATCATGGGAAACGTTGGGAACGCCATGCAACTCAGCTTGCATGACTATCAAAAAAAGAAGCGGCCTGCGCTGAATGGGCAAGCCGGCAGCTCGCATTTTACGGCTGTCGCCCAAGAGCGTGTCTACGATCTCCCCATGGTGCTCGCAAGGCAGCGTCTGCGGGGCAACGGGCACCATGGGGAGATCGTAAACACGCTCCAAGACCCTTCGGTGCAAATCGGCTCATCGCCAGCCGAGCAGCAGGATGGCAATGTTCAGCAGCAAGGCCAGGCCCCACACGGTGCTGCGCGCCGTGGGCAAATCCGCCACGTACAGGCCGATGTAGCACAGGCGCAGCACGATGAAGGCGCAGGCCAGCAGATCGAGCAGGGTCTGCGGCACGGCGAGCTGGTGCGCGATGATGACCGCGCCGATGAAGAACGGCAGCGCCTCGAAGCTGTTGGCCTGCGCCGCATTGGCACGCGCGCGCCAGCCACTTTGGCGCGCCAGCCAGGCGCGCGGATCGTGGTTGTCGCGGCCGCGAAACGCGCCGCCCTTGGCCAGCAGCGCGCACGCCATGGGCAGCAGCGCCGCAATCAGCACACACCCATACGCAACGGTGAAACCAGTCATCCTGCACCCCGTGTTCGTCTTGAAGTGATTTTGGCCCTAAGGGCATATCCATAACGCGCAGACAGCTATGGTTTTTGCTGTTTCAGCGTCGGTCTGCAAGCGCATGGGCGATGGTGCCCAGGTCCACATATTCGAGCTCGCTGCCCACGGGCACGCCGCGCGCCAGGCGCGTGACGTGGATGCCGCGGCGCTTGAGCGCCTCCGCGACGGCGTGGGCCGTGGCCTCGCCCTCGGCGGTGAAGCTCGTGGCCAGGATGACCTCCTGCACCACGCCGTCCGTGGCGCGCTCCAGGAGCTCCCGTACGCCGATGTCGCGCGGCCCCACCCCATCGAGCGGCGAGAGTCGGCCCATGAGCACGAAATACAAGCCCTTGAAAGCGGCCGTGCGCTCCATGGCGGACTGGTCGGCCGGCGTCTCCACCACGCACAGGCGCGTGGCGTCGCGCTCCGGGTCCAGGCAGGTGTCGCACACCTGGCCCTCGGTGAAGGTGTGGCAGCGCTCGCAATGGCGCACCTGGGCGCAGGCGCGCTCCAGCGCCTGCGACAGCTGCTGGGCCCCGCCACGGTCGTGCTGCAACAGGTGAAACGCCATGCGCTGCGCCGACTTGACGCCCACGCCGGGCAGGCGCCGCAGGGCCTGGATCAGCGCGTCGAGGGAACTGGTATCCGACATGGCTTCAGAGATTCCTTACGCCACGAATCCGGAGCAGCACTTTGAAACTGCGCGCCGTCATGCGAGGGCCGCAGCGCAAGGGCCGCCCCGCAGCGCTGGTGGCGTCCCCCTCCCACGCGCAGCGTGAGAGAAGGGGAAGGCGCGAAGCGCCTCAGGGGGTTGTCGCATCAGAACGGGAACTTCATGCCGCCGGGCAGGCCGGGCATGCCGGCCGTGATCTTGCCCATCTTCTCCTGCGAGGTCTCCTCGGCCTTGCGCACCGCGGCGTTGAAGGCGGCGGCCACCAGGTCTTCGAGCATGTCCTTGTCGTCGGCCAGCAGGCTGGGGTCGATGGTGACGCGCTTGACGTCGTGCTTGCAGGTCATGAGCACCTTGACCAGGCCGGCGCCGGATTCGCCTTCGACCTCGATGTTGGCGAGTTCGTCCTGGGCCTTCTTCAGGTTGTCCTGCATGGCCTGGGCCTGCTTCATGAGGCCGGCGAGCTGTCCCTTGTTGAACATGGTGGGTTTCCTTTGTCGATTAAGAAAATGGTTTATGCAGGCTTGATGCTGCCCGGCACGATTTTCGCGCCGAAGTCGCGCACCAGCTGCTGCACGTAGGGGTCGTTGTGGACGATGTCCTCGGCCACGCGCTGACGCTCGTTCGCGGCCTGGGCGTTGCGCCGTGCCGGGCTGTCGATGACCACGCCCAGCTCCACGCTGATCTGGCGCGCATGGCCCGCCGCCTCCAGAGCCGATCGCAGGCGCTCGCGCGCCTGGGGCTGGTTGAGCGACTCGCGCTCCACGCGCAGCAGCCAATGGCCGTCTTCACGCGATACGAGCTGCGACTGGAGCGCCAGCTCGCGCACCAGGGCGGTGATGGACTCGGCGGCGATGAGTTCTTGCACCACCGCATACCAGGCGTCGCCCTCCTCCGTCGGCACGAGCCGCGCCCCGCCCGGTGTGGGCGCGGACGCCGTGGGCTGCAGGCGGGCGCTGGGCTCGGGTGCGGCGCGCACCGGGATTGCTACTGTTTCGGGAGCTGTTTGCGCTATGTCTGCGGGCGCTACAGCTGGTTTTTGCTTTAAACCTGCAGACTCCTGCACGGACGCTGGCTGTGGCTCCCGCACCCGCAGGGGCTCGGGCACCGGGGCAACGGGCGAGGCAGTCGACGCGGTAATGGGCGCAGCAGTGGGCGCAGCCTCAGCCCGCGTCAGAGTTTTTTTTTCCGCCGTGGCCGCTGCGGCCTGAGCGGGCTTGAAGGCCAGCAGGCGCAGCAGCACCATGGTCAGGGCGGCGTATTCGTCGGGCGCCAGGCCCAGTTCGGTGCGGCCGTGCAGGCAGATGCTGTAGAGCAGCTGCGTCTCGTCGGCGGGCAGGGCTGCCGCCAGGCGGGCGGTCTCCGCGGCCTCGGGGTCGCTCGCATCCACCGCGGCGGCCATCTGCGGCACGGCCTGCAGCACGGCCATGCGCTGCAGCACGGCGCTCATGTCTTCGAGCGTGCTCGCGGCCGACAGGCCGTTGGCGCGCAGCGTATCGGCCGTCTCCACCACCGTGCGGCCATCGCCCTGCGCCAGCGCGTCGATCAGGCGAAACACATGGCTGCGGTCCACACTGCCCAGCATCAGACGCACGCTCGATTCCTGCAGCTGGCCGCTGCCAAAGGCGATGGCCTGGTCGGTCAGGCTGAGCGCGTCGCGCATGGAGCCGCGCGCCGCGCGCGCGAGCAGGCGCAGCGCCTGGGGCTCGGCGGGCACGTTCTCGGCGCCCAGCACGTGCGTGAGGTGCTCGAGCACCGTCTCGGGCGCCATGGGCCGCAGGTTGAACTGAAGGCAGCGAGAGAGAACGGTGACCGGCACCTTCTGCGGGTCGGTCGTGGCGAGCACGAACTTAAGATACTCGGGCGGCTCCTCCAGCGTCTTGAGCATGGCGTTGAACGCCGTGTTCGTGAGCATGTGCACCTCGTCGATCATGAAGACCTTGAAGCGCCCCTGCACCGGCTTGTAGACCGCCTGCTCCAAGAGGCCCTGCACCTCATCGACGCCGCGGTTGGAGGCCGCGTCGAGCTCGGTGTAGTCGGGAAAGCGCCCGCTGTCGATGTCCTGGCAGGCCGGGCATACGCCGCAGGGCGTGGCCGTGATGCCGCCCTGCCCGTCGGGCCCCTGACAGTTGAGCGACTTGGCCAGGATGCGCGAGACCGTGGTCTTGCCCACGCCGCGCGTGCCGGTGAACAGGTAGGCATGGTGCAGCCGCTGCTGCGTGAGCGCATTCGTGAGCGCCTGCACCACATGCTCCTGGCCCACCATCTCGGAGAAGGTCTTGGGACGGTATTTGCGGGCGAGCACGAGGTAGGACATGGGGGGTGATTCTATGTGGCTCGCCGCGGCCGCCGACGAACGGCGCGGCCCCCTGGCCCGCCGGTCCATGCCGGCGCGGCCGAATCAATGGTGCCTACTTCGTTGCCGGCACCTTGCCTGGCGTCGGCGCGTCGGCCAACGCCACCGTGTCTATGACCAGGCCATCCTCCACGGCCTTGAGCGCCAGGTTGGCCTCGTAGTACTTCTGGGCGGTGAGCAGGCCGGAGGCGACGCTGAGATGCTCGCGCGTGGCGTCCAGCGGCATCAGCAGGCGCGAGTAGCCGACGTCGATCTCGGCCAGCTTGAGCTCCTGCATGGCCTCGTTGACCTTGCCCTCGTGCAGCTTCTTGTTGCTCGACTCGATGTGCTTCTGCTTCTCGGGCGTGCTGACGAAGTTGTCGGCGACCACCAGTTGCCCATCGACCACGACCCATTTGCCGCTCTTGTCCATGGCGCGCTCATCGGCCTTGATCTTGCCGATATCCGCGGTCGCCTGCGCCACCTGCTTCTGGGCGCCATCGACATCGCCATTGAAGATGGCCAGGCGCGCTTTGCGCACCGCGCGGATGGTATTGAAGCCGTCCTGGGACAGCTTGATCTCCTGGCGCGTCAGCTTGGCGCTGGCCGCCGCGCTGGGCTGGTCGGTGGCGGCAGATGCCACGCCAGGCACCATGGCGGCGCCCAGGATGAGTGCGCTCGACAGCGCAGTGATGGCAGTTGCCGTACGCGTAAATTTCAAGGTCTGACTGTGCATTGCGATCTCCTTCAAAACGGGGCTGGCCCGTGCGTTGCTCGGAAAACGAGCCCCGCCTCTGGCGCGCCGGGTGAAATGCAATGTAGGAAGCAATGCTTAGGTCAGGCTTAACCGCCGCCGCCCTCATCGAGGTCGTGACGAACGCCCAAGCCCCACCGGGTTCGACGTACAATCATGGGCGACGGGCCTCCCCGCATGGTGAAGCGGCCAACCGGGTCAGGTGGGGAACCAAGCAGCCCTAACTGTGGAGCCAGTGCCGGGGGTAAGGCTCGTCACCTTCTCTTTCCCCCTTCCTCATCGCCCTAAGCGGGTACCCCCATGATCACGCTCGACGCCTTGAACAGCGCCGACGCGGCCACGCCCGGCGCCAGGCCCAGCGCGTCGCAGCTTTCGTTGGTGATGATGGCGGCCACCGCGCCACCGCCGGGCAGGCCGATCACGACCTCGGTGTTCACGGCACCCTTCTGCACGCGCGACACCGTACCCTTGAGGCAGTTGCGCGCCGAAAACCTGGCGCCCTGGTCTTCAGTGGCCACGATGATCGACGAAGCCTTGACCAGCGCAAAGGCCTCGGCCCCCGGCGTCAGGCCCAGTTCCACGGCGCTGCCATGGGTGACGATGGCCACGATGCCCGTGTCCATGCCAGGCACCTCCAGCGTGATCTCGTCATTCACGGCCCCGGTGGTCACGCAGGACACCGTGCCAAAGAATTGATTGCGCGCGCTCGTTCTCATACCCATTTTCCTTATCAACAAAAAATCGTCGGCCACGCCCTGGGCCTGTGCGCTGAGCTGGTCCACAAACTGACGGTGTGCGCGCTCGATGACGCCGAAGCTGCGCACCAGCCGCTGCCCCCTTTCGGTCAGCCGCGTGCCCCCGCCCCCCTTGCCGCCGACGAGCCGCTGCACCAGCGGCTCGCCCGCGAGCTGGTTCATGGCATCGATCGCATCCCATGCCGCCTTGTAACTCATCCCCATGGCCTTGGCGGCCCCGGTGATGGAGCCATGCGTGGCAATCTGCGTGAGCAGTTCGACCCGGCCCTGGCCACCCAGGTTGCGGCCATCGACAGTCATCCACACCGATCCGCGCAATGCAATGCGCCCATCATCCTGCTGCTCTTGTGAAGCCATGTCCGTCCTTTCAACGGCGCCAGTGTAGGCAACAAAGCTGGGCTACACCGGCTCCACGCTCACCCCCACATCGGCGGGCGGCGCGTAGTGCAGGCTGCTGGTGACCAGGGCATCCACGCCGCTGGTGGCGTAATCCACAGCGTTGCCAAGGTGGATGCCGCCGGCGGCCAGAAGACCCAGCCGCGGGTGGCGCAGGCGCAGCGGCGGGCACCAGGCACGCAGATCGGCGGGCGTGGCCTTGTCGAACTGCACCACGTCTGCGCCCGCTTCGGCGGCGCGCAGAGCCTCTTGCAGCGAGTGGGCCTCCACCACGCATTTCTTTTCGGCCAGCGCGGGCGCTGCGGCAGCCAGGCGAGCGGCCACGCCGTCCCAACCGCCCGCGAGCGCGCGGTGCTGGGGAAACACCAGCACCGACTCGCCCACGCCCAGGCGGTGCGGGAAGGCGCCGCCGGAGAGCGTCGCCTTGAGCGCCATGCGGCGCAGCCCTGGCGCGTGCTTGCGCGTGGTGAGCACGGCCACGCCGGGCGCCGCGGCCTGCACGGCGTGCACCATGCGCGCGGTGGCGCCGGCCACGCCGCAGGCGTACTCCAGCAGATTCTGCGCCACCTTCCAGGCGCGCAGCAGGCCGGCGGCGTCGCCCGTGGCGGCCAGCAGCACATCCCCCGCAGCCACGGCCGTGCCGCTCGCCAGCAGGCTCTCCACACTTGCGCCGCAGTGCTGCACGACGCGCGCGGCCTCCTCGGTGCAGGCGGCCACGGCCTCGCCGCGGATGGTCAGGCGCATGCGCGCCTGCCGGCCGCCGATGGCGAGCAGATGGGTGGTCAGGTCGACCAGCGGTGCATCCTCGGCAATCCAGGCGTCGATCGTGGCATGGTCGAAAAACACGGAATTCATAGCGCTCCCCAGCGGCGTGGAACAAAGAAGGCCAGCGCAGGCATGGGTTTCCTTCACACACAAAGACAGACGCGTTCGACCGACTTGCCGAAGAAGTGGTAGCCCGAGCCCCCTTCGGCCAGCAGGTCCAGCAGCTCGGCAGGCGCATGCACGCGCGTGCCGCCGACCACGGTGGCACCCCGGCGCGCGAACGGCGCGGCGCGCAGCGTGGCCGTGGGGCCCACCACGGCGGCCTTGGCGCCGGGGCGCAGGTGGCGCAGCAGATCGTCCAGCGTGCCGTTGACCAGGGTCGTGCCGGTGGTGATGAGCACGTCGGCCTGGGCGACGATTTCGGGCGCGCGTTCGGCGGGCACGAAGAACGGCAGTTCCTCGGGCTTGAGCGTTGCCGGGTCGAGTTCCAGCACATGGAAGGGCTGGCCGCTGCGCCTGAGCGCGCGCAGGTAGGGCGGGAAGGCGCCCACCAGCGCCACGCGCTCGCCAGGAGCAATTGCCAGCGCATCGAATGCATCGCCCGCGACCACGCGCGCACCGGGTGGCGGGCCGTCCCGCAGCCACAGCGTTTCGGCCAGTGCGTTGAGCGTGGCGATGGCCAGCGCCCTGCGCAGGTCCTGAGGGCGGAACAGATCTTGCAGCACCTCGGCCGCGCTGCGTCCAGCGATGCGGCCCGGCACAGGCATGGCCAGGGCCGAACTGGGGCAGCACACGGCCTCGGGCACGCTCTTGATGGGCGTGGCGCACAGGCCGCCCACGCCGTTCTCGAGCTGCACGCCGGTGAAGAATATGCCCACCACGGCACGGGCGACGCGCAATTGCGCCAACGTCTCCTGGCCCAGCGCGTCCCGCACGTCGGCATGCAGTTCGGCCAGCAGGCCATCGGTGTCGGTATTCAGCATGGCGTTTTCTCCCACGAGATGAAGGCCCAGCGCATCGGCGCGCCCGTGCGCTCGGCGGACGTGGCGCGCTCGTACCAGGCCTGCAGCCGCGCGGTCTCGTCCTCGGCCAGCCCGCCCGTCGACCAGGCGACGCGCTGCGCGTAGTCAGCAAAGTCCTGGGCGCCGGCCAGGCGGCTTTCCTGCGTCAGGTAGTCCAGCCGCGGGTGAATGCCCATGCGGTGCAGGATGTTCACGAGGTAGATGTAGTCCGGCGTGCTGGGCAGGCTGCGGCCAATCACGTGCTGGATGGCGGGGTCCAAAAAATGCCCGCCCACCGGGTGCGTGACATAGACGCGCAGGCGCGCATGGGCGTCGAGCCTGGCCAGCGCCGCGCCTATGTCGTCCACCAGCGTGGCGCGCGAGGCGACGGCGATGTCGCACGCAGGCAGGTCGCTCCAGTCGTCCTCCCAGGCGCGGTGCACGGTCTGCACGTGGGTAAGACCCCGGGCGGCGGCCTGCGTGCGCAGCGCATCGAGCATGGCGGCGCTGTAGTCCAGCGCCAGCACGCGCTCCAGACGCGCGGCGACGGCCAGCGCAATCGTGCCGGGGCCGCAGCCCACGTCCAGCAGCGAGCGCGCGCCGGTCAAATCCATGCGCGCGACAAAGTCCCGCGCATAGCTGCTCTGCAGCGCCCTGGCGGCCATGCCCGCCGCACGCGAATCCCAGGCGCTGGCGCTCTTGCGCGTGCGGGCGGCCATGGCCAGGTGGTCGCGGTACAGGCGGGCGAAGTCGATGGCTTCGATGGTCATGCGGTCATCCGGTCGAGAAAGGGCGAAAGCGAGGCGGCAACGGCGCCCTCGCCCACGCCGTAGAGCGCGGCCAGGGTGGCCGGCGTGGCGACCACACGCGGCGCACCGATGGCGGCGAGCCGCCCGCCGCCCAGCAGCGCAATGCGGTCGGCTATGCGCAGCGCGTGCTCGGGCTGGTGCGTGGTCATCAGGACGGCCATGCCGCCCGCGCGCAGGCGCGCGATGTGTTCGAGCACCCGGATCTGGTTGCCAAAGTCCAGGCTGGCCGTGGGCTCGTCCATGACCAGGAGCGCGGGCTCCTGCGCCAGCGCGCGTGCGATGAGCGCGAGCTGGCGCTCGCCGCCGCTGATCGCCGTGTAGCTGCTGGCGCGCAGATGCGCGATACCCAGCAGCTCAAGGCAATGCCGGGCAATGCGCCGGTCTTCGGCGCCCGGCGCAGAAAAGCGCCCCACGCGCGCGGCGCGGCCCATGAGCACCACGTCCTCCACGGTGAAGGGGAACAAGCCCGCGTGCGCCTGCGGCACATAGCCCACATGCCGGGCAAAGGCCGCGCGCGGCCAGGCGGCCACGTCCTGCCCGCTGCAGCGCACCGCGCCCGCCAGCGGCGCGAGCAGCCCCAGCAGCGTGCGCAGCAACGTGGTCTTGCCACTGCCGTTGGCGCCCAGCAGGCACAGCACCTCGCCGGGCGCGAGCGCAAAGTCGATGCCCTGCGCCACGCAGCGCCGGCCATGGCCGATGGAGAGGGCCTGCGCCTGCAGCACCGCCGTCATGCGCCCTTGCCTCCACGCGCCAGCAGGAACAGGAAGAACGGCGCACCCACCAGCGCGGTGAGGATGCCCAGCGGCAGCTCGATCGCCGCGGCCGTGCGCGCCAGCGTGTCGGCCGCCACCAGAAAGCCGCCGCCAAGCAGCAGCGACGCGGGCAGCAGGCGTGAGAACTCCGGCCCCACCAGCAGCCGCGCTACATGCGGCACCACCAGCCCCACCCAGCCGATGATGCCGGTGAGCGACACGGCCGCCGCCGTGGCCAGCGTGGCCGCAGCCACCAGCACCAGACGCAGCCGCGCCACGGACACGCCCAGTGCCTGCGCCTCCTCGTCGGGCAGGCTCAAGAGATTGACACGCCAGCGCAGCAGCGCCAGCGGCACCAGCCCGGCCAGCAGCGCGGGCGCCGTGGCGGCCAGGTCGGCGGGCGTGACGGCATTGAGGCCGCCAAGCAGCCAGAAGGTGATCGAAGGCAGCTGCGTCGTCGGGTCGGCCAGGATCTTGATGAGCGATATGCCCGCACCCAGCAGCGCGCCCACGGCCACACCCGCGAGCACCAGCACCAGCACCGGGTCATGCCGCCGCACCAGGCCCGCCACCGCCAGCACCGCGCCCACGGCCAGCAGCCCGCCGACGAAGGCCAGCGCCTGCACCACCGCGATCGGCAGGCCCAGGTAGATGGCGACCACCGCGCCCAGCCCCGCGCCGGCCGACACGCCCAGGATGTCGGGCGAGACCAGGGGGTTGCGGAACATGCCCTGGTAGGCAGCGCCCGCTGCCGCCAGCGCCATGCCCACGAGCAGGCCCGCTGCCACGCGCGGCAGGCGGATGTGCCAGACCACCGTCTGCACCGCAGGCGACAGGCCCAATTCACCGCCCGTCACGCGCGCAGCCACGGCGCGCCACAGGTCGGCCGGCGCCACTGGATACTTGCCGGAGGCAAAGGCCAGCAGCACCACGGCCGCGAGCAGGGCCACTGCCAGCAACCAGCGCAGCGGCATTGCTATTGAAAACGAAGCTTCTGGCGCTTTACCAGTAAGCGCTGTAGCCCGATTTGACCTATATTCCATCGAGCAGTCTTTGCACCTCCTGCGGCGCCAGGCTGGCACCGTAGAAGGACTGGTAGAAGCGCCGCACGGCCTCGTTGAAAGGCTCCAGCGTGCGCAGCGCCGGGTGAGCGGGGTGCAGGCGCTCGAGCAGCCAGCGCACGCCGATCAGGCGGTTGACGCCCGGGGGGCCGTCCAGCCAGCCGAAGGGCAGCGTGGGCGCGCAGTGCACGCGCTGCGCCTGCACGGCGGCAATGCCGCGCCACAGCGGATCGGTGCGCACGCGGCGCGCAAAGGCCGCGTCCTGCGTGACGATGACCTCGGGGTTCCACGCCAGCAGCTGTTCCAGCGACACGCGCGTGAGCGAGCCCTGGCCCGCATCGGCCGCAACGTTGCGGCCAGCACAGAAGTCCAGCAGCTCCACGTTGATCGATCCGGCCAGGCCCGTCTCCAGCCCGTCCGCGCCGCGCCCGTAATAAACACGCGGGCGCTGATGGGGCGCCACGCTGGCGCGCACCTGCGCGGCCAGGTCGATGGCGGCCTGCGCCTGTGCCGCGAGCCGCTCGCCGTGCTCCGCCACGCCCAGCAGCCGCCCCACTTCGCGCAGCTGCGCGGCATGGTCGGCTATGCGGCCCTGGATCAACACCGTCGGCAGGCCGGTCTGCTCGCTCACGCGGCGCACGCCGGAGACGTAGGTGGCGTCGGCCGTGCCCGCATCCAGCACCAGGTCGGGCGCTAGCTGCAGCAGCGCTTCGAGCGGCACCGTGCTGCCGCGCCCGGACAGGCGGCCGGTGTGCGGCAGCCCACGCAGCTGCGGCCCGAGGAAGGCGCGGGCGTCGCCGCCCAGCGTCTGCGGCCAGCCGATGAGCTTGCCCGGCGCCAGCGCGGCCACCAGCACGCCGGCGGGCGGGCCGGCCGCGAACACCTTGCGCACGCGCTCGGGTGCGGGCAGCGCGCCGAACTGCGCAACGACCACCACCTGCGCCCCCTGTGCCCGCTGCGTCCCCTGCGCGCACACCTGCGCGGCAGCCAACGCCAGCGGCCATTGCAATAGCAGACGCCTGCGCATCACGCGGGCACCTCGCGGCCCGTGAGCAGACTGAACCAGGCCCGTAGCGCCGGGGCGCGCGCGGGCAGCTCCTCGCCCAGCCCCCCGGTGAAGCGCCGCCAGCCATCGAGGTGCTTGGCCGCAACCACCGTGAGCACGGGGGTGCCGGCATCCGCCAGCGCGGCCATTTCGGCCGCAAACCCGCGGCCCTGGGCCTCCAGTTCGCCAAACCGATTGGTCACCGCCAGATCGACTCGGTCGACGAGCGCCTGCCGCAGCACGCTGCTGGCCTGGGCGATGCCCGCGGTATCGAGACTGCATCCGCGCGAAAGCGGCCCGAGCTTCTGCGAGATGGAAAACACCTGCCCCGTGCGCATGTCCACCAGTTGCAGGCGCGGCTTGCCACCGCCCTGGGCCGGCACGCATTGCTGGGCCAGGCCGCCCACACGCCAGCCTGCCGCCTGCAGGTCACGGCAGAACTGCAGCACCAGCGCATCGGCGGCTTCGCCGTGGGCCATGTCGTCGCCATAGACGACGGCTGCGATGTCAGAAACGGTATGTGCCATTGACGTACCAGAACCGGCCCGGCATGGGGTAGCCGTCTGCCAGCTCATACCACTTGTCGCCCAGATTGTTCACGCCGAAGTCGAGCGCAAAGTCCTTCACGGGCCTGTAGACCGCCTTGAGCCCGGCGGTGCCGAAACCGCCAAGCTGGCGGTAGGCGCCGTCATAGCTCACGCGGCGGCCCTGCTCGGCCTCCAGCGTGGCCTGCAGCTCCCACTGCGCGGCGGGCAGCCAGTGCACCGCTGCAAAGAGGCGATGGCGCGGTGTGTCCGTCAGGGTAACGCTGCGGTTGCTCAGGTTGGTGCGCTGCAGGTAGGTGTAGCTGGCGTTGGCGCTCCACTGGGGCGAGAGCCGCTGCGCGAGCGACAGCTCCAGCCCCTGGTTGCGCGTGCGGCCCACGTTCTGCGCCTGATTGCAGGTGCTGCCGCCGCAGGCGCCCGAGGGCACGACCACGGTCTGTATCTGGTCGCTGACGCGGCTGTGGAACAGGGCCGCCTGGCCCTTGCCGCCCGGCCATGGCTGGCCGCTCACACCCAGCTCGAAGTGGTTGGCGGCCTCGGGCTTGAGGTCGGGGTTGGGCAGAGCCGTGCCCATGCGTGCCGAGTAGCGATCCTTGATGGTGGGAAAGCGCGTCTTGTGCGAGAGCACGGCATAGACCTCGTCGCCCTGCTGCGTGAGCGCGTAGCCCAGGCGCGCCAGGCCATTGGTGGCGCTGGTGGAGCCCCTGGGCCAGTAATAGACCTCCTTGGCGTCGCGCTTTTCGTGGCTCGCGCCCAGCGTCAGGTGCCAGCGGTCGGACAGCGCGATGGTGTCCTCGGCGACCACGGAGGTCGTCACGTCGCGGTAGAACTTGCCCGTGTCGTCATGCTCATCGACCTTGTAGTGGGCGGCAAAGCGCAGCTCATGGCCGGCAAAGCTGTAGTTCGCCCACTCGATGCTGGCGCCCTTGCTCGTGTCCTTGTAGGCGCTGGTCGGGTCGTGCGTGGTGTAGCTCGCGTCCTTGTAGATGTCCAGGCCGTTCTTGTAGGTGTCGTGGAACAGGCGCGTCTTGAGCACGTTGTCGCTGCCGATGCGCGTGGTGCTCAAAAAGTACACGCTGTCCTTGTCCCAATAGGGCCAGCGCCAGTAGCGCACGGCGTTCTTTTGCCTGGATTGGCCGGTGTAGACCGGGTTGCCCTTCTCGCCTTCCTGGCGCACGTAGCCCAGCGCGTATTCGTCCGTGGCGTTGGGCGTGAGGCCGAGCTTGAACGACAGGCGCCTGTCGCTGCGATAGGCGTTCTCGCGCTCACTGCCGGTGTCGGTCGGACGGGCCTTGTAGTCCTTGAAACCCTTGGGCAGCGGAAAGCTGTCGGCATCCAGGTACGACGCGCCCAGCTGGTAGTACCACAGCCCCTGGTTGCCGCCCAGATTGAGCGCCGCCTTGCGCGTCTGCCCCGAGCCGAACCCCAGGCGCGCATCGCCCTCGAACGGCTTGACGGGCTTGCGCGTGACGAGGTTGATCGTCCCGCCCAGCGTGTTGGGGCCGTAGAGCAGCGAGGCATCGGCCTTGGCGACGCGAATCTCGGCGAGGTCGAAGGTGGTGAAGCGGCCGAAGTCCACGTAGCCGTCATAGGGCACGTAGAGCGGCACGCCATCGACGAACACCGGCACCTGGCGCGCATCAAAGCCGCGCACGTAGACCATTTCCTCGTTGCGGGCACCACCGCTCGTGATGCTTACACCGGGCAGCAGGCGCACCGCGTCGGACACCGTGTCTGCGTTGTAGCGGGCGATTTCATCCTGGCCCAGCACGGCCTCGTCGGCCGCCTGGCTCTTCACCGGGGCGCCCACCACGGTCACCGTGCCCAACTCGAACACACCGTCTGCCGCCTGCGCCGTGCCAGCGCATAGGCCCAACGCCACCAGCACCAGGGCGGCCGCGCTGCGTCCAGGCGGCTGCAGGACTTGAAGCGCCGAAGGCGCTCTCGTAGACCGGCTCAGCCAAAACTGGCCCCAGCGAGGCCAGCTGTTGCCGGATTTGAAGTGGCGGTCCAATAACCGAGCCATTGGGCAGCAAGACGGTGGGAAATGATGCACCGCGGTCGATTTGCAGCCGACGATTTCCAAGTCCTTCAGTCTCCCCGTCCCCCGCTTCCTCACCGACACCTCATCTTCCATTTCCACCCTCGATGCGTTATAGACTTCTATATATAGCGACTGGCAAAAAAACGCCAACACCTGCCAATGCAATGGCATCCTTTGGTAATTGAATCGAAATATATATCAATATATAGCGATGTAAAATAAAACGAATCAAAACCTGATACAAATCAATTCCAGGCCGGGATGCGTGAGCACCAACCATCGCCAACATGCGCGTCATGTAGGCTCCGTCCCACAGGTGACATCGGCCCCGGATGTCGAACAATGCCTGCATTTCGCCCATACTGGTGCCAGACTTCATTGTTCTCCGCGCTGAGGAACGGTGCCATGAATTCGATCCGCCTTGTATCAATCACCTGTTGCCAGCGACAACGGTGGGCGCGTCGCGCGTCGTGCGCCGCGCTGCTTCTCGTGGGCCCCGCAGGTGTCGCCGCAGCACTGGAGCAGATGCAGCATGAGCCGGCCGCCATGGCCGCACCGGCGTTCACGCTAGGGAGCGAGTCATACCCTGACACCACCACGCCAAATCCTGCGAAATCTGCCACCATTCACTACACGGACATTACCGGCTGGCTCAGCCCGCGCCAAGCTTCCAGCCTGGGCCTGTCGTTAGGCGTCTTGTCGGGCGACATGGGAATGGGCATGGGCAATACTCCCATAGCGTATGCACTGGGCGTGCGCTGGCGCACGCAACTTAATTCTCATGCGCAGTTCAATGTGCATGCCTGGGCCCGCACGCCCCAGGCGGACGCCATGCACGATGCCATGGGCATGATCTGGCTGAAGGACCAACCCAGCTTCGGCACGCGCCTGGAGGTGCAGTGGTCCAGTTCGCGCACGCATGGGCTGATACCCGAATTTGGCGCCATCGGCGTGCAGCTGCAGGGCGACTCGCGCCTGCTGCTGCGCGCCAGGAGCGGCGGGCCCGTGCTGTACTACCGCACGCGGTTCTGAGCGAGCCAGCGTGCTGCGCCCTCGCCCGCTGCGCGCCCCGTGGCATGGCAGGCGGTGAGCAGGTAGCCGCCCGTGGGCGCTTCCCAGTCCAGCATCTCGCCCGCACAGAACACGCCGGGCAGCTCCCGCAGCATGAAATGCGCGTCCAGCGCCTCGAAGGTCACGCCGCCGGCGCTGCTAATGGCCTCTTGCACAGGTCGCGCCGACACCACGGTGATGGGCAGGGCCTCGATGGCCTGGGCCAGCATTGCCGGGTCGTTCATGCCATCCTTGCCGAGCTGCTCGTAGAGGATGGCGGCCTTGATGCCGTCCAGCCCCAGGCGGCTCTTGAGATGGCTCGTGAGGCTGCGCGAGCCGCGCGGGTGGCACACCTCGGCCAGCACGCGTTCATGGCTGTGGTCGGGCAGCAGGTTCAGGTGGAAGCTGGCATGGCCATGCGCCGCGATCTCGTCGCGCAGCAGGCTTGAGACGGCATAGATCAGGCTGCCCTCGACACCCGTGGCGGTGGCCACGAACTCGCCGCGGCGCTCAAAGCTGCGGCCCTGGCTGTCGGTGAATGAAAGCGCCACCGACTTGAAGGGCTGGCCGGCGAAGCGTTCGGCAAAGAACGGCGTCCAGCCCACGGCCGGCGCCGGGCCACGCCCCAGCAGTTCCAGGAAGAAGGCACGTCGCGTCTCGCCCATCGGCGCTGCCACACGCGGCACATCGAAGCCGCAGTTGGCCGGCAGCAGCGGAGCGATGGTCACGCCACGCTGCGCCAGCAGCGGTACCCAGGTTCCGTCCGAGCCCAGGCGCGGCCAGCTGGCGCCTCCAAGCGCCAGAACCAGGGCGCGCGCGGCCACTTGCCGCTCGCCAGCGGGCGTGGCGAAGAGCAGCCGCTGCCGGCCCTCTGCTCGATCATCGCCCCAGCCCAGCCAGCGGTGGCGCATATGGAACTGCACGCCCTGGCCGCGCAGACGGTGCAGCCAGGCGCGCAGCAGCGGCGCTGCCTTCATGTCCTTGGGGAACACGCGGCCCGAACTGCCGACAAAGGTCTGCGCCCCCAATGCGTCGGCCCAGGCGCGCAGTTGCACCGGGCCAAAGGCGTGCAGCGAGGGCGCAAGCGCCGCCTGGCGCGCGCCGTAGCGCGAGAGGAATTCCTCCAGCGGCTCGGAGTGCGTAAGGTTGAGCCCGCCCCTGCCCGCGAGCAGGAGCTTGCGCCCCACGGAGGGCATGGCGTCGAACACATGGACCTGCAGGCCCGCGCCAGCCGCGGCCTCGGCGGCCATCAGGCCGGCCGGGCCACCGCCGACGATGGCTATATCGCAGTGCAGAGCGTCGTGTGATTCAGAGAGATGCGCAGGAACGGAAGACATGGGCCGATCATCCCACCAAGCTTGGCTGCTGCAACCGTTACCGGCCCCCGGCCGACTCCACGCAACGACGTTCGCGCACCAGGGTATCAAAGCCTTCTGCCAGCGCCTCCAGCAGCCGGCGTACCGCCGGCCGCATGCCCTGGCGGCTGGCAAAGGCCGCCTGCACCATGCCTGGCGGCGTGGCCCAACCGGGCAGCAGCTCCAGCAGCGCGCCTTGTGCGAGCAGCCCATGCACCATCATGCGCGGCAGGGCGGCGCAGCCCACGCCGGCCAGGGTGGCGCAAAGCAGCGCGCTCATGTCGTCGGCGACCAGGCGCGGGGTCAGTGCCACGTCGGCGCGCGCGCCGTCCGGGCCGGTGAGGCGCCACAGGCTCTCTTCGGGCGAGTTGCCCAGGCCCAGCGTGGGCAGACCGGCCAGGTCGGCGGGCACGGCGGGCGGTACGGCGGAGGTGAAGAGCCGCGGCGCGGCCACCAGCACATGGGGGCTGCGACCCAGCGGCTTGACGATCTCGTCCTGCGGCAGCTCGGCGTCGGGCGCGCGCACGCGCACGGCCAGGTCCACGCCGTCATGCCACACGTCCACATTGCGGTTGGTGGCCTGCACCTGCACCCGCACCTGCGGCCAGGCATTGAGAAAGCGCGCCAGCATGTCACCCACGGCGTACTGCAGCAGCGCCGGCGGGCAGGACAGGCGCACCGTGCCGCGTGGCGCGCTGACCTGCTCCTGCACCAGGGTCTGCACGGCCTCGGACTCGGCCAGCATCGCGCGCGCATGCTGCAGGCTGCGCTGGCCGATGTCGGTCAGGGCAAAGCGTCGCGTGCTGCGCTGCACCAGGCGCAGGCCCAGGCGCTCCTCCAGTTCGGCCAGACGCCGGCTGAGCTTGGATTTCGGTATGCCGGTGGCGCGCTCGGCAGCGGCAAAACCGCCATGCTCGGCCACCAGGGCGAAGTAGGCAAGGTCGTTCAGGTCTTCCATCGCAAGGCTCCAGTGGCTTTCAATGGGCTCAAGCGACGATTTCCGTTGAAGAGCCTCTGTCTCGTCTTGCCCGCGAAGGAGATCCACGGCAGCGCCGCATCGACGGCATGGGTCGCGATGGGGTCCCGGCTTTTCCGCGAATGACGGGCTGCGCGCTCATCGCGTGGGAAGAGGAATCAATCGATATCACTGCTTGATGCTTTCAATTTGATAGCTGCTTGCGCTTCATCCATCATTGTTTGTGGCGCTTTCACGCCTAAAGGCCGGCGATTGTTCCAACCGCAGGATGATCTAATGAAATTACAGCCATTTATTTCCGATTGGCGCATATATACCATTCAATCACCCGCCGGCACAGGGTCGGCGCACCCCATCAGCCAGAAGGCGCACCATGGCCAACGCAAGCACCATCACCCTCAAGCAAGTCCTGTCCATCCACAAGGCGCCCGACCGCCACTGGGTGGGCGACGGTTTCCCCGTGCACGGCATGTTCGGCTATAGCGGCGCGGGCGTGGCCGAGCGCAGCCCCTTCCTGCTGCTGGACTACGCCGCGCCCACGCGCTTTGCCCCCAACACAGGCTATCGGCGCGGCGTGGGCCAGCACCCGCACCGCGGCTTCGAGACCGTGACCATCGTCTATGACGGCGAGGTGGAGCACCGCGACTCCACCGGAGCCGGTGGCATCATCGGCAAGGGCGACGTCCAGTGGATGACCGCGGGCGGCGGCATTCTGCACGAGGAATTCCATTCCCAGGCCTACAGCAGCAGCGGCGGTCCGTTCGAGATGGTGCAGCTATGGGTCAACCTGCCCGCGAAGGACAAGATGACGCCGGCACATTACCAGGGCATCACCGATGCGCAGATTCCATCCGTCGCCCTGCCCGGGGGAGCGGGCCGCGTGCGGGTGATCGCCGGCAGCCTGGGCGGCACGCGGGGCCCGGCCGCTACCCGCTCGCCGCTCAATGTGTGGGACGTGCGCCTGGCGGCCGGCAACTCGGCCGACCTGCGTCAACCCGAAGGTTGGAGTACGCTGGTGGTGGTGCTGGACGGCACAGCCACGGTCAACGGCGCCACCGAGCTGCGCTCCGCCGAAATGGCCACGCTGTCAAACGCCGGCTCGGGCCTGACCATAGCGGCCCAGGGCGATGCCAAGCTGCTGGTGCTGGCCGGCGAGCCCATCGCCGAGCCGGTGGTCGGCTACGGCCCATTCGTGATGAACAGCCAGCAGCAGATCGTCGAGGCAATCAACGACTTCAACTCGGGGCGCTTCGGCCGCATGGAGTGAAGTGATGCGTGAGCGTATGGAGGCAGCCATGAGCGAAAACTTCACCCGCATTCCCTCGCGCGCCGCGGAGATCGGCGGCGGCGTTCCGGTGGCGCGCACGCTGCCGTCGCGGCTCAGGCGCACCATTGGCGCCTGGTGCTTTCTGGACCACGCCGGGCCGGCGCACTTTGCGCCGGGCCAGGGCCTGCGCGTGGGCCCGCATCCGCACACCGGGCTGCAGACCTTCACCTGGATGCTGGAGGGCGAGGTGCTGCACCGCGACAGCCTGGGCAACGAGCAGCTCATACGCCCCGGCCAGGTCAACCTGATGACTGCCGGCCGCGGCATCGCGCACACCGAGGAGTCACTGGCAGGCCAGACGCGGCTGCACACGGCGCAGCTGTGGATAGCCCTGCCCGCAAGCGTGGCCGACATGGCGCCGCGCTTCGACCATTACCCCGATCTGCCGCGCTGGACGGAAGGCGGCGCCCAGGCCGTGCTGCTGGCCGGCGGCTTCATGGGGCGGCAGGCGCCGGTGGTGGTGCACTCGCCGCTGATCGGTGTGGACTGGTACGCACCTCAGGATGTGGCGCTGAACCTGCCGCTCGATCCCACGTTTGAATACGGCGTGGTGCCGCTCACCGGTCCCGCCACGGCCCAGGGCCAGGCACTGGCGGCCGACGAACTGCTGTACCTGCCGCCCGGCGCTGGCACGCTACGGCTGGATCTGCCCGCTGGCACGCGCGCACTGCTCATCGGTGGCGCGCCGTTTGGTGAGGACATCACCATCTGGTGGAACTTCGTCGGCCACGGCAAACCCTATATCGCCCAGGCCCAGCGCGACTGGCAGGCGAGCAGCACGCGCTTCGGCGCGGTGCACGGCTACGACGGCCCGCGCCTGGAGGCCCCGCCCCTGCCCTGGGCGGCGTGAACCCCACCCGCTGCGCGCCGCTGCCCACGCACCACGTGCAGGCGCAAGGGCCCGGCAAGGGACGGGCGCCGTATCAGCGCGCCACACCGAAGTCGCGCGCCAGGCGGCGATAGCCTTCCATCTGGCGCTGCACGCTGGCCTCCAGCGCCGCACCCATGAGCGCCGCAGGCTGCAGGCCGAACTGCTCGAGCGCCCGCGCCGCCGCGGGATCCGGCATGGCCCGCTCCAGCAGGCTGGCCCAATGGCGCCAATCCTGCTCGCTCACCTTCGGCCCCAGGTAGAGGCCGCGCAATATGGGCCATTCGATGTCCAGCCCCTGCTCGCGGGCCGTGGGCGTGCGCGCCCAGCGGCCAGGCAGGCGCCGGGCGGCCAGCACTGCCAGCACACGCAGAGGGGCGCCCTGCTCCAGCTGCCGGCCAACCTCGGCCGCGTCGCCGGGCACCACCTGCACATGGCCGCCGATGAGGGACGCCAGGGCCTCGCCGCCCCCCTCGAAGGCCACGAAGCGCATTTCCTTGTGGCTGACGCCGGCCGCCTTGGCCAGCAGCGCGGCCTTCATCCAGTCCTGGCTGCCAATGGAGCCGCCGCCGCCAAAGACCACGCGAGCCGGCTCGGCGCGCAGCGCCTGCACCAAATCGCCCAGCGTGCGGTAGGGTGCGTCCTCGCGCACGGCGATGACGCCGTAGTCCATGCCCAGGCCGGCGAGCCAGCGCACGCTGTGCGCGTCGTAGGGGCCAAAGCGCCCCTGGGCCAGGTTGAGCAGCGTGCCCGAAGAGAACGCCACCAGCGCCTGGCCGTCGGCCGGCCGCTGGGTGACGCTGCTCTTGAACGCCAGCGCGCCTATGCCGCCGGGCTGGTAGACGATGGGCAGGGGCCGGGCGATCTGCCCGGAGTCCAGGAGCATGCGGCCCAGCAGCTGGCAGGTCAGGTCGAAGCCGCCACCGGGCTTGGCCGGGGCGATGCAGCGCGCACCCGCGACGGGCTGTGCTGCCGCGCCGCAGGCCAGTGCCGCCCACAGCGCCAGCACGCTCAGTGCAAGCTTCATGCAGGCCCTCATCTTGACTTTCATGCGCGTGGCCACCATAGCGTGACGCTGGTGCCCTGCCCGCCCGGTGCGCTCTCCAGCCGCAGCGCCCCGCCATGGCGCTCCAGCACCGATCGCGCGATGGCCAGGCCCAGGCCCGAGCCGCGGCTTGCGCGGCCCTTGACGAAGCGCTGGCCGACGCGGCCAGCGAGCTCGGGCGGCAGACCGGGGCCGTCGTCCACCACGCGCAGCTGCCAACCCTGCGCATCGGCACTGGCCGTCAGCGTCACCACGCCCTTGGCGCGCCCATGGGCGATGGCGTTGTGCGTGATGTTGAGCAAGGCCTGGTGCAGCAGCTCGCGGTCGCCACTGGCCCAAACCTCGGCCGCATCCCCCTCCACGCCCAGGTCCACCCCGGCGCTGCGCGCCAGGGGCAGCAGCTCCAGCGCCACGTCGCGCGCCAGCCGCGTCAAATCCAAGGGCTCCATCAGCGCCGGGGCGGCGTTACTGCGTGCCAGCGCCAGCAGCTGGTTGGTGGCGCGGATGGCGTCGGACAGCGCCTCGGACAGCGCCTGCAGCGCCAGTCGCTGGCGTGCGCCATCGGGCTCGCGCAGCGCGTAGTCGAGCTGGGCGCGCAGCGTAGCCAGGGGCGTGCGCAGTTGGTGCGAGGCGTCGTCCACGAAGCTCTGGCGCTCGTCCATGAGCTGGCGCGTGCGCTCCATATGCTGGTTCACGGCGGCCACCAGCGGCTCGATGTCGCGCGGCAGGCCTGCGGTCTCCATGGGCCGCAGGTCGTTGGGTGCGCGCGCGCGGGTCTGCGCCGCCAGCCGCGTGATGGGCCGCAGCGCCAGAGCCAGCAGGGCCACCACGCCGGCCAGCAGCACGGCCAGAAGCAGCAAGTCTCGCAAAGCGGCGCGGCGCACGAAGCCGGCAGTGAATTGCTCGCGCGAGGCCGTGCTCTCCGCCACCTGTATCACCAGATACTGGCTGTCGCTGCCCTCGGGCGTGGCGTCCAGGGCGCGCATGAAGGCGCCCACGCGCACGTTCTCGCCGAAGTAGCGCGCGTCATAAAACACCGGTTGGTTAGGGCGCAGCACCGCCGGGGGCGCGGGCAGGTCGGGGTTGCCCAGCTCCACCAGCCCGTCGGCCGTGGCCACGCGAAAGTACACGCTACCCGTGGCGGTGAGCTGGAAGAACTCGAACAGCCGGTAGGGCAGTTCCACCGACAGGCCGCCCGAGGCCGTGGACACATTCAGGTCCAGCGACTTGATGGCGCCGAGCAGCGAGCGGTCGTAGGCCGCATTGGTGGAGGCGATCGCATCCTCGCGCGTGAACCACAGGCCCACCGCCGCCATCAGCGTCATGGCCGGCAACAGCAGCGCCAGCAGGCGCTGGCTAGTGCTGGCCTGGCGTATCCAGTTCCAGGACATAGCCCAGCCCGCGGTAGGTGTGGATGCGCACGCCGCTGCCCTCAAGGCGCTTGCGCAGGCGGTGCAGCAGGACATCGATGACGCTGCTTTGCACGTCCTCGTCGTCACCGAACACCCGGTCCATGGCTTGCTGGCGCGTCAGTGGCTCGCCACTGCGCTGCACCAGCGCCTTGAGCAGCGCATGCTCGCGCGGCGACAGCGAAAGCGGCTCGGCCCCGAGCATGAACTGGCGCGTCACCGTGTCGAACTGCAGCGGGCCACAGGCCAGGCGCGGGTGTTCGCTGCCACGCGCGCGCCGCACGAGAGCCGTAAGCCGGGCCTCCAGCTCAGCGAGTTCAAAGGGCTTGGCCAGGAAGTCGTCCGCGCCCTCGTTGAGGCTGCGCACCCTGTCGCCGAGGGTGTCGCGCGCCGTGAGCACCAGCACGGGGATGCGCCTGTCGCGTGCGCGCAGCCGCCGCAAGATGCTGGCGCCGTCACGCCCGGGCAGGCCCAGGTCGAGCACCAGGGCGTCGTAATTGCGTTCGTCCAGCGCGCGCTCCGCCAGGCGACCGTCGTCGTACCAATCCACATGGCAGCCGCCCTGTTCGAGCGCCTTGGCCAGCCACTCACCCAGGGGTCTTTCGTCTTCCGCCAACAGAATGCGCATGGCGCGGATTATCTGCGGCCATGCCGCGTCAGGCCGAAAGATGGCTTGAACCTAAAAACAGCAGGTGACCGCTTGCCATCTTCTGGCACGCCGCATGGATACTGAGTCTGACCGCCTCGTTTGCCCTCACCTGATGGGTGAGCACGCTACGCACCCGCCAGCACCGCGCTCGGCGCGTCATGCGGCGTTGCTCCTCCTTGCCTGGCACACCGATCACGGCACAGGCGGGGCGCGTCCAACGGCTGTTTTTAGGTTGAAAGGCAATTGATAGACAGGCAGGTGCAACATCACGGCCTTACCTGTATTTTTGGGTTATTTCATCCATACATCCACCGGAGACACCTATGCACCCATCTTCCATGAGCTTCCTCAACCGTCGCCAGCTGCTCGCGGGCGGCGCCGCTGCCGCCACCGCACTGTGGCTGCCCCAGGCGCGCGCTCAGGCCGCCTGGCCGAGCAAGCCGCTGCGCCTGGTGGTGCCGTTTGCGCCCGGAGGCAGCTCGGAGATCGTGGCCCGCGCCGTGGCGGCCGAGATGTCCAAGACCATAGGCCAGAACGTCTTCGTGGACAACAAACCCGGCGCGGCCGGCAACATCGCCATGCAGGAAGTAGCGGCGAGTACCGACGAGCACACGCTGATCCTGGGCCACATCGGCACGCTGGCCGTCAACCCCTTCATCTTCCCCAAGCTGTCCTACGACGTAAACCGCGACTTCGCGCCCATCACGCTGCTGTCCAAGGTGCCCAGCCTGTACGTGGTGCACCCGGACCTGCCGGTGAAGAACCTCAAGGAATTCGTCGCCTACGTGAAATCCAAGCCTGGCCAGCTCAACTACGGCTCGGCCGGCAACGGCAGCGCCGGCCACCTGGCGTTCGAATACCTGAAGATGGTCAGCGACACCTTCATGCTGCATGTGCCGTACCGCGGCACCGGCCCCATGCTGACCGACCTGATGGCTGGCCGCCTGCAGGCCGCCGCCGTGGGCGCGCCCGCGCTGCTGCCCTTCATCAAGGCGGGCAAACTGCGCTGCATTGCCACCGGCACCGCCCAGCGCCTGGCACAGATGCCCGACGTGCCCACGGTAGCCGAGTCCGGTTACAAGGGCTTCGAGATGACGCAGTGGTATGGACTGTTGGCGCCGAGCAAATGGCAAAAACCCCACCTGGCCAAGCTGGAGGCCGAGGCCATCAAGGCCGCGCGCGGCACCGTGGTCAAGGAGAAGATGGCCCAGGAAACCGCCCTGGCCGTGGGCAACACCAGTGAGGAATTCGGCGCCTTCATCAAGGCCGAGCAGGCACGCTGGAAGCCCGTGATCGCGCGCGCCGAGATCAAGCCCGAGGGTCTGGGCTGATCAAAGCCTCAAGCGACCGCCCGGGGCAGCAGCACGCTGGCGCACAGGCCGCGCCGCTGCTGCGGGTTGCTCCAGTCCAGGACCACGCGCGCGCCCATGCGCTCGGCCAGCGCCTGGACGATGGCCAGCCCCAGGCCCGAGCCGCCCTCGCCGCTTCCGGGCAGGCGGTAGAACGGCGCGAACACCTGAGCGCGCTGCTCCTGGGAAATGCCGGGGCCGTTGTCGCGCACCTGAAGCAGCAACTCGCCGCCCTGCTCCGACCAGGACAAATCGACGCGCCCACCCGCCGGTGTGTAGCGGATGGCGTTGTCCACCAGGTTCTTTAGCAGCATGCTCAAGTCGGCGCGTGCGGCCTGCACCTGAGCGTCCTGCGTGCCCTCCATGCCCTGCACGCCCAGGTCTATGCCCTTGGCCTCGGCCAGGGGCAGCAGGTCCTGGATGACCTCGCGAAACAGGGCCTGCATGGACTGCGGCGCATCGGGCGCGCTGCCTGCGGCCTGCGCGCGCGCCAGGCCCAGCAGCTGGTCTAGAAGGTGACGGCTGCGCTCCATGCCGGTACGCAGCTCGGCCAGGCGCTCGGCGGCGGCAGGGGGCAGCGCGGTCTGCTCCAGGCGCTGGGCCTGCAGCGACAGGGCCGCCAGCGGCGTGCGCAACTCATGCGCGGCATTGGCAATGAAGCGCTGCTGCTCGGCCATGGAGTGCTGAACACGCGCGAGAAGCCGGTTGATGGCATGCACGAAGGGGCGTACCTCGCCGGGTACTCCATCCTCGGAGACGGGATGCAGCTGGGCCTCGCTGCGCTGGTCCACCTCCTGCGCCAGCCGGGCAATGGGGCGAAACAGTTTGCGCACCAGATCAGCCACCACCAGGAGCAACACGGGCATCAAGAGCGCAAAGGGAAGAACGGTGCGCCAAGCGCTGGCGCGCGCCATCTCGTCGCGCAGGTCACTCTCCTGAGCCACGGCGAAGCGCTCGCCGCCTGCGGTGCGGTGGACGAGCACGCGAAACGATTCGCCGTTCAGCTCCAAGGTGTGCAGACCGTCGCCCAGCGTGGTGGGCAGCGGCAGGGCGCCGCCCGCGTCCACATGCAGACCCTCCGGGTTGGGCGCACCCAGGGACTGCACGACGACACGGGCGGCCTCGTCGCGGTCTAGAAAATGCCCGTCCAAAGGTTGGGGCTGCGCCCGCAGCTGCCGGGCATCGACCAGCTGGGCAATCTGGCGCAGCACATCGTCCTGCAGCTCGCGCGCCTCGTCGTAGGCCGCCAGGAAGGACAGCGCGCTGCCCATGAGGGCCACGGCAACAATGGCCAGCGCCAGCGCCCAGGACAGCTGGCGACGCACGGATTTCACTGGGCCTGCGCCACCTTCCATCCCACACCTCGCACGTTCTGTATGGCATCGCTGCCGAGCTTGCGCCGCAGCGCATGGATCAAAAATTCCACGGCGTTGCTCTCCACCTCCTGGCCCCAGCCATAGATGCGGTCTTCGAGCTCGCCGCGCGAGAGGATGATGCCGGGGCGCAGCAGCAGCGCATGCAGCAGGGCGAACTCGCGCTGCGTCAGCGGCACGGGTTCGCCACCGGCCATGGTGGCCAGATGTGTGGCCGGGTCCAGGCTCAGGCGCCCGTTGCCCAGGACCGGCGTGCCGCTGCCGCCCTTGCGCCGCAGCACGGCACGCATGCGCGCCAGCAGCTCGACCATCTCGAAGGGCTTGGTCAGGTAATCGTCGGCCCCGCCGTCAAGCCCGCGCAGGCGCTCATCCAGCGCGTCGCGCGCCGTGAGGATCAGCAGGGGCACGGCGTTGCCTGCGCCGCGCAGGCGCGCCAACACCTGCATGCCGTCCATGCCGGGCAGGCCCAGGTCCAGCAGCACCAGATCGTAGTGCTGGCCAGCGAGCGCCGCCAGCGCCTGCGCACCGCTGCGCACCCAGTCGGCGGCGTAGGCCGCATCCTGCAGGGCGCCTTGCAGGGCGGCGCCAAGCATGGTGTCATCTTCCACTACCAGTACACGCATTTCAGGGTCTCGCGTCGTCTTGTGCGGGTGCTTTGTCTTGCGCACCATGCATGAGATTGAACAACACCGGCATCACCAGCAGCACCAGCGGCAGCTGCACGACCAGGCCGGAGACGATGGCCACCGCCAGCGGCTGCTGCATCTGCGAGCCCTGGCCGAGCGCAAAGGCCAATGGCAGCAGCGTGAGTATGGCGGCCACGGTGGTCATGGCGATGGGCCGCATGCGGTTGACACCGGCCTGGATCAGCGCCGTGCGCCAGGGCTGGCTGCGCGCCAGTTCCTGCTGCTCCGAGAAATAGAAGATGGCCACCTCGGTGACGATGCCGATGATCATGGTCATGCCCATCATGGCGGTGATGTTGAGCTCTATGCCTGTGAGCCACAGCCCGACGAACACCGCCGACACCGCCAGCAGCGCGGTGGCCAGAATGGCGAGGGCCAGGCGAAAGCTCTCGTACATGAACAGGAGCAGAAAGAACACCAGGGCAGTGGCGGCCGCAAACACCAGCATCAACCCGTGGAAGGCGATCTGTTGCTGCTGGTACAGGCCGCCCAGTTCGTAGTAGGCGCCCTTGGGCAACAGCGCGGCGTCGTTCAGCGCGGCCTTCACATCGCGCACCGTGCTGCCCATGTCGCGGCCCTCGATGCGCGCGGTGACGGCGATCATCTGCTGCAGGTTTTCGCGGCTGATCTCGGGCTCGCCGGTGACGCGCTCGAAGCTCGCCACGCGCTTGAGCGGGAAGAGGTGGCCATCGGGCGCGCGCAGCTGCAGCGCCGCCAGGTCGGGCTCGGTCTGGCGCACGCCGCGCGGCACCCACACGCGCACGCCGATCATCTTGGTGTCGGTGCCGATCTGCGTGGCCACCGTGCCGCCCAGATAGCCGGCAAGCGCACGCGTGACGGCATCCGGGTCCATGCCCTCCAGCGCCGCCTTGACCCGGTCCACGTGAATCTGCAGTGCGTCCCCGGCGGGGTTGATGCCGTTCCTGATCTCGACCACGCCGCGCACCTGGCCCAGCCGCGCCGCCACCTTGCGTGCCAGCTCGGGCAGCTGCCGCGGCCGGTCGGCGTAGATCTTCACCTCGATGGGCTGCGGCACCGCCGTCAGGTCGCCAATCAGGTCTTCCATCAGCTGCGCCATCTCGATCGACAGGCCGGGCACGGCCTGCTCGACGCGGGCGCGGATGTCGGCCATCACCTCATCGACGGGCCGGCGCGGGCCAGCCTTGAGGCGGATGAAGAAGTCCCCCTGGTTGGCCTCGGTCACGCCGCCGCCCAGTTGCGTGCCCGTGCGGCGCGAATAGCTGTCCACCTCGGGCGTGGCGTGGATGACAGCCTCGACCTGCCGGAGCAGCCGGTCGGTCTCCGACAGCGCCGTGCCAGGCGCGCTGCGGTAGTCGAGCACGAAGCCCCCCTCGTCCATCGCCGGCATGAAGCCCGAGCCGACCTTCTGGAACGCCAGCCCGCCAAGAGCGAGCAGGCCGGCAGCCACCAGCAGCGCGGCCCATGAATGGGCCAGCAGCCGCTCCATCAGGCGCTCGTAGCGCGCATGCACCCAGGCCTGCAGGCGTCCGCCCTCCTTCTGTTGCGCGTCCATTTCCCCCAGGAGCCTGTCGGCCAGGATCGGCACAGCCAGCCAGGCGATGACGAACGAGATCACCAGCCCAGCGGCCATGGTGATCGACAAGGCCTTGAAGAACGCCCCCGTCACGCCGGTCAGGAACGCCAGCGGCAGGAAGATGACGATGGTGGAGGCGCTGGAGCCGATGAGGGGCCGGAAGAACTCCAGCGCCGCGCCCATCACGCGCTGCTCGACCGCGCCCGAGCCGCCGCGCAGCCGCCGCACGATGTGCTCCATCATGACGATGGCGTCGTCGATGATCAGCCCCACGGCCGCCGCCATGCCGCCGAGCGTCATGATGTTGAAGCTCATGCCCAGCACCTGCAGCAGCACCACGGTGCTGGCGAGCACCGTGGGCACGACCAGGATGGCGATGACGGTGATCTTCAGATTGCGCAGGAAGAACCACAACACCAGGGCCGCCAGGCCCACGCCAATGAGGATGGCGTCACGCACGCTGGCTGCGGACTGCGTCACCAGCTCGCTCTGGTCGTACCAGTTGGCGATCTGCACGCCCTGAGGCAAGTGGTGCTGAAACTCCGCCAGGCGCTGCTTGATGGCCTGGGCGATGCGCACGCTGTTGCCGCCGGGTTGCTGATAGATCGACAGCAGCACGGCGTTGCGCCCGTCGGCGGTGACGCGAATCCACTGCGGCGCGGTGGCGTCCTCAATGGTGGCCACGTCCTCCAGACGCACCACACCGTTGGACTCGCTGCGCAGCACCGACTGGCGGATCTGCTCCAGGCTGTGCAGGCGCGTATCCGACACCACGAGGTAGAGCTTGTAGCGGTCCTCCAGCCGTCCCACGGCGCCGAGCACGTTTTGCGCCGCCAGCGACCGGGTGACATCCTCCAGCGTCAGCCCGAGCGCATGAAGCCGCGCCGGATGGACGCTGACCCGGTATTCCTCCACCGCGCCGCCCTGCACCTGCACCCTGGCCACACCCTCCACGCCAGACAGCAGCGGGCGCAGCTGGTACTGGGCCAGGTCATGCAGGGCCGTCAGCGACACCGTGGGCGAGGTCAGGCTGTAGGCGATCACGGGGAACTTGGTCGGGTCCATGCGCTTGACGCCAAGGCGCGTGCCCGCGGGCAGCTGGGGCAGGATCTGCACGATGGCGGCGTTGACCTGCAGCGCGGCGTTGGCCATGTCCGTACCCCAGTCGAAGTTGACCGACACCTCGGCCGAGCCTCGGCTGGTGGTCGAGCGCAGGCCGCGCACGCCGGGCACGCCGCGCACGGCCTCCTCGACCGGCCGCGTCACCTGCATCTCCATCTGACGCGCCGGTTGGTCGCCGGCCTCCAGCGAGACCAGCACGCGCGGGAAATCCACCCGCGGAAAGAGCGACACCGGCAGCTGCAGGGCCGCCAGCATGCCGCCCAAGGCCAGCATCAGGAACAGAAACAATATCGAGCGCCGATGCGCCTGCGTCCACTGGCCGAAGTTCATTGCGCGCCCTCCCGCACGCGCATGCCGTCCTGCAGCTCGTAGTTGCCGAGCACGACCAGGGGCAGCTGCGCATCGAGCGCGCCGCTGACGCCGACCAACTCACCGCTTTCCAGCTCGCGCCTGACGGGCACGCGGCGCGCCCGGCCATCGGCGACCTGAAACACGTAGTCGCCCTGCTCGTCGCTGAGCACGGCGTTGCGCGGCATGGCCCAGGCCTCGCGCTTACCGATCTGCACGCTGGCGCGCACTCGCATGCCCGGCACCAGCGGGTTGCCAGCGCGCGCGGGCAGCGTCACCAGCGCGCTCACGAGGCGTGTCTTGGGGTCGATCAACCCCTGTATCTGTGCGATGCTGGCCGGCACCGCCTGGCCCGGGTCGTCCACCGGCGCGAGCATGACGGCCATGCCGGGCCGCACCAGGCGGCTGTCGTCGGGCTCCAGGCCCAGCTGCACGCGCAGCACATCGAGCTTGCCCAGCTGCATGAGGCTGGCGCCGGGCTGCACACGGTCGCCCTCGGCCACGGCAAGCGCCACCACCACGCCGTCGAACGGCGCCAGCACGGTGGCACTGCCCAAGTCGCCGCCCAGCCCGCGTTGAGCCGCCAGGTTGGCCTCGGCATCATGCAGGGCCCGCCGCGCGCCATCGACCTGCGACTGGGTCGCCAGCTGCAGCGCATAGAGTTCCTGCACGCGCGCCAGTTCGCCTTGCGCGAAGTCGCGCGCGTTTGCCGCCTGGGTGTAGTTCATGCGCGCGGTGGGGTCGCTCGCCAGCGTCGCCAGGGCCGCGCCGCGCTTGA
>JAFECU010000260.1 GCA_018242005.1 Pseudomonadota bacterium | reverse complement strand
CGAGGTGGCCGTGAAGATCTCGGGCGTCTTGCTCCTGGCGATCCAGCGCAGCAGCGGCCGCAGCACCCAGCGCCCGCCGAGTACGATGGCGCCGACCACGGCCACGATCTTCAGCGCCTCGGGCAGCAGGTCCTGCGGCCCATGCGGGTGCGCGGCCGCGCGCGCCGCCGCGCCCAGGAGCGGCAGCAGCGCCAGGATGGGGATGGCCGCCACGTCCTGGAACAGCAGGATGGAAAACGCCTTCTGCCCGCTGTCCGTGCGCATCAGGTTGCGCTCGCCCAGCACCTGCAGCGCGATGGCCGTCGACGACAACGCCAGCCCCAGTGCGCCCACCAGGGCCACGCGCCAGGGCACGCCCAGGGCCCAGGCGCAGGCCCACAGCAGCAGCGCGCAGCCGGCCACCTGCGCCGTCCCCAAGCCAAAGATGGGGCGGCGCATGCTCCACAGGCGGCTCGGCTGCAGCTCCAGGCCCACGAGGAACAGCATCAGCACCACGCCGAACTCGGCAAAGTGCAGGATGTCCTGCACGTTGGTCACGAGCGAGAGGCCCCAGGGGCCGATGGCAATGCCCGCCGCCAGGTAGCCGATGATGGCGCCCAGGCCCAGCGCGCGGGCAATGGGCACGGCGATCACGGCCGCGGCCAGGTAGGTGAATCCGTAAGTGAGCCAGACGGGGGCTTGGGCCATGGTGGGGGGAAGGGCAGAAAGACAGGCAAGAGACGGGCCGAAATTGTGACACCCCGGGCCGGTTCGGCGTCGCCATTGCGGCCGATAGAATCGCCATCTTCCTATTTGGTACTTTTTCTTACGCGGCGCGACATGGACTGGCATACCTGGGTGGCATTTTTTGCAGCGTCGTGGGTGATCGCCATCTCGCCGGGCTCGGGCGCCGTGCTGTCCATGAGCCATGGTCTGTCCTACGGCGTGCGCAAGACGCTCGCCACCATCCTGGGGCTGGAGCTGGGCCTGCTGTTCATTCTCATCGTTGCCGGGGCGGGCGTGGGCTCGCTGCTCATCGCCTCGGAACTGGCCTTCACCGTGGTCAAGGTGCTGGGCGCCTGCTATCTCATCTACCTCGGTTTCAGCCAGTGGCGCGCGGGCTCCGCCGGTACCCTGGGCGGCGATCTGGCGGCCACGCCCATGAGTTGGCGCCGGCGCGTGATCACCGGGGCACTGACCAACGCCACCAATCCCAAGGGCATCTTGTTCATGGTGGCCGTGCTGCCGCAGTTCATGAGCGAATCCCGCCCGCTGTGGAGCCAGCTGCTGATCATGGCTGCGACCCTGGTGTCGGTGGACCTGATCGTCATGAACGGTTATGCCGCCAGCGCCAGCGTGCTGCGCCGCCTGATGCAGAACGCCAGCGCCATGCGCGCGCAAAACCGCGTCTTCGGTGGCCTGCTGATGCTGGTGGGCACGGGGCTGTTCTTCGTCAAGCGTGGCACGCAGCATGCGTGACGCTCTTTAATTTATAGCTATATGCGCTTTATTGGCGCGTGCTAACGGTCAATCAAACCTGAACCTTAGAGGGAGCCCACATGCCGATCATCGCAGTTGCAAGCCCCAAGGGCGGGGTGGGCAAGTCCACGCTGTCCACCAACATCGCAGGCTACTTCGCCAGCCGCGGCCACCAGGTCGTGCTGGGCGATGCTGATCGCCAGCAGTCCGCGCACCTGTGGCTGCAGCAACGGCCCCAGGCGGCGCGGCCCATAGGCGCCTGGCAGGTGGATGCCGACTGGATCAGCGCCCCGCCCAAGCAGGCCACGCACGCCGTGCTGGACACGCCCGCGGGCCTGGGCGGCTGGCGCCTCAAGGATGCGCTGAACCTGGCCGACCGCATCATCGTGCCGCTGCAGCCCAGCCTGTTCGACATCTTTGCCACGGGCCAGTACCTGGACGAGCTGGCCGCGCAGCGCAAGGGCGGCCTGGCCCAGGTGGCCATCGTCGGCATGCGTGTCGATCCGCGCACCATCGTGGCCGAGAAGCTGCGCAACTTCGTCGGCAGCCTGGGCCTGCCCGTGCTGGCTTACCTGCGCAACACGCAGAACTACATCCAGCTGGCGGCGCAGGGGCAGTCGATCTTCGACGTGACGGGTTCGCGCGTGGCGCGTGACCTGGAGCAGTGGCAGGGCATCTGCGACTGGCTCGATGCCGCCTGAAGCGCGGGCGTAAAAAAGCCGCTCGACCCTGTCGGGGCGAGCGGCCGGCCTGGCGGCGCAGTCGATCACTCAATGCTGCTGCTCAGATGGGCGTGAACGTCGGTCTGGGCGGCTTCGACGGCCTGCCGACGCACCTCGGCGCGGGTCAGTGTGCTCGTCGTGGCGCCCATCGGGGCTGGCATGCCATCGAACTCGCTGTAAGTGGGCAGGGTGCCGCTGTCACGTGCGGCCTTCAGGTCGGCAATCACGGCTGCACGGGTCAGTGTGCTGGGCTGGGCCTGCATGGTGTCGCTGGGGTAGCTGCCACTGCGAAAATCGATGGGGGTGTCGGCATGTGCGACGGCGATCGAGCCCAGTGCCATCGCGACGGCGATCAGGGTTTTGTTCATGGTGTGGTCCTTCCTTGTCAACGTACTCATTTCCCGGCACGCAGGGCGTTGCCTGTAGTCCTGGGACCGTGAACGCGCGCGCACAGAGGTGCAATGGCGTCCATGGGATGTACTGTAGCCAGGGATAACCCGGAGAAAAAGCGGCCTTTCTGCAATGATTCATTCGCAAAACTGAAATAATCGGTCGCCTTGCGAGTGTAAGCGAACCAACATGGACAGGCTGACGACGATGCGTGTGTTCCAGACCGTGGCCGACGAGGGCGGCTTTGCGGCCGCGGCGCGCGCGCTGGACATGTCGCCCGCGACGGTGACCCGCTTCGTCGCCGACCTGGAGCGCGATGTCGGGGCGCGCCTGTTGCAGCGAACCACGCGCCGCGTGTCGCTGACCGAGGCGGGCATGGCCTACCTGGCGCGCGTGCGCATGATCCTGACCGAGGTGGGCGAGGCGCGCGCCATGGCACAGGAATACACCGGCGGCATGAGTGGCGTGCTGCGCGTGTGTGCCGGCCCGGTGCTGGCGGCGCATGTCCTGGCACCGCTGGTGGCACAGTTTCGCGCCCGCCATCCATCCGTGCAGCTGGACATCCACGTCAGCATGGGCAGCGACCTGCCTATCGCCGACCATGACCTCACCCTGCTGAGCGCGCCCTCGGACTTCGACGCGAACATCATCGCGCGGCCCTTCGCCACCACCGTGGGTGTGCTCTGCGCCGCGCCGGCCTATCTGCGCCGTCGCCCCGCGCCGCGCACGCCCCAGGAGCTGGCCGACCATGACTGCCTGCTGGCGAGCCACGCGGACATGCGTGCCGGCGTGGTGCACCTGAGCCACCCGGCCCATGGCGAGCGGCTCACCGAGGTCGCGGTGCGCCCGGTGTGCGTGGTCAACCATGCCGACACGCTCATGGGCGTGGCGCTCGGAGGCGCCGGCATTGGCGTGCTGTCGGTGGACCTGGTGGCGGAGCACCTGAGAGGCGGCCGGCTGGTGCGCGTGCTGGCGCCGTGGACCTGCGGCCACTTCACGCTCTATGCCGCGCTGCCCAGCCGCAAGTTCATGCCTATGCGGACGCGGGCGTTCCTGGACTTCCTGGCCGAGCGCACGCGGGCACGCATCCGCGAGGCGCTGGGCAGCGCGGTTCAGGGCTGAGAGAGCGCTGGCGCAAGAAAGCTGTTCTGCCGCCAAGCCTCGTACACCGTCACGGCCACCGCGTTCGACAGGTTCAGGCTGCGCTGCCGGGGCAGCATGGGCAGGCGCAGCCGCTGCGCCGGCGGGAAACCCTCGCGCAACTCGGGCGGCAGGCCGCGCGATTCGGCGCCGAACACGAACCAGTCGCCGGGCAGAAATCCGGCGTCGTACACCGAGCGCGTGCCATGGGTGGTGAGTGCGAACATGCGCGTGGGGTCCGGCTGGAGCTCGCGCAGAAGCGCCGTCCAGCCACTGTGTCGGCGCACCTCGGCGTACTCGTGATAGTCCAGGCCAGCGCGGCGCATGAGCCGGTCCTCCATGGAAAAGCCCAGCGGCTCCACCAGGTGCAGCACGCAGCCGGTGTTTGCGGCCAGGCGGATCACATTGCCGGTGTTGGGGGGGATTTCGGGTTCGACGAGGACGATGTGGAACATGGCGCTATTGTCAACCGGCCTGCTCGGGCGTGCGCGCCAGCACCATGGCCGTGATGTGGCGCACGCCGGCCGCGCGCAGGGGCGCCGCGGCGGCGTGCAGCGTGGCGCCTGTGGTCATCACATCATCGACCAGCAGCACGCGCCGGCCCGACACCTGCGGCGCCAGCAGCGGGTCCAGCATGAAGGCGCCGCGCAGATTGCGCAGGCGCTCGGCGCGCGCGAGGTGGCTTTGCGCCTCGGCTTCGCGCGTGCGCAGCAGCAGCTGCGCGTGTACATGCGGGCTGCCGAGCCGGCGTGCCAACAGCAGTGCCTGGTTGTAGCCGCGCCGGCGCAGGCGTTCGGGCGACAGCGGCACGGGCAGCACGAGGTCGGCCTGCGCCAGCGCGGCCTGTGCACCCGGAGCCTGGCGCATGAGATCGGCCAGCGCGCCGGCCCAGCCCGGATCGGCCCGGAACTTGAATTGCGCCAGCAGCTGGGCCCAGGGAAAACCGTAGCTCACGGCCGCCAGGCAGGCATCGAGCGGTGGCGGTTGGCGCAGGCAGGCCCCGCATTGGGCCACGTCATCGGGGACGATGCAGGCGCAGCTCCTGCAGCGTGCCAGCCGCGGGACGAACTGCGCGCGGCAGGCGGGGCACAGGCGCTGCGCGGGCCAGGCATGGCAGACGGCGCACTGGCTGGGCAGCCGCGCCGCCAGGCCCGCCAGGGCGTTCAGGCCCCGGCGCCAATGCTGTGATATCCCTGAGCGACGCGTGCCGACCATGGGCTCAATATACTCGCGGCCATTTGCGGCCCGCCATGTCCGAAGCTCTCCCGCCCACCATCGACCCGATTGCAGCCGCGCGCTGGCACGCGCTGCTGCCCGACGAGTCGCCCTGGCTGCACGAGGAGGTCGCGCGGCGCATGCAGGAGCGGCTGCAGTGGATCGTGAAGGCGCCTGCCACATGGTGTGACTGGGATCCGCTGCGCGGCGGCATGCAGGGCCATGCGCTGGTGGGCGAGCGCTTTGCGCAGGCCCAGAGTCAGATTGCGGAGACCTCCTCGCCGCGCGGCGAGGCGCTGGCGCGCGCGCGCCTGACCCGGCCCTGGTGGAGTCCGGCGCGCTGGTCGGCGGCAGCCCCGCGCTTCGGGCTGCCGGCCGAGGGCAGCCAGCAGATGATCTGGTCGAACATGGCGCTGCACATGGCGTCCGCGCCTCAGGCGCTGCTGGCCCAGTGGCATCGCGCACTGGCGGTGGATGGCTACCTGATGCTCTCCTGCCTGGGCCCGGACACGCTGCGCGAGCTGCGTGCCCTGTATGCCGAGCTCGGCTGGCCAGCGCCCGGCCATGTGCTGACCGACATGCACGACTGGGGCGACATGCTGGTGCAGGCCGGGTTCGCCGAACCCATCATGGACATGGAGCGCATCACGCTCACCTTCGCCACCCCGCAGCGCCTGCTGCAGGAACTGCGCGGCTTGGGACGCAACCTGCACCCCCGGCGCTTCGCAGCGTTGCGTGGACGCAACTGGCGCGCGAGTCTGGAACAGGCTTTGGCAGGGCGGCTGGCCGATCCACAGCAAGACGGAAAGCTGGCGCTGACCTTTGAAATCGTCTACGGCCACGCCTTCAAACCGGCGCCGCGCGTGCGTGTGGAGGGCAGCAGCGCGGTGTCGCTGCAGGACATGCGCAACATGCTCAAGTCGGGCCGAACGCCGGCTCGCTGAGTCTGCCCTGCGGTGATTTGTGCTGCTGCTGACCCTTGTCAAGGCACACTACAATTGTTTGTGATTGCAGATTTCGGAACTTTCTTGGCGCATCGAAGCCCGGCTGGCGCCGGACCTTCGCTGTCGCATCTGCCGAAGTTCTGAGGGCGCCGCGGCGTCGTCAGACCTTCTGTCTGGGTGGCTGGTCAGTGCTCTCGTCTTGGGACTAATGCGTATTGCAGGCAGATTCCGGGCTGGGCATGCTGAATGAGTTCGAGAGGTGACGTGCGGGGCGTGCCCCGTTCTGGATCGTGGAGACAACGGGCTGCCCGCAAAGCAGTCCGGACTGATTGGGATAGCGGCAGTCATGCACTGCCGGCCGATGGTGGCTTGCCGCCGCTGGCCCGCAGGGCATGAATGTGCGTAGCTTTGCGCGCCGCCTGGCACCGGGCGGCTGCGGCAAGGGATTGGTCAACCGGAGCTGAGAGACAAGAGAGAACCATGACAAGCATTTCCAAAAAACTGGCCTCCCTGTTGCTGGTGCCGCTCATATCGCTGAGCAGTGCGGCCCATGCGGTGCAGGATCTTCCCGGGGGGCCCGCGGTGCGGCAGCTCAACCTGCATCCGCCCGTCACCAAGATTGCCGAGGCGCAGCATGAGCTGCACTGGATGCTGCTGATCATCTGCACGATCATCTTCATCGGCGTGTTCGGTGTCATGTTCTATTCCATCTGGCACCACCGCAAGTCGCGCGGTGCCAAGTCGGCCCATTTCCATGAATCCACGGCCATCGAGGTCACGTGGACGGTGATCCCGTTTCTGATCGTGATCGCCATGGCGGCCCCGGCCACCAAGGTGATCGTCGCGCAAAAGGACACCACAAACTCCGAGCTCACCATCAAGGTCACCGGCTACCAGTGGAAGTGGGGCTACGACTACCTCAATGGCGAGGGCCAGGGCATTGGCTTCCTGTCCACGCTCGACAGCTCGCAGCGCGCCCTGTCCAGCGCCGGCACGCCCGAGGGCGACAACTACCTGTTGAAGGTGGATAACCCGCTCGTGGTGCCCGTCAACAAGAAGGTGCGCATCATCACCACCGCCAACGACGTCATCCACTCGTGGATGGTGCCGTCCTTCGGCGTCAAGCAAGATGCCATCCCGGGCTTCGTGCGCGACACCTGGTTCCGCGCCGAAAAGCCGGGCGACTACTACGGCCAGTGCGTGGAGCTCTGTGGCAAGGAACATGCCTACATGCCCATCCACGTCAAGGTGCTGCCGCAGGCCGAGTACACGGCCTGGGTCGATGCCGAGCAGAAGAAGGCTGCCGCCAAGCTCGACGACCCGAACAAGGTCTGGGCGCTGCCCGATCTTGAGGCCCGCGGTGCCAAGGTCTACGCCGCCAACTGCGCTGCCTGCCATCAGGCCAGTGGCAAGGGCGCCGGTCCGATCAAGCCGCTCGATGGCTCGGCCATCGTCAAGGACGCCAACCATGTGCGGCAGATCCAGGTGGTGCTCCATGGCGCCGCCAATGGTGCCATGCCCTCCTGGGCTGCCCTGAGCGACACCGACCTGGCAGCCGTCGTCACCTATACGAAGAACGCCTGGTCCAACAAGACCGGCCAGCTCGTGCAGCCCGCCGAGATCGTGGCCCAGCGTGGCAAGTGAAAACCCAGGCCCAAAACAACGTATTGAGGATTCGACCATGAGCGCAGTTCTGGACAACCATGGGCACGCCGCCGGCCACGGCGCCGACCACCTGGATCACCATCACCCGACAGGCTGGCGGCGCTGGCTGTTCGCCACCAACCACAAGGACATAGGCACGCTGTACCTGCTGTTCTCCTTCACCATGCTGATGGTCGGAGGCCTGCTGGCCATGCTAATCCGTGCCGAGCTGTTCCAGCCCGGACTGCAGATCGTCAATCCGGAGATGTTCAACCAGTTCACCACCATGCATGGGTTGATCATGGTGTTCGGGGCCATCATGCCGGCCTTCGTGGGCTTCGCGAACTGGATGATCCCGCTGCAGATCGGCGCATCCGACATGGCGTTCGCGCGCATGAACAACTTCAGTTTCTGGCTGCTGGTGCCCGCCGGCGTCATGCTGTCGGCCACGTTCTTCATGCCAGGCGGCGCTCCGGCGGGTGGCTGGACGCTTTATGCGCCGCTGTCGGCGCAGATGCCCATGTCGCTGGACGCGGCCATTTTCTCGCTGCACATCATGGGCGCCTCGTCCATCATGGGCGCGATCAACATCATCGTCACCATACTGAACATGCGCGCCCCCGGCATGACGCTGATGAAGATGCCGATCTTCTGCTGGAGCTGGCTGATCACCGCCTACCTGCTGATCGCCGTGATGCCGGTGTTTGCCGGCGCCATCACCATGACGCTCACCGACCGCCATTTCGGCACCACTTTCTTCAACCCGGCTGGCGGGGGCGACCCGGTCATGTACCAGCATATTTTCTGGTTTTTTGGCCATCCCGAGGTGTACATCATGATCCTGCCGGCCTTTGGCATGATCAGTCAGATCGTTCCCACCTTTGCGCGCAAGCAGCTGTTCGGCTACGCCTCCATGGTCTATGCCTTGGCCGCCATCGCCACGCTGTCGATGATCGTCTGGGCACACCACATGTTCACCACCGGCATGCCCGTCACAGGGCAGCTGTTTTTCATGTACGCCACCATGCTGATCGCCATTCCGACGGGCGTGAAGGTGTTCAACTGGACCGCCACCATGTGGCGCGGCTCCATGAGCTTTGAAACCCCGATGCTGTGGGCCGTGGGTTTCATCTTCGTGTTCACCATCGGCGGCTTCACCGGCGTGATACCGGCCGTGGTGCCCATCGATACCCAGATCCAGGACACCTACTACATCATTGCCCACTTCCACTATGTGCTCGTAGCGGGTTCGCTGTTCGCCATCTTCGGAGGTTTCTACTACTGGTCGCCCAAGTGGAGCGGACTGATGTATGACGAGACGCGCGGCAAGATCCATTTCTGGTGGTCCATCATCTCTTTCAACGTCGCCTTCTTCCCCATGCACTTTCTCGGGCTTGCCGGCATGCCGCGTCGCTATGCCGACTACCCGATGCAGTTTGCCGACTTCAACATGATCGCCTCGATCGGCGCCTTCTTCTTTGGTGCGGCGCAGCTGTACTTCTTCTTCGCCGTCCTTCTCCCCATGCTGCGCGGCAAGGGCGAAAAGGCGCCGCAGCGCCCCTGGGAGGAGGCACATGGGCTGGAATGGGAGGTGCCGTCGCCGGCGCCCCACCATACCTTTGAAACTCCGCCGAAACTGGACGCGAGCGCGACCAGGATCGTCGCTTGAATGGCTGCCACGAGGAGCTTGGCATGACGACTCGGGAGCAACGCAGACGCAACCTCCGGCTGGGGCTGGTGCTCGCCGCCATGGTGCTGGCCCTGTATGTGGGCTTCGTCATGTTCCGCTATTCGCTGCTGGGCGGCTGACTGCCGGGTTGGCCATGGGACTGCGCCGCGAAAACTTAAGGATGTTGGGCAAGCTGGCCATCGTGGCAAGCGGCATGTTTGCCTTCGGCTACCTCCTGATTCCGGCCTACAGGGCCATTTGCGAGGCCACAGGCATCAACATCCTGTCGCTGAATGAGCGCCAGGTGCCGGGCAACGGAGTGGCCGGCGACGACGCGCGTACGCTGGCGAAGAACACCCAGATTGATAGCAGCCGGGTCATCACCGTCGAGTTTGACGCCAACGCCCGCGGCCCCTGGCAGTTCAAACCGGCACGGCAGACCATGCAGGTACATCCGGGCGAGATGGCGACCGTGCTCTACGAGTTCCAGAACGTGCAGGACCGCCGCATGTCGGCGCAAGCCATTCCCAGCTATGCGCCCCGCCAGGCGGCGCCGCATTTCAACAAGCTGGAATGCTTCTGCTTCAACCAGTACACGCTGGAGCCGGGCGAAAAGAAGGAATGGCCCGTCGTGTTCGTCATCGACCCACGCCTGCCCAAGGACGTGACGACGATCACCCTGTCCTACACCTTCTTCGAAGTGGGCGGCAAGATTCCGCCGGCGCCGGGTGCGGAGGCGGGCTCGTGATGACCGTCTCTGACGACCGCAGGTCCTCACACGGATCGCTGTGGCGCACGATTCGCGCCGTGGCCTGGGCCATGCTGGGCGTGCGCAATAGCGACGAATCCCGCAAGGACCAGGAGTCGCTGCGGCCACTGCAGGTCGTGGGCATTGCGTTGCTGGCGCTGTTTCTGCTGGTGCTGCTGCTGATGGGGCTGGTGCACTGGGTGGTTTGACGCCCTCCAATGCACAGCGACAAATGGATAAACAAGGAGACCGAGGAACTGACATGAGTACATCCAACCAAGGCACGACGCTGCCGTACTACTACGTCCCCGCACCGTCCAGCCACCCCGTGCTGGCGGCCGTCGGGCTGTTTTTTGTCATTCTCGGCGCCACGCTGTGGATCAACAGCTATGGCTGGGGCAAGTACGTCCTGGCTTTCGGCCTGGTGTGGTGGTTGGTCGTGCTCTACCAGTGGTTTCGCGATGCCGCGCATGAGAGCGAGGGCGGACGATATGGCCGCAAGATCGACATCTCGTTCCGCTGGAGCATGAGCTGGTTCATCTTCTCGGAGGTGATGTTCTTCGGTGCGTTCTTTACCGCACTATGGTGGGCACGCGAGCATTCCCTGCCCGCCCTGGGCAGCCTGGACAATGCCCTGCTGTGGCCCGACTTCAAGGCCGTGTGGCCCAGCCTGGCGGCCGGCGCCACGGCCTCGCCGGCCAACATCGTCGCGCCGTTCCAGACCGTCGGTCCGTTCTGGCTGCCCACCATCAACACGGCGTTGCTGCTGAGCTCGGGCGTGACCCTGACCATAGCCCACTTCGCCCTGCGCGAAGATCAGCGTGGCAAGACCATAGGCTTCATGTGGCTCACCGTGCTGCTGGGCATCAGTTTCCTGTGCGTGCAGGGCTACGAGTATTACCACCTCTATACGGCCCTGGACCTCAAACTCGACTCGGGCGTGTATGGCACCACCTTCTACATGCTCACGGGCTTTCATGGCTTCCACGTGTTCGTGGGCATGCTCATGCTGCTGTTCATCACGCTACGCCTGCACAACGGCCACTTCACGGCCGAGCGGCATTTCGGCTTCGAGGGGGCTGCCTGGTACTGGCACTTCGTGGATGTGGTCTGGCTGGGCCTGTACACCCTGGTGTACTGGCTATGACGTCCATGCGTCGCGGCCGGCATCGCACGGCCTTGCACTGAACAGCCGCCTTCGGGCGGCTTTTTTCGGGCATGCACGATGACCGACATGCCCGCCATGCCCGCCTCGGGCGTCGTTCAGCCCGGGGTGAGCGGCAGGCCCTTGGGCTGGAGGTAGCCAAGCTTCCAGGCCAGCAGCAGGCACAGGAAGAGTGCAATCGACAAGCCCACGCGCAGCGCCAGGGCGCGCGCCATGTGCCTGCCGCGCTCGCGGTCATTGCCACTGCCGCGCATCATGAAAAATAGCGCTGAGCCCAGGCTTGCGATGATGGCGAGAAACGCCAAGGCCACGAGAATATTCATGGAGTCCATTATCCGGTGAACCACCCCGCACGACGTTCGTTTGGCCTGCGCTTTTGGCTGGTCACGCTGCTGGCCCTGGCCATCGTTGTGGCTACGGCCTTGCTGGGGCGGTGGCAGTTGTCGCGCGCCGCGCAGATGCGCGCCATACAGGCGGCGATCGACGAGCGCCAGGCCATGTCCCCGCTGCACGAGGCCGACCTGCTGCATGCGCGCGCGGATGGCGACGCGGCGCTGCTGCACTACCGCGTGCGTCTGCGCGGGCAATGGCTACCCGAGGCCACGGTGTTTCTCGACAATCGACAGATGCAGGGGCGCCCGGGCTTCTTCGTGCTGACTCCGCTGCGCCTGGAGGCTAGCCAGGAAGTCGTGCTGGTGCAGCGCGGCTGGGTGGCGCGTGACTTTCAGGAGCGTACGCATCTGCCGGCCATTGCCATGCCGGCCGGCGAGGTGCAGGTGGAGGGGCGCCTGGCAGGGCCGCCGGCGAGGCTCTTTGAGTTCCAGCCGTCCGGGGGCGGCCAAGGGTCTTCGCGCATCCGGCAGAATCTGGACCTGGCCGCCTATGGGGCCGAGACCGGACTCGACCTCCTGCCCCTGACCGTGGTGCAGACCGGCAATGCCAGCGATGGATTGCGGCGCGACTGGGCGCCCATAGACAGCGGTGTCGAGAAGCATTACGGCTATGCGTTCCAATGGTTCGGGCTTTGCGGCCTGGTAGTAGTCCTTTATGTCTGGTTCCAACTTGTCCGACGCTTTTTCTTCCCGGGCCGCCAGCGCCGCGCCTGAGCCGGGCGCGCAGCAGGCGCAGCAGCCCCTTGGCCTTACGGTGCACAGCCTGCCGCCGACCGGCGACGCCGTGGCCGCGCTGCAGCGCTCGCGCGGCAAGGGCCGCTGGCAGATGCTGGCGCTGCTGCTGGTGTGCGCCGCGCCCGTGGTCGCCTCTTACTTCACCTACTACGTGATCCGTCCCGACGGTAAGCGCAGCTTTGGCGAGCTCATCGACCCTCAGCGCGCCATGCCGGCCCAGGCCCGGGTCTACACCCTGGACGGCCGGGCGCTGCGGCTCGACGAACTGCGTGGCCAATGGCTGCTCGTGAGCGTGGCACCCGGCGCCTGTGATGTGGACTGCCGCAACAACCTGTACCTGCAGCGCCAGCTGCGCGAGACCATGGGCCGCGAGAAGGAGCGTCTGGACTGGGTGTGGCTGGTCTCCGATGATGCCGAACCACCCGCAGACATCGCCCCGGCACTGGCACAGGCCACGGTGTTGCGCACCGACGCCGCCACGCTCGATGCATGGCTCGCGCCCGCGCCCGGCCATGCATTGCCAGAACACCTCTACGTCGTGGACCCCATGGGTCACTGGATGATGCGTTTCCCGGCGCACATGGACCGCTCCGGCGCGGCCAGCGCCAAGCGCGACCTGGAGCGCCTGCTGCGTGCCTCCGCGTCATGGGACCAGCCGGGCCGCGAGCAGGGGAAACCATGAGCGCCACGCCATCGCTTTACGACCTGGCACCGCTCATCGAGGTCATGGCGCTGGGCGTCCTCATCGCCCTCGGGCCACTGACCTGGGTCTGGTGGCGCGGGCGCGGCGGAACACCCGTGCGGCGTCTGCAGGCGTTGACCGTGCTGACGCTGTTCCTGACCTTCGACCTGGTCATGTTCGGTGCCTTCACGCGCCTGACGGATTCGGGCCTGGGCTGCCCCGACTGGCCGGGCTGCTACGGCAATGCCAGCCCGGTGGGGGCGGGGGCCAAAATCTCGGCCGCCCAGCAGGCCATGCCCACGGGGCCGGTCACGCATGGCAAGGCCTGGGTGGAGATGATCCATCGTTATCTGGCCACTGGCGTGGGCGTGCTCATCATCGTGCTCACGACGGGCGCCTGGCGCCAGCGCGGTCGACCGTCCGCCATGAGCCCCTGGTGGCCCACGGCCACCCTGGCCTGGGTCTGCCTGCAGGGCGCGTTCGGCGCCCTCACGGTGACCATGAAGCTGTTCCCGGCCATCGTCACGTTGCACCTCATCGGTGGGCTGGTACTGCTGGTGTTGCTGTGCGTGCAGGCTGTGCGCCAGGGACAGATGACCGAGGGCCGGCAGCCCGAGGCGCTGCCGCGCGGCCTGCGCCGGTTGCTGGGCGGCACGGCCCTGCTGGTGGCGCTGCAAAGCGTGTTGGGTGGCTGGGTCAGCACCAACTACGCGGTGCTGGCCTGCACCACGTTCCCGCAGTGCCAGGGAGTTTGGTGGCCCGACATGGCCTTTGCGGAGGGCTTCCAGATCTGGCGCGCATTGGGTGTGCTGCAGGATGGCAGCCATATCAGCTTTGCCGCCCTGACGGCCATCCATTACGTGCACCGGCTCGTGGCCTACGGCGCCTTGCTGGCGCTGGTCGCGCTGGTGTGGCGCCTGGCACGCGCCGGCCTGCTGCGTGACCAAGCGCGCTGGCTCGCCGGACTGGCGCTGCTGCAGTTCGTCACGGGCCTGTCCAACGTGGTGCTCGACTGGCCGTTGGTGGCGGCGGTGCTGCACACCGGGGGCGCCGCGGCGCTGATCGTGGTGCTGACCTGGGCGCTGGCCGCCAGCCACACCGCCGCGCATGCCGCCCTTGTCCCTACCATGCCCAAGAGGGTTTCCGCATGAGTGCCGCTCCCGCTCCCGCACCCGCGCCCGCCATGGCGGCGGCGCAAGCGCTGCCGTCGCGCCTGTCCCAGTTCTACGCGCTGACCAAGCCACGCGTGGTGCAGCTCATCGTGTTCTGCGCCTTCATCGGCATGGTGCTGGCCGTGCCCGGCCTGCCCAATCTGGCGCAGTGGCGCCTGATGGCCGTGGCCAGCGCCGGCATCTGGCTCGTGGCTGGCGCCGCCGCGGCCTTCAACTGCCTGGTGGAGCGGCACATAGACGCCAAGATGAAGCGCACGGCCTGGCGGCCCACGGCCAGGGGCGAGTTGTCCAATGGCCAGACGCTGCTGTTTTCGGCGCTGCTGTGCGTGGCCGGCTCGGCGTTGCTGTACCTCTGGGTCAATCCCTTGACCATGTGGCTGACCTTCGCCACCTTTGTGGGCTATGCGGTGGTCTACACCGTGATCCTCAAGCCTCTCACGCCGCAGAACATCGTCATCGGCGGCGCCTCGGGCGCCATGCCACCGGTGCTGGGCTGGGCCGCCATGACGGACAACGTGGGCCCCGAGGCCTTGATTCTGTTTCTGATCATCTTCCTGTGGACACCGCCACACTTCTGGGCCCTGGCGCTGTACCGAGTGGAGGACTACCGCAAATCCGGCCTGCCCATGCTGCCCGTCACGCATGGCAACGAGTACACGCGGCTGCAGGTGTTCCTGTACACGGTGATTTTGTTTGCGGGCTGCCTCATGCCCTTCATCTATGGCATGAGCTCATGGCTCTACCTGGGCTCCGCCGTGCTGCTGGGCGCGGGCTTCTGCCTCTACGGTTTCTGGCTCTGGCGCGACTATTCCGACATGCTGGCGCGCAAGACCTTCCGCTTTTCCCTGATCCACCTGAGCCTGCTGTTTGCGGCGCTGTTGGTGGACCACTACGTACTGTGATGTTGAAACGCGAAACTCTTAAAAAGATAGCTGCTGGCGCCCTGTGGGTGGGTGCTGCGGGCATTTTTTCTGCTTGCACCCCGAAGGGCCCCAAGTTCCAGGGCGTGGACCTGACCGGCGCCGACTACGCGCGCGACCTGCAGCTGACCGATCAATACGGCAAGCAGCGCAGCCTCAAGGACTTTGCCGGCAAGGTGGTGGTGGTGTTCTTCGGCTACACGCAGTGCCCGGATGTGTGCCCCACCTCCATGTCGGAGCTCGCCGAGGTCAAGCGCGCGCTGGGTGCCGACGGCGACAGGCTGCAGGGCATCTTCGTCACCGTCGATCCCGAGCGCGACACGCCCGACATGCTCAAGTCCTACATGGCCAGCTTCGACCCCAGCTTCATCGCGCTGCGCGGCACGCCCGAGCAAACGGCCGCCGTGGCCAAGGACTTCAAGATCTACTTCAAGCGCGTTGACGGCCAGACGCCCACGAGCTACACCATGGACCATTCCGCCGGCAGCTATGTCTACGACACCAAGGGGCGCCTGCGCGTGTACCACCGCTACGGCAGCGGCGCCCAGAGCCTGACGGCCGATGTGCGCGCGCTGCTGGACGAGGCGCGCTGATCCATCCGAATCTTCGTCACTCGGCCCGAATGCCCTGGTCACGGATCACGCGGCTCATCATGGCCGTATCGGCCCGCATGCGGTTGGCCAGGCCTTCCGCCGACGAGCCCACGGCCTGCCAGCCCTGCTGGAACAGCTTGGCGCGCACCTCGGGACTGCGCGCGATCTCGCCGATCACGCTCGAGAGCCGCGCGCGCACCGGTGCGGGCATGGAGGCTGGCGCCGCGAAGGCGTTCCAGATCTCGAGTTGAAAGTCACGCACGCCTGCCTCCGACAGGCTGGGCACATCGGGCAGCAGCGCACTGCGCCCGGCCGACGTCACTCCCACCAGGCGCAGCTTGCCGGCGCGCTCCTGCGCCTGTGCCAGCGCCGGTGGCAGCAGCGCCATCTGCAGCTGGCCGCCCAGCATCGCGGTCGCCACCTGCGGGTAGCCGGGGTAGGGGATGTGTACCGGGGCAATGCCCGTGCGCGCCTTGAGCAGCTCCGTGCCCAGGTGACCCACCGTGCCCACGCCGGGCGTGCCGTAGCTCCAGCGATCTCCCGCCTGGCGCGCGGCCTGCAGAAACGCGCGGGCGTCGGCACCGGCGGGCACGCCGGGCTGGCTCACGGGTGCCGTGAGCACCAGCGGTGACACGCCGATCAGCGACAGCGGCGCCAGGTCCTTGGCGGGGTCATAGGGCACCTGGGGGTTGAGCAGCCTGGCGATCGTCAGGTTGCCGTTGATGAACAATCCTATGGTGTGGCCGTCCTGCGCCTTGGCCACGGCATCGGCGCCGATGTTGCCGCCCGCACCTACCTTGTTTTCCACGATCACCGGCTGGCCCAGGGCCCGTGCCAGTGGCTCGGAGATGGTGCGCGCCGTCAGGTCGGGCGAGGAGCCCGGTGGAAAGCCCACGATGATGCGCAGGGGCCTGGCGGGCCAGCCTGGCGTGGCGGGCGCTGCGCTGGTAGCGGCCACGGAGGCTGCGCAGGCCGTGGCCAGGGCCAGCGCCAGCAGGCCGCGGCGGGCGGAGGAATGGCGGAACATGGGAAATCTCCTGGAACAAAAAGGCGCGCGGCCTGCATGGGCCGCGCGCCTGGATTATCTGCCTGCGGTCAAGCCGCTCAGGCGTACTCCACCAGCGCCTTCTTCATCTTCTTCATCGCCGCCACCTCGATCTGGCGGATGCGCTCGGCGCTCACGCCGTATTCGGCGGCCAGCTCGTGCAGCGTCATGCCGCCCGAGCCATCGTCGTTCACCTTGAGCCAGCGCTCTTCAACGATGCGGCGGCTGCGTGCGTCCAGTCCGTCGAGCGCCGCGGCAATGCCGTCGGTGGCGAGATGGTCGCGCTGGCGCGACTCGATCATCGCCGTAGGCTCATGGGCCGCGTCGGCCAGGTAGGCGATGGGGCCGAAGGCCTGCTCGCCATCGTCCGACGGCGCCGGGTCCAGCAGCACATCGCCGCCGGCCAGGCGCGTTTCCATCTCGATGACCTCTTCGCGCTTGACGTTGAGCTGCTCGGCCACCAGGTCGATCTCGTGGTCGGACAGCGTCTCGCGGTGTGTGTCGGCGTCGATGGCCTCGGCCTTGAAACCCTGCTTCATCGACCGCAGATTGAAGAACAGCTTGCGCTGCGCCTTGGTGGTCGCCACCTTGACCATGCGCCAGTTCTTCAGGATGTATTCGTGGATCTCGGCCTTGATCCAGTGCATGGCGTAGCTCACCAGGCGCACGCCCTGGTCGGGGTCGAAACGCTTGACGGCCTTCATGAGGCCCACGTTGCCTTCCTGGATCAGGTCGCCATGCGGCAGGCCATAGCCCAGGTACTGGCGCGAGATGGATACCACCAGGCGCAGGTGCGACAGCACCAGACGGCCCGCGGCCTCCAGGTCGTTGTCGTTCTTGAGCTGGCGCGCAAAGCGCTGCTCCTCCTCCAGGGTGAGCAGGGGCAGGCGGTTGACGGCAGAGATGTACGCGTCCAGGTTGCCCAGCGGCGGAACCAGCGCCCACGGGTTCGCGGGTGCCAGGGTCGTCACGGTGGAGGCAGTCTGGAGGTTCATGTCAGAAATCCTTTCTTCCATACAGGGCATGTTAGCACTCCATTGGAGCGAGTGCTAATTCCAAAGTTCCCAAGGGTGAATAGCTCCAATCGGCGCGAGAGACTGTCGCATGCGCCCTGCATGCTCGACCACATCCAGAAAGGACCAAGCGGTGATGCCTATTGATTCCCCCTCCCAGGGCGAACGCGGCACCCGCGGCCCGTTAGCCGGTCAGCCCGACGGGCCAGAACCGTCCGGGCGTGGCGGCGCTGTGACTGTGCCCGGCCTTCAGGGGGGCATCGTCATCGGGCTGGTTGCGCACGGGCTTTTGCGGTTGCGCTGACGGGCGCCATGCCGCGACCTGTGGTACGCCGGGCACAAGGTTTGGATAGGGGAAAGAGACTGAGAATAGAATCGCGAACCAGTCTCATTCAAACTATTGCTTCAATATGCTCGCAATCCCGTCGGGAAGTGGATCGCTCCGTAGGTGTTCGGCAGTTCTGTGGGCTTTGGCCCTGGCCTGGGGCTTGACGGGCTGCGGTGGTGGCGGGTCGTCCTCATCGGCAGCGGGCGGTGATGCGGCGGGTGGAGCATTGACCCCGATGGCCGCCATGGGCCAGAAGATCTTCAATGACCCCATGTTGTCGGCGTCGGGCCGGCAGTCCTGCGCCAGCTGCCACGTTGCGGCATTTGCCGGTGCCCAGCCCAATGCCCTTGCGGCGCAGCTGGGCGGGCCGGGACTCGATCAGCAGGGCGGGCGCCTGTCGCCGACGGTTCGCTATCTGACCGGCAACAAGGCCTTCACTTTCGCGGCCGACGGCACGCCCACGGGCGGGTTCTTCTGGGACGGCCGTGCGAGCTCCTTGCAGGACCAGGCGGGCAAGCCCTTTCTGAATCCGGTTGAAATGGCCAACGCCAGCAAGGCCGAGGTGGTGGGGCGGCTGGCCGCCGCCAGCTATGCGGGCGAGTTCCGCAAGCTGTTTGGCGACACCATCCTGGCCGACGTCGACGGCACCTTCGAGCGCATCACGCTGGCCCTGCAGCAGTACCAGGTCGAGGCCCCGGAGTTCCACGCCTATTCGAGCAAGTACGACGCCTTCCTGCTCGGCAAGGCCAGCCTGGACGCGCAGGAATTGCGCGGCCTGGCGCTGTTCAACAACCCCGCCAAGGGCAATTGCATTGCCTGTCATCCATCGGGGCGTGGCGCTGATGGCAGCCTGCCCTTGTTCACGGATTTCACCTACGACAGCCTGGGCGTGCCGCGCAACCCCGAGCTCAAGCAGAACGCCTCTTCGGACTTCTACGACCTGGGCCTGTGCGCGCGCGAGGGCGGCGACTTGGCCGCGCGCGCCGACCTGTGCGGCAAGTTCAAGGTGCCCACGCTGCGCAACGTGGCGCTGCGCCAGGCGTTTTTCCACAACGGCTACTTCAAGACGCTCAAGGAAGCACTTTCCTTCTATGTGCAGCGCGACACCAATCCCGAGAAGTGGTACCCGCTCAATGCCGATGGCAGCGTGGACAAGTTCAACGACCTGCCGCCGCGGCTGCGCGGCAACGTGAACGTGACCGAGGGGCCCTACAACCGCAAGCCCGGTGATGCGCCGGCGCTCAGCGACGCCGAGATCGACGATGTGATCGCCTTCCTCAAGACGCTCACCGACAACTACCAGCCTTGACTCAAGCCCCGATTCTTCAATCACCGCACCCTTGCATGAACTCCATCTTCCAACGCCGCCTGGGCGCGCCTGCCGCCAGCGCACTGGGCCTGACTCTGGCGCTGGCCGCCACCACCTCCACGGCCCAGGTGGCGCCGGCGCCAGCGCCAGCCTCCCAGGCCGAACTGGCACAAAGGCTGGATCGGCTCTCCGCCGAGCTGGCCGACGTAAAGGCGCAACTGGCAAGACTACAGGCTCAGCAGAGCCCGCAGGCGCCGCAGCCCGCGGCAACGGCCGGCGGTGGCTGGGGGCAGCCCGCGGGCGCAGCGCCGGCCGCTCCTGCACCCGCTGCATTGGCCGCAGCGCCGCTGCCGGCGCCGGCTGCCGAGGCGCCCGCGACCGTGCTCACCAGCTATGGCGAGATCAACTACAACCGGCCGACCCGGGCCTCTGACAAAACCCAGCTCGATCTGCGCCGCTTCGTGCTCGGACTGCAGCACCGCGTCAGCGAACGCACCAAGATCGTCGGCGAAATCGAGGTCGAGCATGCCGTCACCTCGTCCAGTGACCCGGGGGAGGTGGCGATTGAGCAGGCCTATGTCGAACACCAGCTCACGCCCCTGCTGGCGGCGCGAGGCGGCCTGTTCCTGATGCCGGTGGGCCTGCTCAACGAGAACCACGAACCCACGGCCTACTATGGTGTGGAGCGCAATTTCGTCGAGACGGCCATCATTCCCACCACCTGGCGCGAGGCTGGCGCGCAGCTCATCGCCAACTTCGACAATGGCCTGACGCTGCAGGGCGGCGTCAGCACCAGCTTCGACCTGACCAAATGGGATGCGACCTCGGTCGAGGGGGTGGAGTCACCCTTGGGCTCCATCCACCAGGAAGGGGCCAAGGCCAAGGCGCGCAGCCTCGCGCTGTTCGGTGCCGCCAACTGGCGCGGCGTGCCGGGTCTGCTCGTGGGCGCCTCGTTGTTCAGCGGCGGTGCCACCCATGGCCAGCAGGGCTTTGCCAGTGCGCGCGTCACGCTGGCCGATGTGCATGCGCGCTGGACGCCCGGACGCTGGGATCTGGCGGCGCTGTACGCGCGCGGCAGCATCTCCAACACGGCCCAGCTGAACCAGCAACTGGTTGGCAACCCCACGCTGATCCCGAAGTCCTTCGACGGCTGGTATGTGCAGGGCGCCTACAGGCTTTGGCAGCAGGGCGACTACAGCCTTAGCCCCTTCGTCCGCCTGGAGCGCTTCAACACCGCGCGCGGCTTTGCCTACCTGGCCCCGGGCCTGACGCCGGCAGCGGGGCAGACCGAGCAGGTGGCCACCGTGGGCGCCAACTTCTGGGTCACGCGCTCCGTCGTGCTCAAGGCGGACTATCAGCGCTTCCACGTCAACACCCTGGCCGACCGTGTGAACCTGGGCCTGGGCTGGAGCTTCTGATGCCCTCGTCATCGATGCGCATTGCGCTGTACCCCTCGGCCGCCCTGGTGGCGCTGGCGCCGGCGGGCGCACTGGCGGTGGACTACATGAGCGCCGAGCAGGCGCAAAAGCTCATGTTCCCGCAGGCCGACGCCTTCGAGCTGCGCGATCTGCCACTCGATGCGGCGCTGTCGCAGCAGCTGGCGGCCGCGGGCGTCAGGCCCGTGGCGCCGCGCCTGCAGGTTCGCCTGGCACGCCAGGGTGGCGCCCTGCTGGGCTTCGTCGTGGTGGACGACGTGATAGGCAAGTTCGAGCGCATCAGCTATGCCGTGGGCGTGGAGGCCGATGGGCGCGTGCGCCAGGTCGAGGTGCTGGCCTACCGCGAAAGCCATGGCCATGAGATCCGCATGCCCGCCTGGCGCAAGCAGTTCGTCGGCAAGACCGCGGCAGCGCCGCTGCAGGTGGGCGAGGACATTGCCAATATCAGCGGCGCCACGCTCAGCTGCACCCATCTGACCGAAGGCGTGCGGCGCAACCTGGTCTGGCTGGACCTGCTGCGCCGCGGCGGCAGGCTGTCATGAACGCCCCCGCCGCGCCCGGTTGGCTGCGCCGCGCGCGGCCCTTGCTGGGAACGCTGGTCGAGATCGGCGTGGCGCGGGAGGCAGGCGCAGACGCCGGGCTGCAGGCTGCCTTTGCCGCCGTGCAACAGGTGCAGGACTGCATGTCGCGCTTCGCGCCGGACAGCGATGTGGCGCGCTTTGCCGCGTTGCCCGCAGGGCAGTGCATGAGCGTCGCGCCCGAGACCGCCGAGGTGCTGCAGGCCGCCCGGGCGCTGCAGCAGGCCAGTGGCGGCCTGTTCGACATCACCCAGGGCCGCGCGCCTCACGGCTGGCATTGCGACGGACTAAGCCTGCACAAGCGGTCTGACGCGGCTGCATTCGACCTGGGCGGCATCGCCAAGGGCTATGCCGTGGACTGCGCCGTGCGGTCGCTGCAGCGCCTGGGCTGCGGCGGTGGCTGGGTCAATGCCGGCGGTGACCTGCGCGCCTTTGGCCCGGTGCCGGTGCCCGTGTTGCTTCGCGACGAAGAAGGCGACAGCCTGCGCCCCTTCCTGCAACTGGGCGACGGTGCGTTCGCCACAAGCCGCCTGGGCGCGCGCTGGCGCAGCCAGGCGTGGGTCGCCGGCGGCCGTGACGTGAATGTCCATGTCAGCGTGGCCGCGCCACTGTGCCTCTGGGCGGACGCCCTGACCAAGATCGTGGCGGCCAGCGGCGATGCGCACCACCCACTGCTGCAGGCCCACGGTGCCCGCGCGTGGCTGCATTGACAAGGCTGGCAAAAACTCAGACTTCCTATGAATCATCTCAAGTGCTGGCAATACCGCGCCCTGTATGCCACCGTGGGCGCGCTGGCGTTGAGCGGCCTGTTGTGGCTGGCCCTGCACTACCTCTGGGGGGCGGGGGCAGAACAGCTGCCACACCCCGGCGAGCCCTGGCTGATGCGCCTGCATGGTGCGGCCGCGTTTTCTGGCCTGTTCATGGCTGGCGTGCTGGCTGCCGCCCATGTGCCGCAGGGCTGGCGCATGACCAGGCATCACCCCAGGATGCGCGGGCACAAGGTGGGCCGGCGCCGCAGCGGCCTGGCGCTCTGCGCCCTGGGCGCGGCCGCCGTGTTCAGCGGCTATTTGCTGTATTACTTCGCGCCCGAGACCCTGCGTGCGCCGCTGGGCTGGGCCCATGCCGTGCTGGGGCTTGGCCTGGCGGGGCTGCTACCGCTGCATGGTCAGCGCCGTGGCATGTGGGGCGGGGAGCGGTGAGGGGCGCGGCCGCATGTCGCGTGGTTGACCGTCCGGGGCATGGTTCGATGGTCCTGACCTTAAACTGGGCTGCCGAGGGCCGGTCAGCGGGCGATGAGGCTTCCCGCAGACCCGGCAATGTTCACCCATGCATCGAAGGAGACCTGATGATCAGCTACGACGTGACCGAGTGCGGACAACCCCTGGTGCGCAATGAGCGCCCAACCCCTGAGCCCGTGGGCGACCAGGTGCTGGTGCGCATCGAGGCTGCGGGGGTGTGTCACTCCGACCTGCACATCTGGCATGGCTCGTATGACCTCGGTAACGGCAAGAAGATGTCGATGATCGATCGCGGCATGAAGCTGCCCCTGACCATGGGCCACGAGATTGCCGGCGAGGTGATCGCCGTGGGCGACGCCGTCAAGGACGTGACCGTGGGCAAGCGCTATCTGGTCTTCCCTTGGCATGGCTGCGGCCAATGCAGTGTGTGCAGGCGCGGCGACGAAAACCTGTGCCTGGCCGGCAAGTCCATGGGCGTGTTTCAGCCCGGCGGCTATGCCGACCATGTGCTGGTGTCTCACTCGCGCTATCTGGTGGACATCGGCGACATGCCGCCCGCGCATGCGGCGCCCTATGCGTGCTCGGGCCTGACCACTTTCAGCGCCCTGAAGAAAATCCCTGCCCAGGTGCTCAAGGACGAGAAGCTCGTGCTCTTCGGCGCCGGTGGCCTGGGCCTGATGGCCGTGCTGCTGGCCAGGGCCATGGGCAGTGCCGGCGTCATCGTCATCGATCCCGACGAGACCAAGCGCGCCGCCGCCCTGCAGGCTGGCGCCCTGGCCGCGTTCGACCCCAGGCAGGACGGCTTCATCGCCCAGGTGCGCCAGGCGGCCGGCGGCGCCGTGTGGGCCATCATCGACTGCGTGGGCTCCAGCCAGACCGTGCAGGCCGGCATCGATCTGCTGACCAAGGGCGGGCAGCTGGTGCAGATAGGCCTGTTCGGCGGCCATGTGGATCTGCCCACGCCCTCGATGGCCCTGCGCGCCATCACCTACCAGGGCACCTACGTGGGCAACCTGCGCGAGCTGCAGGAACTGATGCAGCTGGTCAAGGACAGGCAGCTGCAGCCCGTGCCCACCATTTGCCTGCATTTCAGCAAGGCCTTCACGGCGCTGCTGGCGCTGGAAGAGGGCAAGGCAGTCGGGCGGCAGATATTGACGCCGCAGGGCGCCTGCTGACCGGCTCTTGCAGGCAGGGCCGCAGACCGGCTGCGAAGGGCTTGTTGCCCGCGGAAAGCCTGCCGGGTCGAATCAGGCGTGACCGATGAACGGCTTCTGCCGGATGAATGTGCCGCTTTCCAGTATGTCCAGAATGAACGCGGCGACTTCGGCGCGGGTGATTGACCTGAGCTGCAACCCCGGCGGGACTGCCGTGAAAACCTGCAATGGCCCCGTGGCAGTCTTCGTCGAGAACGGGGCAGGCCGAACGATGGTCCAGTCGAGATTCGTCCGCTCGATGGCCGCTTCCTGGCGATCCTTGTCAACGTAGCGATTGCGGGTGAAGAGCGGATGGACGATGAGGTTGTAGAACCATCCGCCGTGTCCCCTGGTGTCACCGGCTCCGATGCCGGTGACAGCCACGAGTCGCGCAACGCCGGTTGCCTCCATGGCAGGGATGAGGGCCTCGGTGGCGTCCGAGAACACTGTCGTCCGCCCGATGGTGGCGACGCCTATGCACAGAACAACGGCATCGTGCCCGCCGAGATGCCGTCGCAGGAATGCAGCGTCCGAGGGCGACCCGGCGACCACATGGGTCGCTTTTGTCGAGGGCAGCCTGCGTGCGTCGCGGGTTTGGGCCGTCACACCGTGCCCGCGCGCGGTCGCCTGTTCGAGAAGGCAGGAACCGACGCCGCCCGATGCTCCGAGAACGAGTAGTCGCATGGAAGCCTCCTCCGGTCATCGCCGACCTTGTGTGCGAAGAACGAAATTCAGGACGGCGACCTGACTGCCCATTCTTCCGGCACCGCTCCACCGGGTGGGCCGACACTGGCGGTTGCGTCAAACATCTGCCCGTGGTGCGACCGTCGCCCCCTGGATGCCGTGGCGCGCAAGGGCGTCGGCGACAAAGCCGCTGGCCTTGGCGTCCTCCACGAACGCTGCCAGCAAGCGCTGCGCCGCTTCGCCACGTGGCTTCGGGAGGCCCATGGCCTGCTGTATCACCATGAAATGCCCTGGCAGCAGGCGCAGCCCGGCAATGCGCAGCGCATCGGCCTCCAGTTGCTGGCGCACGCCGGCGGCGACATCGGCGGTCGAGTTCACAAAGGTATCGACCACTGCGGGCGAGCTGGGCGCGCGCAGGATTTGCGCCTGTTGCAGCGCCCGCGTCAGGTACAGGTCATAGGCACTGCCCTGGCCCACGACCACGGTGTGGCCGGCTTGGTCCACCTGGGCGTTGTCGTTCAGCGGCGAGTCCTGGCGCACCAAATAGCTGCCTTCGATGAGCACATAGGGCGCCGAAAAGGCGATGCCGGCACCGCGCACCGGATCCACGGCGAAGAAGCCGAAGTCGGCCTCCTCGCGCGTCACGGCGTCCACCGACCTGGCCGCAGTGTCGAAGACGATCAGTTCCAGCTCCACACCCAGCCGAGCGGCAAAGCGCCGCGCCAGGTCTATCGATACGCCGGCGGGGGCGCCATCGGCATCCAGGCGCGCAAGAATGGGATTGCCGGTATTGATGGCGGCACGGATGTGGCCGCGCGGGGCGAGGGCGGAGTGCAGTTGAGTGGACAGGGACATGGCTATACGCAGGGTTTCGATTGGACGCCGGAGCGGACGATGATGTTCGCGCGCAGCGTAATGGTGCCACTGAGGTCTTGCGCAGTGCTTGCAAACTGCGCAGCATTCTGGCGCATTGCCGCCATATGAGACTTGCCCCATGCACAGCACCTCGACACCCCGGATCGCCGTCGTGACCACCACCGTCGCCAGCGCGGCCGACGCGCAGCGCCTGGCGGCCGGTGCCGTACAGGCGCACCTGACCGCCTGCGTGCAGGTCGAGGCGATTGCCTCGCACTACGTCTGGCAAGGCGCGCAGCACGAGGGCGCGGAATGGCGCCTGGTGTGCAAGACGCTGCCCTCTGCCGTGCCCGCGCTGCTCGCGTGGCTGCGCGCGCAGCACCCGTATGAGGTGCCGCAGCTGCTCACCCGCATGGAGCAGGCCCAGGCCGACTATGCCGACTGGGTGGCGCAGCAGGTGGCTGGGTGACAGGTGACGCGATGCCACCGGCCGCGCCGCAGCCCTTGTTGGGCAGGCGCGTCTTGCGGTCTTCGGCCCGGGGCAGACTCCTCGAGCCCGGCCTTGGCCGGGGCGGCGGGGGTTGTTGTCCGTCGCGGCTGCGCCGCCAATGTCGTCAGGCCAGCAGCGCCTGCGCGAACTCGCGTGCGCTGAAAGTCTCCAGGTCTTCCACCTTCTCGCCCACGCCGATGAAGTAGACGGGCACGGGCCGCTCCTGCGCGATGGCGGCCAGCACGCCGCCCTTGGCCGTGCCGTCCAGTTTGGTGACGATCAGGCCCGTGAGCTGCAGCGCGTCGTCAAACGCGCGCACCTGGGCCAGGGCGTTCTGGCCGGTGTTGCCGTCGATCACCAGCAGCACCTCGTGCGGGGCGCTCGCGTCGGCCTTGGTGACCACGCGGCGGATTTTCTTGAGCTCTTCCATCAGGTGCAGCTGCGTGGGCAGGCGCCCGGCCGTGTCCACCAGCACCACGTCCTTGCCGCGCGCGCGGCCGGCGGTGACGGCGTCAAAGCTCACGGCGGCCGGGTCGCCGCCTTCCTGGCTGATGATCTCCACGGTGTTGCGCGTGGCCCATACGCCGAGCTGCTCGCGCGCCGCCGCGCGGAAGGTGTCGGCCGCGGCCAGCAGCACGCTCTCGCCATGGTCGGCCAGATGCTTGGTGAGCTTGCCGATCGACGTGGTCTTGCCCGCGCCGTTCACGCCCGCCACCATGATGACGGTGGGGCTGTGCTCGCCGATGACCAGAGGCTTTTCCAGCGGGCGCAGCAGGTCGGCCAGTGCGTCGGCCAGCAGCGCCTTGACGGCGGCGGGCTCGGTGGCCTTGGCCTCTTTCACGCGGCGTTTCAGGTCATTCAGCAGATGCTGCGTGGCCTTGACGCCGGTGTCGGCCATGAGCAGGGCGTCCTCCAGCTCCTCGTACAGCGCGTCATTGATCTGCGTGCCGGTGAAGACGGTGGCAATGCTGCTGCCGGTCTTGCGCAGGCCGGACTTGAGGCGATCCATCCAGCCCTGGCGCTGGCCCTCGGGTTTGGGCGTGGGCTCGGGCACGGCGGGCGGGACCGGATCCGGTGCGGGTTGGTCTCGCTGTGCGGTGGCGTCCTGCGTGCCGAAAGACTTGCGCAGCCAGCCGAGCGCGCCGCTGCCCTTGGAGCCCTCGGCCTCTGGCGGGGCATCGGCTGGGGGGGGGCTGGCGGCGTCCGGCACCGGCGCGCTAGAGGGATCGGCGGAGGAGGGGGATTTTTTCTTGAAAAAACTGAACATCGGCGGGTACTTAGAATCCCAGCCATTCTATGAAACGCGCTATCACCCTTTTGGGCCTGCTGGCCTGCCTGCATGCGGGGGCGCAAACCGCACCGGCTGTCTCCACCATTGCGCCGCCGGCCACCACCACGGCCACGGGGGCGCAGCAATTCACCTTGAGGAACGGCATGCAGCTCATCGTGCAGCCCGACCGGCGCGCGCCCACGGCCGTGCACATGGTCTGGGTGCGCGTGGGCTCCATGGACGAGGTCGATGGCACGTCGGGTGTGGCGCACGCCTTGGAGCACATGATGTTCAAGGGCACCAAAAAATTGCCGCCGGGCGAATTCTCGCGCCGCGTGGCGGCGCTGGGTGGACAGGAGAATGCCTTCACCAGCCGCGACTACACGGGCTACTACCAGCAGATTCCGGCCAACCGGCTTGCCGACGTGATGCGGCTCGAATCTGACCGCTTCGCCAACAACCAGTGGCCCGACGCCGAGTTCACCAAGGAGATCGAGGTGGTCAAGGAGGAGCGCCGCATGCGCACCGAGGACCAGCCACGCGCCGCGCTCATCGAGCAGCTCTATGCCTCGACCTTCATCGCTTCGCCCTATCGCCGCCCCGTCGTGGGCTGGATGAGCGACCTGGACTCGATGACGCCGGGCGACGTGCGCCAGTTCCACCACCAGTGGTATGTGCCGCAGAACGCCGCTGTGGTGGTGGCGGGCGATGTGGATCCGGCCAAGGTGCTGGCCCTGGCCCAGAAGACCTATGGCGCCATCCCCCCGCGTGCCGTGCCCGTGCGCAAGCCGCGTACCGAGCCCCAACAGCAGGGCCTGCGCCGCATCGATTTCAAGGCGCCCGCCGAGCAGGCCTATGTGGCCCTGGCCTTCCATGTGCCGGGCATCACGCGCATAGCGCGCATGGACGCCGACGACCGCGATGGCCTGGCGTTGCTGGTTCTGTCGGCCGTGCTCAGCGGCTACGACGGCGCGCGGCTGGAGCGCGCGCTCACCCAGGGTGCGGACCGCGTGGCCGACAGCGCCAGCAGCCAGGCATCCATCCTGGGGCGCGGGCCCTCGCTGTTCCTGATGACGGGCGTGCCCGCCGCGGGCAAGACCGCCCGGCAGGTGGAGGAGGCGCTGCGCGCCGAGGTGGCGCGCGTGGCGCAGGGCGGCGTGAGCGAGGCCGAGCTCGCGCGCGTCAAGACCCAGTGGGCGGCATCGACCATCTACGCGCGCGACTCTCTCTACAGCCAGGCCAGCGACCTTGGGAGCAACTGGGTGCAGGACCTGCCGCTGGACGCGGACGAGCGCCTCTTGAAGCTGCTGCGCGGCGTCACGCCCCAGGAGGTGCAGTCGGTGGCCGCGCGCTACTTTGGCGACGACCAGCTCACCGTGGCCACGCTCGTGCCCCAGCCCCTGGCCAACGGCGCGAAGAAGCGCGCCGCACCCGCCACCGACGCCGGCGGGCGCATGCATTGACATGCAACACGCCCCTGCGGCGCTGCGCGCCCTCCCGCCGCACTCGCTGTGCTGGCGGCCAGGGGGCGCCGCCAGTGCGGCGGGGCGGCCCTTGCACGTCGGCCTTCGTCGGGGTGGTGCCGCTGTCGTGCATCGTGGGTGGGTCAGAGAGTCAAGGACAACGGATATGAATGCAATTCTCAAAACGATAGCTGCTCGCGCTGTTTTGGTGAGCGCTGGAGCCATTTTTTATGCTCAAAGCGCCTGGGCCTTGCTGCCGATTCAGCATTGGACCGAGCCCAGCGGCGCGCGCGTCTGGCTGGTCGAGAGCCCGGCCATCCCCATGGTGGACGTGCAGGTGGACTTCGACGCCGGCGCGCGCCGCGACCCCGCGGCGCAGTCGGGCCTGGCGGCGGCCGCCGCGCTCATGAGCTCCAAGGGCGTGACGGCCGGTGGCGCGAACGAGCCGGCGCTGGACGAGAACGATCTGGGCGAGGCCTGGGCCGACCTGGGCGCAAGCCTGGAGGCCGGCGCCGAGCGCGACGGCCTGGTGTTCTCGCTGCGCTCGCTGACCGAGCCCGACCTGCTCGAACGCGCCGCGCGCCTGGCCGCGCGTCAGCTGGGTCAGCCCAGCTTTGCGCCGGAGATCTGGCAGCGCGAACGTGCGCGTTGGGACGCGGCCATCAAGGAGGCCGACACCCGCCCCGGCACCGTGGCCGCCAAGGCCTTCGCCGCCGCCGTCTATGGCAGCCACCCCTACGGCCAGCGCCCCACGGCGCAGACGCTGGCCAACATCGAGGTTGCCGACCTGCAGGCCTTCCACGCCCGCTACCTGCAGGCCTGCCGCGCGCGCGTGAGCATCGTCGGCGCCGTCACGCGCACGCAGGCGCAGCAACTGGTGCAGACCCTGCTGTCGCGTCTGCCCGCGCCAAGCGACTGCGCCCCGCTGCCCGCCGTGCCCGAGGTGCAGCCGCTCGAAAAGGCCGTGCAGGAGAACATCCCGTTCGCCTCGGCCCAGGCCCATGTGCTCATCGGCCAGCCGGGCTTTGTGCGGCGCGACCCGGACTTTCTGGCGCTTCTGGTGGGCAACCACATCCTGGGCGGTGGGGGCTTCACCTCGCGCCTGACGAATGAGGTGCGCGAGAAGCGCGGTTTGAGCTACAGCGTGGGCAGCAGCTTCTCGCCGGGCCTGAACGCCGGCGCCTTCGTCGTCGGCCTGCAGACCCGGCCCGACCAGGCCGCGCAGGCCGTGCAGGTCACGCGCGAGGTGCTCAAACGCTTTGTCGAACAAGGTCCGACCGAGGCCGAACTGCGCGCCGCCAAGGACAACCTCATAGGCGGCTTTGCGCTGCGCATCGACAGCAACCGCAAGCTGCTGGCCAACGTCGTCAACATCGCCTGGAACGGCCTGCCGCTTAACTACCTCGAGCATTGGACCGATCGCGTGCAGGCCCTCACCGTGGCCGAGATCCGCGCCGCCTTTCAACGCAAGCTGCAGCCCGATCGCATGGTGACCGTGGTCGTCGGGGGCCAGCCTTGAGCCGCGCGCCAAACAAGGCGGCGGGCAAGTCGGTGGGCAAGTCGGCGGGTGAGGTGCGCATCATCGGCGGCCGGTGGCGGCGCACGCGCCTGCCCGTGGCCGACCGCCCCGGCCTGCGCCCCACGCCCGACCGCGTGCGCGAGACCCTGTTCAACTGGCTGGGCCAGGACCTCACGGGCTGGCGCTGCCTCGATGCCTTTGCCGGGACGGGCGCGCTGGGGCTGGAAGCCGCATCGCGCGGCGCCGCCAGCGTGCTGCTGGTTGAGGGCGATGCCGGCCTGGCCGCGCAGCTCGAGACCCTGCGCCAGCGCCTGCAGGCGAGCAGCGTGCACGTGCAGCGCGGCGACGGCGTGGCGGCGCTGCGCCAGTGCCAGCCCGCCAGCATGGACCTGCTGCTCATCGACCCGCCGTTTGCCGGCGAACTGTTTGCGCCCGCGCTGCAGGCCGCCGCGCAGGCCGTGGCGCCCGGCGGCTTCATCTACCTGGAAGCGCCCGAGGCCTGGAGTGAGGAGCGGCTCGCACCCCTGGGCCTGCTGCTGCACCGCCATCTGAAGGCCGGCGCCGTGCATGCCCACCTGCTGAGGCCGCAGCAGTAGACTATCAATAAAGTAGCTGTAAGCGGTTGATGGATAAGCGCTTGAGGCTTGTTCGGCTTGAAAGCCACGCACCCGCGGCGGCGCTGCATAATCCGCCCCTTGGGGCCCGCGCCGGGCGCCATTGACCTGGAGAGCCGACGCCATGGCGCCTGTTGTTGCCGTTTATCCCGGAACCTTCGACCCCATCACGCTGGGCCATGAAGACCTGGTGCGCCGCGCGGCGCAGTTGTTCGACCGCGTCATCGTGGCCGTGGCCATCGCCCACCACAAGAAGACCCTGTTCACGCTGGACGAGCGCATGGAGATGGCGCGCGAGGCGCTCGCCGACTGTCCGCAGGTACAGGTCGAGCCCTTCGACGGCCTGGTCACCGAATTCACGTCCGCGCATGGCGGCACGGCCATGGTGCGCGGCCTGCGCTCGGGCACGGACTTCGACTACGAATTCCAGCTCGCCGGCATGAACCGTGCGCTTGTGCCGAAGATCGAGACCGTGTTTCTGACCCCGAGCAGCCAGTACCAGTTCATCAGCAGCACGCTGGTGCGCGAGATCGCCACTCTGGGCGGTGACGTGGCGCAGTTCATCTCGCCCACCGTCCTGCGGCGCCTGCTGGCCAAGGTGGGCAGGGCCTGACCCGGTGCCCCATGGCGCCGCACATGGAGCGGCGCCATGGCCCCCTCTTGCGGGGGAGGGCTGGGGGAGAGAAAGAAAGGCCTGCTTACGGCCGCACGACGATGCTGTTGCGCACGCCACGCACGTTCTTGGTGGTGCGGGCAATGGCCTCGGCGCGGTCCTTTTCGGCCTGGGACTTGGCGAAACCCGACAGCTGGACGGTGCCGTTGAGCGTCTCCACACTGATGGCGGCGGCCGACACGCCCTTGTCCTCGGCCATCTTGGCCTTGACGGCCGTGGTGATGGCGGTGTCGTCCACATAGCTGCCCACGGTCTGCTGGTCGCGGGCCACCGAGCAGCCGGTGGAGACGAGGGTGGCACCCGTCAGCAGGGCGAAGGCAATGGCGGTGGTGTATTTCATGCTGGTGTCCTTTTTGAGCTTATTGAGTGACAACTCGGGTGCGTGAAAAAAGCCCCTGCGACCGCTTGCACCCTCCGATGGTCGCATGGGCCTGGTGATGGCGCCTATGCTCCTCCGGTCGGTTGGCAACAACGCGTCGCGCAGGAGTGCACATGCACCAACCGTCATGCTAAATGCCTGCTTTGCGCACTGCGGGAAGGCGGCGCGCCTGCGCTGCTGTAGGACGGAGCCGACACGCCCGGCCGCGCCGTCAGGCGGGCTGGTGCGGCAGCACGGCACTGACCAGCGTGCCCTCGCCGGGCGTGGAGCTCACCGACAGGCTTCCGCCCGCGGCCTCGACGCGGTGGCGCATCCCCCGCAGCCCATAGGCGTCGCCACGTATGGCGGCCGGGTCAAAGCCCCTGCCGTCATCGCGCACCTGAACGGCGACGTGGTTGGGGTGCTTGTGCACGCACACCAGCACCTTGCGGGCGTCGGCGTACTTGCCGACGTTGGTCAACGACTCCTGCACCAGGCGGTAGACCGTGAGCTGTGCGGCATCGGACAGCGGCACCTCATCCAGGCTGGTGTCCACCTGCAGGTTGCTGCTGGCGGCGAAGTCGCGTGTGAGGATTTCCAGCGCCGCCGTCAGCCCCAGGTTGGACAGCGAGGACGGGCGCAGGTTCTCGATGATGCGGCGCTTCAAGGCAATGCCGTTGTTGAGCGTCTCCGTCAGGTGCTGTATGCGTTCGGCATGCTCGGGTACCTGCATGTCGATGCGGGACTTGAGCCGCGCCACATCGAGCTTGGCGGCCGTGAGCAGCGCGCCCAGCTCGTCGTGCAGCTCGCGTGCCAGGTGCGCGCGCTCGTCCTCGCGTACCTGCTGCAGGTGGTTGGCCAGCTGCGACAGCGTGGCCGTGCGCTCGCGCACCAACTGCTCCAGCCGGTCGCGCTCTTGTGCCAGCGCCTGCTGTTCGCGCTCCTGGGCCTCCTGCAGGGCATAGCTCTGGCGCAGGTACATGTAGAAGGCCAGCAGGCCGATCACCGCCACGGTGGCGATGCCCAGGCGCGAGAGCCTCAGCGAGTGCAGGATCTCCTGCGTGCTGCGCTGCGACTGTTGAGCGCTGTGATCGACCAGCCTGGACGCCATGGTGCGTATGGCGTCCATGTTGTCCTTGCCCACGTCGGTGGACAGCACGAACTTCCAGGCGTCATCGTTGTCCAGGCGCCGCAGGTTCAGTATGAGCTCCAGCTCGGACAGCTTGCGCGTCACCTGCTGCGACAGCTGTGCAAACTCGGCCTGGTCCTGGGGGAGCCGCAGGTAGGCCTGGTGCAGTTCGTCAAGGTTGGAGTTGATCGTCGCCACCGCCTGCTGGTAGGGCTGCAGGTAGCGCTCGTCGCTCGTCAGCAGGTAGCCGCGCAGGCCGGTCTCGGCGTTCAGCATGTTCTGCAGCAGCCGATCCAGTGCCGCGCGCGTGGCCTGCGAGCGTGCCAGGTCTTCCACCGCGTCGTGCGAACGCAGGTATCCCGTCTCATTGATGCCGACCAGCAGTATCACGGCCATCAGGGCGACCGGCAGGCTGATGGCCATTTTGCGCAGGCGGGACCAAAACATGTATGAGCTTCTCCAGGGCGGCGGTGTGGCGTGGCCGAATTGCATATCATCGGCCGTGGGCGCCAAGTTCGGCAATCCTGAAAGAAGGCTAGATGATCAAGATCGGCATTGTGGATGACCACGCAATAGTGCGCTCCGGTCTGCGGCAGTTTTTCTCCGAGCATGTGGATCTGCGCGTGGAGGGCGAGGCTGCCAACGGCCGCGAGGCCATCGACCTGGTGCGTGCGCACGAGATCGACGTGCTGGTGATGGACCTGTCCATGCCCGGGCAAAGCGGCCTGGATGCGCTGGCCATGCTGCGCGCCAAGGCGCCGGACATGGGCATCCTGATCCTGAGCGGCTACCCCGAGGAGCATTACGCCATCAACCTGATACGCCAGGGGGCGAGCGGCTACCTCAACAAGGAATGCGAACCCAAGGAGATCGTCGAGGCCATCCGGGCCATCTCCCTTGGGCGCCGCTACCTGACGCCGGCCGTGGCCGATCTGCTGGCCCAGCAACTGCACCGCAAGGACGACGCGCCGCCGCATGAACAGCTGTCCGAGCGCGAGTTCCAGGTCTTCCTCAAGCTCGCGCGCGGCGAGACGGCGGGCGACATTGCCAAGTCCCTGTCTCTCAGCGTCAAGACCGTCAGCACCTACCGCACCCGACTCATGGAGAAGATGGGGCTGTCATCCAACAGCGACCTGACCTATTACGCGCTCAAGAACCGGCTTATCGATTGAGCGCTCATCCCATGGATCCGTTGGCCGCCGCGCCGTTGGAACTGCGTTGCGTGCTGTGCACGATGCAGAAATCCACGAGCGCGTCAATTTCGTTGGACTTGTCAAACACCGCATCCACCCCGAGCTGAGCACAGCGCATGCGCACGTCGGGCGTGGCGTAGTTGCTGAGCACCACCATCTTCTGCGCGCTCAGGCGGTCGCGACAGGCGGCCAGCACGCCCAGGCCGCTGCCCTGGCGCAGGAACAGATCGACGATGGCCAGGTCCCAATGCGTGCTGTGCGCCGTCAGCCACTGTTTGCCCTCGTCCTCGGTCTCGGCCATGCCGACGGCCTGCACCTCGGCCAGTTCCTCCAGCGTCCCGATCAGGTTCTCGCGAATGGTGGCGTTGTCTTCGACGATGTAGGTGCGCAGCTTCACAAGGGATTCCCGTTCGGCCCCATCGGGAACGAGGAGCCAGGACGCTACTGTAGAAGCATGGGCGGCCACCCTGCTGCCAGCAGCTGCGCGCTGATTTCGTAGGTGGGCTCCTACTCTGCCCGTGGGTGCCGTGTGCCGCAGACGGAGCAATCGGGGTCGCGCTGGGTTCGCATCTCGGTCCAGTGCATGTCGCGGCCTTCGAGCATCAAAAGGCGCCCGGCCAGCGATTGGCCCACGCAGGCAATGAGCTTGAGTGCCTCGGCCGCCTGCATGGTGCCGATGATGCCCACCATGGGGGCGAACACACCCATGGTGGAGCAGGCCACCTCTTCGAACCGCGCGTCCGGCGGGAACAGGCAGGCGTAGCAGGGCGAGTCGCTGCGTCTAGGGTCATAGACCGAGATCTGGCCGTCGAAGCGGATCGCGGCGCCGGCCACCAGGGGCTTTCCGCCGTGCACGCAGGCCGCGTTGATGGCCTGGCGGGTGCCGTAGTTGTCGCTGCAGTCCAGTACCACGTCGGCCCGCGCCACCAGCGCGTGCAGTGCCGAAGCGTCCACGCGCTGCCGCAGGGCATGCACCTTGACCTGGGGGTTGATGGCGTGCACGGCCTGGGCCGCGGACTCGACCTTGGGTGCGCCCACGCGCGCCGTGGTGTGGGCAATCTGGCGCTGCAGGTTGGTCAGATCCACCAGGTCGTCGTCCACCAGCGTGATCTGTCCCACACCGGCCGAACCCAGGAACAGCACCGCCGGCGAGCCCAGGCCCCCGGCGCCCACGACGAGCACATGCGCGGCCAAGATGCGCTCCTGTCCCTCGATACCGACCTCGTCGAGCAGGATATGGCGCGAGTAGCGCAGCAGTTGGTCGTCGGTCATCAAATTCGCGGGGATGACGGGCTGCGCGTGCACCGCGTACCCTGGGGGGCGGCTCAATAGATATCGCTACTTGAGCCAAGAAGTTGCGCGTTGGGCGCTTTTCGGGCGTTTGCGATCAGCGCCCAACGCTTGACCCTTGCCCTCAGTTGTCCTTCTTTTCTTCCTTGCGCTCGGTCAGCGTCTTGCTGGCGACGACGGTGTGCCCCTTGAGCTGGTTGAGCGCCTGGATCAGCTGGAAGTCCTTGTCCGAGCCGAACTCGGGCAGTTTGCGCTCGGCGATCGGCTTCTTGGTCTCCTCCTCCAGGCGCTTGCGGGCTTCCTCGCGGGCCTTTTCCCGGGCGGCGTCCTTGACCTCCTCGCCCTGGCCGCTGGTCAGGTGCTTTTCCAGGTCGGCCTCGCGCATGCGCAACGAGGCGTAGAGGTCACCCTCGGCCGTCTCGTCGAGCATCACATCGGGCACGATGCCCTTGGCCTGGATGGACTTGCCGCTGGGCGTGTAATAGCGCGCCGTGGTCAGTTTGATGCCGGTGTCGGGGCCGAGCGGGCGCACTGTCTGCACCGAGCCCTTGCCAAAGGTCTGGCTGCCCATGATGGTGGCACGCTTGTTGTCCTGCAGCGCGCCGGCGACGATCTCGCTGGCCGAGGCCGAGCCCTCATTGACCAGAACCACCAGCGGCACGGTCTTGATGGCGGCCGGCAGCCGCTTGAGCGGGTCGCCGCTGCCGCGGCGCTGGTAGTACTCGGGCGCGGCCTTGAAGACGGCCTTGCTCTCGGCCAACTGGCCATTGGTGGTGACCACGGTCGTATTTTCCGGCAGGAACGCGGCCGACACGGCCACTGCGGCGTCGAGCAGCCCGCCGGGGTCGTTGCGCAGGTCCAGCACCAGGCCCTTGATGCGGGGATCCTGCTTGTAGATCTCTTCCACCTTGCGCACGAAGTCGTCCACCGTGCGCTCCTGGAACTGCGACAGGCGGATCCAGGCGTAGCCGGGCTCGATCACCTTGGCCTTGACCGACTGGGTCTTGATCTCCTCGCGCGTGATGGTCACGGGGAAGCTGCGGCTCTCGTCCTTGCGCAGTATGGTCAGCGTGACCTTGGTGTTGGGCTCGCCGCGCATGCGCTTGACGGCCTCGTTCAGCGTCAGGCCCTTGACGGCGGTGTCGTCGATCTTGGTGATCAGGTCGTTGGTCTTGAGGCCGGCGCGGTCGGCGGGCGAGCCCTCGATGGGCGAGACCACCTTGACCAGGCCGTCTTCCTGCGTGATCTCTATGCCCACGCCGACGAAGCGGCCGGTGGTGCCCTCGCGGAATTCCTTGAAGGACTTCTTGTCGAAATACTGCGAATGCGGATCCAGGCTGGAGACCATGCCGCTGATGGCGTCGGTGATGAGCTTCTTGTCATCCACTGGCTCCACGTAGTCGGTCTTGATGAGTCCGAACACGGCCGACAGCTGCTGGCTTTACTCCAGCGGCAGCGGCGTCATCGCGCCGCGCGCCACGGTCTGCAGCGACACCGTGGTCAGGGCGCCGGCCATCACGCCGACCGATACCCATCCCGCAATTTTCAGTTTGTGGCCCATAGAACACCCTTTACCGCTTCGAACAAATATACACCTTGGAAGGCCGCGGGCCGGCTCAGTTCCCCTGGTTTCGCCTAATTTTTAGGCACCGGCGGCGGCTCGCTGGCGGCTCGTCAGGCCTTGCCCTGGGCGGCCACGGCCGCGGCGGCGCGGGCGGCGGCCTCGGCGTCGCCCAGGTAGTAGTGGCGCAGGGGCTTCAGGCCCGCGTCCAGCTCATACAACAGCGGAATGCCGTTGGGGATGTTCAGGCCCACGATGTCGCCGTCGGAGATGCCGTCCAGGTATTTGACCAGGGCGCGTATGGAGTTGCCGTGGGCGGCAATCAGCACGCGCTTGCCCGACTGGATGGCGGGGGCGATGGTGTCGTTCCAGTAGGGCA